>JBLIND010000213.1:0-10994 GCA_047639095.1 Candidatus Omnitrophota bacterium | reverse complement strand
TGTCCCAGAAGAGGGCGCGTAACATCTGCATGATCAGTTTGTTCGCGTTGTTGGGGATATCCATGTACCGCATGACGTCACGGGTGGGTTCATCGATCGCTTTGACCACGTCTTTAAACTTGCGGGCGTTGAACAGGGCGCTCATCTCCACCTCGTCCACCTCCAGGTTGAACTTGATCGCCGCAATATCCTTCAAAGGATATTCGTAGATCCCTGTTTGCCCGGCCCGCCGCATTTTGAGTGTCCCGCCGCTGGTACGTCCAACCAGGTTGACTTCCCATTTTCCGCCACTTCGCAAGAGGATGATGGCCTGGGCTTTTTCCTGCTCGGTAGCTTCCTTGAGGTTGTCCTGGAGCGAGGCGCGGTTGTCTTGGCCCAGGACCTGTCCCGACAGGTGAAGGCCTAGAAAAGCGATAAAGAGAAAACGTGTGAGCAATTTCATAACCGGATCATCAACGGAGTTGTTCAATCAGCTCGCGCCCTTCCTTTGCTTCGGGAACCGCAGACAGTCGTTCGTTGTCCACCATTTCTTGGAGGATCGCTTTGGCATCGTCTTTACGACCCAGTTTCACCAGGGCGCGCGCCCGGGCGATATAGGCTTTCACGCCCCAGCTGGGATAGCCGCCGCCATAGAGAATGTAGATGTTCTCAAAGTAGGCCGTCGCTTCCTCGGTTTTCCCTTGGGCAATCTTGGCCTGGCCAAGTCCGTAAAGGGCCTCGGGAGTCGCGTCACCGCTCCATTCCTTCACCGAAGCAACCAGGCTGTACAGCCCTTCCGCGGCCTCGAAGTTACGCTTCTTGGTGTAGATATCCGCCAGCCGTAGGTTCGCCCAGGCCGCGTCTTCCATGGTGGCAAAGCGATTGGCGATATCCGTCAGGTAGACCGCGGCTTCATCGAGCTTACCCTGTTCCAGCTTGGTCTCGGCCACGCCCTTCAAAGCCTCCAGGGCCAGATCGGAATCCTTATGCTCATCCAGGAAGTGGTCATAAATCCGGTTCGCCATATCCATGTTGCCGCGCTTGGAGGCTTCACGGCCCATCATGACCAGCGAGATCGGACCGGCATTGGTAATGTAACTCTCTCGCATGAATGCACTGAGAATTCCGGCATCCGAGCCACCCTCCTTGGTGATGGAATAGAAGAGGGCGGCGAGGCGCATGAGCAGAGTCAGACGCCGTTCTTTGCCTGCCTTCATCATCTCGTCGCGTAAGCGCTGTTTCAAGGACAACAACATGTCCAGGTTGGCGCGGTCGACCTTTGACGGATCATAGGTCGGGGAGTTGATGTCCGGCAGGCCCTCGAACTCGGTCGCAATGTCCCGCAGGATCATGTCGATCCCATACAGATGTGGATCATCTCCATATTTCACCACGCCATCGTAGAACGTATTGAGCGCCTTTTCCCAGTTGTTGAGATTCTTATACGATGCGCCAATCCAATAGATGGCTTCGGTAAAATTGCCTTCCTCTGGATGCTTGATCAGGTAGTTGGACCACAGCTCAATGATCTTCTCGTGATTGCTTTCCAACTCGTGCAGTCGGGCCATCGCCATGGTGGCATAATCCGTCTGGACCATGTTCACCGCAGTTTCGGTCCCCAGAGTGTATTGTTCCAGTGCGGTATCGAGGTGCTCGTCGCCCCAGGATGCAAGGATGTCGCCACTGAACGCGTGCGCTTCGGAGGTGAGGATCGATTCGGGGAATTCGCCGACGAAGGCCTGGAAGGTGGCCAGGGCATTGGTGAAATCGCCTTCGCCATAGAAAGCCATCCCGAGACGATAATACGCATCTTCGTACAGGGGGCCGATGGAGTAGGAACCCACGAATTCCAAGAGCTCCTCACGTCCGGGGACGTAGTTGGCTTCGAACAGGTGACCCTGGGCATGCCAGTACTGGGCTGGCTGGAGAAATTGCGAGCGCGGATGCTTCTCGAAGATCCGCTCAAACTGCTTCATGGCCACGACGGTTTCCGACAGCTGAAATCTGCTATAGCCGATGATGTAAATCATGTTGTCGACCACGGAGTGATCTGGCTTCAGCTTGATCGCCTTTTGCGCAATCGCAATCGCCTTCTCCCATTCCTCTCGCTCCACGTGGATCGTGGCAATGTTCAAGGTCACCGTATCCCAGAATGCACTTTTCTTCGGAGGCGGAAAGGCGTCGACATACTCGTAGGCGTGGTGTAGCGCCCGGTCGATATCCTTCATCGCGAAGGCGGTAGTGAAACAGCTGTACAGCGCCTGTTGCGCCAGGTCGTCATCGGGATAATCTTCGTAGATGGCGTGATAGGTGTACAAGGCCTCCAGGTAACGCTCGAGCTCGAAGTAACAATTGCCGACCCGGATGTCGATTTCCTGGTCGTAGTCCTCAAATTCCTTCAACTCTACGAGCTGTTCCTTGGCCCGCTTGATGGAACGATCATAGCGCCGCGATTTGCTCGCCAGGGTTTCCCCCACCGTGGACTGCTCCTGGGTCATCATGCGCTTTTTGTCGCGTTCCATTTTGGTCAACAAGGCATCCAGCTGAATGAGGAGTTCCGACTTTTTATACACCAGGCGGAAGAGCAACAGCGCTTTGTCGCTGGCCCCATCGTCATAAAACTCATCGCCTTCCTCCACCAGGGCCATCTGCAGACCGAGATCGTAGCGGGCGGGGGTATTGTAGACAAAAGGGACAAACTCGTAGAGCTTTTTGAATTCCTTCAGGCGAACCAGGCAGATGGTCAGATAGGTGGCCGCTCCGATGCGTTCATCGCCACTGCCATTCTTGAACGTCCAATATAGTGGCTCGACGGCCTCCTGCCAGTTTTCCAGTTGGAAATATGCTTCCCCCATGATGCCGTACATGGCCAGGTTTTCACGGAAGTTGAGGGTTACGTCTTTATAGATGCGTCCGCCGACCTTGAGGACTTCGTCCCACTCCTCTTTCGCCGCGTGGGCATCCGCCCAGAGGATCAGCGCAGGTTTTCGATGCCTTCCCCGATTGTACTGGGCCAGATAGGCTTTGAAGGCATCTTTTGACTGATCGAACTGCTCCTGCTCGTGGATACAGATGGCCTTGTTAAAGATGGAGTCTTCAATGAAGTCCTTGAACTGGGGATACTGGTCCGCATATTTCCGGAAAATCGGGACAGCAATATCGATGAGCTTAATCGCCTCAGGGAATTTCCGAGCGGCCATCAGAACCGGAACCCGGCGCCAGTCTTCCATCTTGCGAATGTCCGAGATCTTCATCTTCGGCGGGTTCTGAGCCTGCATCAATGCGGGGGCGAGAAGGAGCAGAATGAGAAGCTGGTTTATCAGAAACTGTTTACGCATGAAGATCTACACATTTGACGTGGCGCACATTGTTACAAACAGCTTTCAACCGAGGGAAGGCTAAAGTGTCGGTATTCCCCCCCAATTATTCCCCCCTTTGACTTCGACTCCGGTTCGCTCATGCCGGGATCAAGCCATCGCGTCGTAAGAGCGCTTCGGGATCAGGCTCACGGCCGCGGAAACGCTTATATAGCTCCATAGGATTTTCGGATCCGCCCCGGGATAGAATATGTTCCCTGAACCGCGCGGCGGTCTCAGGATTGAAGATTCCTTCTTCTTTGAACATCTCAAACGCATCTGCGTCCAGGACCTCGGCCCACTTATATGAATAGTACCCCGCGGAATACCCTCCGGCGAAGATGTGCAGAAAACTGTGCGATACTGCCGTTCCGGGAACCAGATCAAATAGATGTGTACCCTGCGTCGCGGCCCACTCATGCGCGGCGATGTCGTCAATCCCGCTTGGGTCACCGTCGTGATACGACAAATCCAGCTTGCCGAGGAAGATCTGGCGCAGGTTGATGATCCCTGCATTGAAGCGGGCGCTCGCCCGAAGTTTGTCGATCAGCTCCGGTGGCATGACCTCGCCGGTTTCATAGTGGCGGGCAAACAGGTTCAAGGCCTCGATTTCCATCAGCCAGTTTTCCATGATCTGAGACGGAAGCTCGACAAAGTCCCAGTAGACATTCGTGCCGGCAATCGAGCGATAGGTGCAGTCCGATAGCAGGCCGTGCAAAGCATGACCGAATTCGTGGAACAGGGTCAGCACCTCGTCCAGGCTCAGCAGGGAAGGCTTGCCCGCGGCCGGTTTGGTGAAGTTGCACACATTCATGATGTGGGGCCGCTGCACCTGGCCATCCCGCAAGCCTTGCTCCTTGAGCGGCGACATCCAGGCGCCGTTCTGCTTGGTGTCGCGCGGGAAAAAATCCGTGTAGAATAAACCGATAAAATCGCCCGAGTCCCGATCACGCACCTCGTAAGTCGTAACCTCCGGATGATACTTGGGAACCGCATTCGTCTCGACAAATTCCAGCTTGTACAGCCGCCGGGCGTGTTCAAACACGCCTTCGACCACGTTCTCCAGCTTGAAGTACGGCCGCAGGGCTTCGGTATCAAAATCGAAGGTGCGTTGCTTGAGCTTTTCGCTGTAATAGCTGAAATCCCAGGGTTGGAAGTCCGCATTACCACTCAGTTCGGCTTTCAAGGCCCGAACCGCAGCAAAATCTTTTTCCGCAGCCGGTCGCACCACCTCAATCAGGCGATCATAAAAGGCGTAGACCGTTTGCGGCGTACCCGCCATGCGTTCCTCGAGCGTATACGCCGCATGGCTTGGGTAGCCCAGTAGCTGTGCGCGCTCGTGACGAAGCTGGACCATCTGGCGAATCACCTCGCTGTTGTCGTTCTCGCCGCCGACGCAACGCCCGCTGAAGGCCCGCCAGATCTGCTCGCGCAGGTTCCGGTTGTCCACATATTGCATGAAGGGGTAATAGGACGGCATCTGCAGGGTGAAGATCCACCCGGCTTTCTTTTTTTCCTCGGCGACCGTTTTCGCCATATCCAGCGAGCTCTCGGGCAAACCCGCCAGGTCGGCCTCCTCAGTTACGTGCAGCTCGTAGCCGTTCATTTCCTTCAGCACGTGTTGCTGATACTGCGGCGAGAGCTTCGACAGGGCTTCGTCGATTTCCCGCAGGCGCTTCTTGCCCGTTTCGTCGAGTAGGGCCCCGTTGCGGGCAAAAAATTTATACAGCTTGGTCAACACCTGGTGTTGTTCGGTGTTTAAGTCGAGCTGGTCCTGCTGATCATAGAGCACTTTCACCCGGGCGAACAAGGCCTCGTCCAGGGCCAGGTCGTTCCGGTAGGCCGCCAGCATCGGGGAAATGGTCTGATCCAGTTCGTGCATCAGCTCCGTGCCGATCGTGATCTTCATGTCGTAGTAGCCCGAGCTCACCCAGTCGAGCAGGTCATCCGCCGATTCCAACGCAACAACCGTGTTTTCAAAGTCCGGTGCGGCGGCGTCGCTTCGAATAGCCTCGATGTTCGAACGCGAAACCTCCAGGGCGTGCTCGAAAGCCGGGAGATAGTGCTCGTCGGAGATCTGGTCAAAAGGATAGGCCCCATGGGGCAGGGTAGTCGGGGTCAGGAGAGGATTTTGCGTGTCATTCATGGCGATTTTTCTAGTTCCTATGATAGGAAAAGCACCAAAAAACGGGCACTATCATCGGAAGCTTTCCTGAAGCCCGTTCCTGTCGGAGGAAAACTACATGCACGCGCACAGGAGTGGATTTCTTGATGGTTACCAGACGAGGTATTACGTCCGCTTGATCGGTACATTTTTGGGCTTTGGTCAAATCGGCTGTATGATCGGCCTCGTCGGAGGTGTTGCACATGCTCGAGACGGTCGGCGACGTGTACGTGCGCTTACGTATCGGCTGGCGAGCTTGCAGAACCGTAAAAACGGTTTAGCCTGAGCATATGAAAGTCGTCCACGCTGCTCGCAAAAAGGGCCGCACGCCGGATCCCCGAATTGTGGAGGTCCTCCAACAGGTCTCCGAAACGCGGCTCGAAAGTGTCGTACAGGCTCTGGATTATCCGCGACACTATACACACGAAAAGGCAGGCAACCTCCAGGCGCGGGACTGGATTACCACATCGCTGCGCGAGATGGGCTACACGGTGGAGTGGCAGGGAAGCTTCGACAATATTGTGGCTCTCCCACCGGATCCCGTGGACGGTCCGCTTTACCTCTTGGGCGCGCATTATGACACGGTACCGAAGTGCCCAGGGGCGGATGACAATTCGAGCGCGGTTGCTGCGGCGATGGAAGCTGGCAGGGTGCTTCGGGAGCGGGGCGTTCCCTGTGTGGTGGTGATTTTCAACCGGGAGGAAGACGGTTTGTTGGGCAGCATCGAATACGTGGCTTCGCTGGCAACGGAAACCCGCTATGCCATAGCCGCGGCGCATATCTTCGAGATGGTGGGCTATGCATCCGACCAACCCGGTTCCCAGCGGCTGCCGCCGGGCTTGCCGATTGAAGCCCCGGACGTCGGAGATTTTCTCGCCCTGCTCAGCAATCGCACCTCTAACAAGCTGAACGAAGAACTCCTCCAACTGGCCCGGACCTATCTCCCCGCGTTCAAGGTGCTGGGGCTGAAAACCTATCTCGGAATGGAAAAGCTGGTGCCCGTCCTGCTCCGGAGTGACCACGCACCATTCTGGGATGCGCGGATTCCTGCGATCATGTGGACCGACACCTCGGAATTCAGGAATGCCCATTATCACACTGTGAGCGATACCCCCGACACCCTCGACTACGGGTTTATGGCCAAGGTGACCCGTCTGGTCGTGAGCCATGTGTTGGCTTGCCAGTCGTGAGTGAAATTCGATAGGTTACCACATGCCTTTGCTTACATACAAAAAACCGGTCAGCTTCCTGCGCGTCCCTGTGGATACCAAAGGCAAGCTCTTCGCGAGTCCGATGCCGTTTGGACCCTACGATCCGTTTAACCGACTCTTGAAGTACTATAAGCAGAGCCGGGTTAAAACCGTAGTGATCCTCACCACGCCTTCCGAGATCGAGTTGAAGGCGCGGAAGGATATCCGAGCCATCTATCTCAAGCATGGGATGCAATTCATCCATTGTCCGATTGGCGACTTCACTGCTCCGACGGTTGAGGTCCTGGCGCCGCTGATCGATCAGGTGGTCGTGCGCCTGCAAACCGAAAATGTGGCCGTGCATTGTAACGCGGGCGTCGGTCGTACCGGGGTGGTGCTGGCCTGTGTGCTTTCCCGGGTCGAGGGTATTCCTCCGGAAGACGCTTTTACCCGTTTGCAGCAGTTGATGCAGATCCGCACTACCGATGAGCAACGCCGGCTCGCCACCCGCTGGTTTGAATCCCTGCAGTTGCCTGCATAGGCGTGTGAACCCTCCATCGCCATGAACGGTGATTTTCCATTGATCCCTTGATGTAAACCATTCAAGATCCGTTCTTTCGTAACCCCGACGCAGGAGCTCCATGGTAGCAAAGAAGAAACCGACGAAGAAGGAAACCGCGGAAACGATGGCTGAACGCCAACGGGACATTTCCGTATCTGAATTTTTTCTGAAAAACCGGCACCTGTTGGGTTTTGACAGTCCCGCCAAGGCCCTGGGTACGGCGGTGAAAGAGGCTGTTGACAACAGCCTCGATGCCGCAGAGGAGGCGGGCATCCTGCCGGAGATCGCGGTGGAACTCCGCCAGATCAGCACTAAACGATTTTGCATGACCGTCATCGATAACGGACCGGGTATCGTTCAGGCCCAAATCCCCAAAATCTTTGCCAAACTTCTGTATGGATCGAAATTCCATCGCCTGAAAATGTCGCGCGGACAGCAGGGCATTGGGATCAGCGCCGCGGGCATGTACGGTCAGTTAACCACCGGACAGGCGACGAAGATCATCTCCAAGACCAAGGGGAAGAAGCTGGCACACAGCGTGCATGTGCAGATCGACACCCGGACCAATAAGCCGGTCCTGCTCAAGGAGGAGGAGGTTGAATGGTGCCCGGAATTCTTCCCGTACGACGCGGTGAAGGAAAGGGAAGGCCGCGCCATCAGCTATTCGCACGGCACCATGGTGAGCATCGAGATGGAAGGTTCCTACCGGCGTGGAAAATTATCCGTGGATGAGTACATTAAACAGACGGCGATTGTGAATCCGCATCTCCAACTTTATTACCGGGTCATCCTCGAAAAGGAGGCGAAGGAAATGGAGGAGCAGGATCTCGACATGTGCTGGACGACCTTCTTCCGCGTCTTGAAGCACTTGCCGGACTTGCCGACGGAGATTAAGCCGCACCCGCATGGGGTGGAATTGGGCATCCTCATGCAGATGCTGAAAGATTCGGGTTCCCGTACCCTCAAGGGCGCGCTGTCAGAGGATTTTTCGCGGGTCAGTGGACCCGTGGCCATCAAGATTTGCGAAGCAGCGGGCCTGAACCCGAAGGCCAAGCCTACCCGCATCGCCCACCAGGAAAGCGAAGCCTTGTTCAACGCGATTCAGGATGTGAAATTGATGCGACCGCCGACCGACTGCCTGTCCCCAATCGGCGAGGAGGATATGTTGGCGGGTTTGAAAAAGCAAGTGGATGCCGACTTCTATACCGCCACCACGCGCAGCCCGACCGTCTATCGCGGGAATCCGTTTCAGGTCGAGGTTGCACTCGCCTACGCCAAACCTGGGCAGGAAGAAATCAACGCCGACGAGCCCGTCCGGGTCATGCGTTTTGCCAATCGCGTGCCGTTGCTTTATATGGGAGGCGCCTGTGCCATGACCAAGTCGGTGACCGGGGTGAAGTGGAAATCGTACGGGCTGAACCATCCGCGTGGGGGCATGCCTCAGGGCCCCGTCGTGTTGATGCTGCATATCGCCAGTGTGTGGGTGCCCTTTACCAGTGAGAGCAAGGAGGCGATCGCCCATTATCCGGAGATCATCAAGGAGCTGACGTTTGCCCTGCAGGATGTCGGTCGCAAGCTCTCCATCTTTTTGAGTAAACGCAAACGAGCCATGGAAACCGCCCGCAAGCGGAACTACATAGAAATGTACATCCCGCACATGGCCCTCGGCATGGCGGAGATTATTGGCCTGGATGAAAAGAACGAAAAGAAAATAGTGGAGCAGCTTACGAGCATGCTCGAAAAGACGCATCTCGATATTTGAGTCTTTTCCTGAAACCCATTACGACCTACCCGACCTCCCATGACTGCTAAAAAGAAAATCAAAGTCGTTCGCAAGAAGAAGCCTTCCAGTGCACCCAAAATCGTCTCCAAACAGGTGGCTTCCCGCCAGATTATGGAGCTGACCAAAGAGATGTACGATACGATCATGAAGAAGAAGAAAAAGCCGGAGATGCTTTTCCCCATTCGTCAGCTGTCGAACGTGAAATACGACGAGAAGGTCGGCCACTTCGAGATCCTGGGCAAAGTGTCCACCCGGACTCTGTCGTATAACACGGTGAAAACCTTTGCCCAGTCCATGCGACTCCTGGCCACGACCAAGAATGACCTGTTGGATAAAGACGATATCGCGGGCAAACGTGAGGTGTATTACAACAGCAAGAGCTGGGGAGAATGTAAGTTCGATGAACAGCCGGAAAGCGACTCGCTGCTCGACGATATGGAGGCCATGCTCGGGATCAACCGCGAGCAGCTCGGCTATATTCCGGAAGAGCGGGGAGGGGACGTCACCGGCCGACTGGTCGTGATCGATATCAATCCCGCCACCGGCAAAGACGTGAAAATCGATTGTGCCAATATGGGCAGCGGAGCCTGGAGTGTCCCCAGCCGGGTCGAACATTTGAAGTTTCAGACCAAAGCCAAGTTTGTTCTGGTGGTGGAGACCGCTTCGCTCTTTCAACGTCTGGTGCACCATCAATATTACGATACCGCCAACTGCATTCTTGTCGCCATGAGCGGCGTTCCAACGCGCGCGTGTCGGCGTTTTGTTCGGCGCCTCGCGGACGATGTGGGCATTCCCGTACTCGCCTTCACCGACGGCGATCCGTATGGCTATTGCAACATCTACCGCACCCTCAAGGTCGGTTCCGGAAGTGCCGCGCATATCAATAAGTACTTCTGCGTTCCTCAGGTCCATTTCCTCGGCGTGACCCCGCAGGATATTACCGATTATGGACTGGAAGACGCCACTCATCCGCTGAACGAAAAGGATGTTAAACGCGCCAAGGATGCCCTGGATAACGACCCCTTCATCAAGCATCATAAAGAGTGGCAGGACGCCCTGAACCAGATGCTGAAAATGGGCGTGCGTGTAGAGCAGCAGGCCTTCGCCAAACACGGGTTGAACTTTGTTCTGGAAGAGTATCTTCCCCGGAAGCTCAAACAGGCAAATTTTCTGCCCTGAGGCCGCGCTCTACGCTGCGTTAGGTCTTCTTTTTGACTTCTTAGTTAGTTATAGTTGGCCTTGGCATCAGGTCAGGGTGTCCGACAAAACAACACTTGTCCCGCCCAATCGGCGAGCTGCGCATCCCAACCACTCCAGGGCGTGAATCTGCCGTCCATGGATGAAAGACGTACAGCTTTATCAGGCGTTGTTGGGGATTGAATCTCCCTGGAAAGTCGCGGATGTGCAGAAGAGCATGGCCGCCCAACAGTACCTCGAGCAATGAAATCAAAAATTTCCGCCTCCCGAACATTGGGCCTATCGACTCCCCACCGAAGCAGAGTGGGAATACGCCTGTCGCGCCGAAACCCAAACCGTTTTCTCTTTTGGCGACACCCTGAATGGACAACAGGCAAACTACAACGGATCTGTGCCCTGCCAGACCTCCCAGCCCGGACCCTTCGTGAATGCAACTGTTGACGTTGGCTCGTATGCTGCCAACGCTTGGGCTCTTCACGATATGCATGGCCACGTGGAGGAGTTTTGCCGTGACTGTTACGATGCGTATGATGTGGCTGTTCCGGTTGACCCAACCGGCCCCCAACCGGTACGGATCGCATTGGGTGGGACGGTTTCTAGAGCCAACCGGGAGAAGGTTGCCGAGCGGGTAAACGTGGACGGTACAAGCCTTTGTTCCGCCACTCCGGGGCGGGCTTTGGGGTAGCCCTGGTGGGGGACGGGGCTGCGGCAGTCGAGTAGACCGAGGCCTCTCTCAGAACCGGACAAGCGGCTTTCCCTCATC
>JBLIND010000212.1:0-11014 GCA_047639095.1 Candidatus Omnitrophota bacterium | reverse complement strand
GGCATAGTGCCCCCGGCGGTGAGGGATCCAAACCTTCACCGTTTCACTCTTGTAGTGCCCGGGGTGGAACACCCGCACCTTGTGTCCGCAGGCATCCCGCTCATAGTCGTAATGCCCGGGGACCCAAACCCGCTCTTCCCGGTACTCGAAATGTCCGGAACTCTCGCGGTGCGATGACCCATGGCTGGGTGCAGCATGGTGGCCGTGGCTCTGGTATGCGGCATGCGTCAGGACGGCGCCACCCAGCAGGCCGCCAAAGGCGGCCCATCCTTCGTCGCCGGCTTGGGCCTGAGGTGCGCAGACCCCAAGGCCCAGGGTGAGGGTGATGATACTCAATGTGTTTTTCATGTCATGTCTCCAGGTTAATGTTGCTTATGGAGGTATGACGCGAACAGCAGGGCCGCTATTCAGAAAAAATTGCGCAGGTATTTGAGTGAGGTTTCGCAGCGTTCAGACGGGGATAAATCGCAGCCGCTTTGCCGAACAGCACGCGCCGACTCAGTTGAGTAGAACGACTACTTGACGGTCAGGTACAGGATGAGGACCCCGTTACCGTTTTTCGGCCCGCCCAGGATCGTACCTGAACCTTTGTTGATTCCGATCGTGGTATCAATGGCCGTCTTACCGCCGCGTTTCCATTGGAGCGAGGTTTTCACCTGCTTTCCAGCAATCTCTACCGCCTCCACATCGAGGGTGCTGCCCCCGCCAACCCCAAAGGAAATCTTTCCCGGCACATCGATTTCTCCCTGACCTTCACCCACATAGGAAAACGATTTGTAGGGGAAATTCCCCAGCTTCTTCTGGATGTTGGCCAGTTTGGGATCCGCCGGACCGGGGGTGGATGATGCTTGAATCAGCACCCCACGAAACTGCACGTTTTCGGCGTGGAGCGCGCCTGCAAACAGCAGGCTCAACAGGATGTAGCAACTAACCTTCATCGGATTCCTTTTCAAACACCCAGATCACAGTCACTTCGCTTTCTGGCAACACATACGACCCTATATCTGCTCCAGGAAGGTCTGTCGACAAATACTCAACCACAGCGGCCGTCTGCACCGGTGGCGGTACAGCCTGCTCCCGCAGAAAAGGGCTTGCGACCCCAATCGCGATCACGGCTGCCGCCGCCAGCGCCCACGGCAACCAGCGCACAGGTTTCTGATCCTCGCCGCCGGTGGATCCGGCCCGGATCTCCCGCTGGACATCCTGCAAAAGGGCTTCCGCCGTCGGCATCCCTTCCGACGCGCCTTCGCGCATGAGATCTCCGGCAGATTTGAAGCCGTCACGAACATCCGAAAACATGGGACCTTCTTTACGGATCAGCATGGCGCGACCCGCAGCATCCAGTTCGCCATCCACCGACTGGCTGATCAACTTTTCGATATCCTGGTCTTTCATAAGGAAAGGTCCTTTAAATGCTCCTGCATCGCCTTCCGCGCATTAAAAATCCGCGACATCACGGTGCCGATCCGGCATTCCATCACGTCTGCAATCTCTTCATACGATAACCCGTCTACCTCCCTGAGTACAAGGGCGGTACGGTGTTTATCCGACAACTTGGCCAGGGCGTGATCAAACGCCTGACGTAATTCGGCACGCTGCATCTCCCGGTCGGGTCGGGATCGCGCACTGGGCGGAAGCTCCTGAACCGTCCGCGCCTTCAAATCCATTTCTTCCAGCAACTCCATTTCCGGGCGCCGCTTCCGTTTGCGTAAAAAATCCAGTGCGGTGTACGTCGCCACCCGATAAACCCAGGTATAGAAAGCCGATTCACCTTTAAAGGTATGCAACTTGTTCCACACTTTGATCCAGGTCTGTTGCTCGAGCTCGCGTGCATCATCCGCGTTTCCGACAATGCGATACAACACGGCGTAGAGGCGCTCATGCAAACTCACCACCAGCTTGCCAAACGCAGCTTCATCGCCCGCTTGCGACAGCTTCACCCACTCCTGGATCTCATCCATAAGCGCGTCGCTGCCGGTTTGACGTTAAATTGGGCGCATTCATTCACCTACAACCTAATGAAGGGCGCGCCGATTGCCAGCCCTTAAATCGTCACCGTGCGAACGTCTTCTTGAATCGTTTGCCACAAAAGTGGATACTGTAGCCTCACTTGGAGCCCGCAAATGAAAACTCGATGGATACCGCTACTCGCCTTGCTCATCTCCGCCCAGGTCCTCGCAGATGACTTTGCCCGCGAAGGCAAACGCACATTCAAAGATACCCTGGAGAACAAACCGGCCCCCGCATTGCAGGTGACCGGCTGGCTGAACACCCCTGATGCAAATGCCGTCCTGCTCGCCGACTTAAAAGGCAAGGTACTCCTCATCGATTTCTGGGGCACCTGGTGAGGCCCCTGTCGAAGTGCCGTGCTGCACTTGAAGGATCTCCATACGAAATACCAGGACAAGGTCGTCATCATCGGCGTTCACAGCAAAAAGGGTGGCGATCGCATGCCCGCCTTTGTAACCAAGGAAGCGATTCCCTACATCGTCGCACATGACAGTGAGGGGAAGACCCAGGCGGCCTATGGAGCGGATTCGTTTCCCGACTATTACCTCATCGATAAAAAAGGAAATCTTCGTTTTGCCGACTTGTCGAACAGGGAAGTCGATCGCGCGATTGAGTTTCTGCTGGCCGAGTAGCCTCCTTCGCGGGTGAAGAAATACACCCGTGGAGATCGGCGTCCTCGGAGGGGACATGGTTTTCAGCCTGGGGTTCCGCACAAAACATCACTCGTCCCGGAAGGACGGAAGGATACGTTCACCTCCACCCTCCGGGGTGAGTGGGCGTGGGGAGGCTACCCCGGGCTGAAGAATTCCGCCACTCCGTGGCAAGGAGCAGCCCTCTCTATAACCACAAAGCTAAACCAGGTCACCGCTACAGATCCGGTGGGCGACGCGATTCCCACTGATAGTCGATATATTCCCAGCCGACGTTTCCATCGTCGAGGCTGACGACGCCGAAGCCTTCCTGGGTGCCGAACCAGGGTCCGCGCCACCACTTGGCACACACGGCGCCGCCGCAGATGTGGGTGAGGCCGTTCACCTTGATGAATTCATTCACGTGCAAGTGGCCGGAGAGAACCCCAACGAGACGGTGCCGGGCGAAAAGCTTCAGCACATCCAGGTTGTTCTCGACGATGTACCGGTTCGACATGGGCTCAAGTGCCCCACGCGTAAACTGCCGATAGGTCGAGTAAAAGGGCATGTGAGAGACGATGAGAATCGGGGTTGAAGCGGACACCCGGGCAAGGTCCTCGCGTATCCACGCCTGTTGCGCCTCATCGATCCAGCCCCGGAAGGCCTTTCCCTCCCAGCCGATCTCGAAGGGATCCAGCACAAGCACATGATGGCCCAGCGCGTCGAAGCTGTAATACGTCCGCTCGAGCTTGAATTTGGATTTAAACACGCGACGCGGATCGTCTTCCGGATCCGATCCATCGGTGGGCTGAGCCCCGACGATGTCGTGATTCCCCAGCGCCATATACACATCTTTGTTGAGCCGGTTATGCCCAGAGAAATAGGCGTCCCAGCGAGGCTCCAGCGCATCCGCACCCGCATCAAAGCCATCCGTAATCGCATCGCCTCCGCAAATCAGGAAATCGACGTCCTGCCGGTTGATCCATTCCGCCGCCTGCTGCCAGGCATCGGGCGTCCCCCATTCCGGGCGCATATGCAGATCGGTATAGAACCCAATCCGCAGCGGCCTCCCGCTTTTGGGTGCGGCAAGAATATTCGGAACGGCCAACGCGGCGGCGCCGGCGCCCAGAAAGGCTCTACGCGATGGCTTCATCTTCCCGCTTCCTCCGCCAGAAAGATAACCCGAAGAGCACCAGGATCAGTGCGATGATCACGCTCCAGATTTGACCGAGTGATACCTTCGTGATCAAGCCTTGGCTCACTGCGCTGACGTAGGGAGCCGTGTCCATATTCGGTCTCAACTCGGCCTGGAACTGACGGTCTGGAAAAAGATTATAGGCCGCCATGAACTGGGGGTAATACTTCCAGAGGATCTGTTCTTCCTTCAGCATTTTGGCGACCTTCTCCCCGTAGTCAGGCTTGGGGGCCTCGATTTGTTCGCGCACGCGCTGCTCATTTTTATCCCGCGAATACAGGTGTACCCGCAGCTCATGCAACCAGGGGTCACGCACCGAATTGTACTCACCCAGGAAGACGTTATAGAGTGCGAGATCCAGCATCCGCGACTTTTCCGGCATCAACGTTGCCGCCTCCTCCGCACGCGCCGCATCGGCCGCCTTGATTTCCTCCAGGGTAAGCCGCGATTTGAACGCGCCAAATTCCGGATCAACATGCAGGTAACCATATTCGGCCATGGGATCTTCCTGCTCGGCGACAGTCGGAAAGGTCTTCTGCCAGAATGGAAGCCAGGCGGCGGTATTCGAGCAACAGCCGCCGAGATAAATCAGGAAGGCCGTACCACAGATGGCAATCGTACGCATGGAGACCGCCCCGACGCGCAACTTGAGATAGGCCGGTCGCAAGCCCAGGCCCACGACCATCAGCGCCAGCAAGGAGCTGTAGGCATTCAAGGGCAGATCATCGAAGTCCCAGTAGCGCCCCGGGGTAATCCACTGCACGGTTTCGTCCACCGCCCCGACAAGCGCGGTAAAAAACAGGACCGCCAGGTAAATACCGCTGTCGCGGAGGCTGTGGGCAAAAGCCCGAAAGACCAGGATCGACAACACCCCATACTGAACGAAATGCATCGACTCCCATCGCGAGTGCTTTTTCGAGTCGTAAATATCCCACACGGTATTGAAGTAGAGATACAGCAGCGCGATTAAGGCCAGGATACTCAACCATCCATAGCGCTCCCAGTTTCGGATGATCATCACGAACGCGGAAATGATCCCGCTGAAGGCGATGAGCAGCACGAGGTAGATCACCACTTTTTTTGAATATTGGTCCGACTTCTTCTGCGCTTCGGTTCCCCCACCCTTCACCTTGTAGATCGCCTCCTCGACCTTGGTGCCGAGCTCCTTATCGATCGTGTTCCGGATATCCGAAGCCTTGATAATCGTATAGTAGATAAAGGAGATCCAGATGGCCACCAACAGCCAGGATGCCCATTGCGGTCCGCGGGGAGGATGGATGATCATGCCTCTGAACTAGCAAATTCAACGGGAAGCGAAAACAGAAATCGCGCAAACACCCGACCGGGATTCACCCACATCCCGCATGGGTAACACCTTGACTCACGAAAGCGTACCTACAGGACGACCGGACGACCGTTTTCCTTCACGGAGAGCGAAGCGGCCTCCATCACGCGCACAATCCGACGACCCGACTCCGCATCAGTCAGCGGCGTCTTTCCGGTGCGGATGCATTCGACAAAATCCGCCACCAGGTTGCGCAGGGCTTCGCCGTACTCCAGGTGGGGTGCCCACATGTCGCCCGCGCGATACCCCACGCGCATTTGATAAACACTCTCCGGAGACTGGTCGGTGGTGATCCCCTTGTCGTACACCTTCACTTTTTCGGTGTTCTCCGTATCATCGTATACGATCATCTTTTCCGTCCCGCCGATGAGGGTCTGACGCACCTTCAGCGGGGCCAGCCAGTTCACGTGGATGTGCGCAATCAGCCGGGCTTCGTAATACAGCGTAATATATGCCTGGTTCTCCGGCTGACCTTCCACATGGCTGATCCCGGTGGCGGAAACCATGGTGGGTTTTTCATCCAGAATGTACTCCAGGATCGAAAGGTCGTGCACGGCAAGATCCCAGATCACGTTTACATCGTGCTGAAACAAGCCGAGGTTCACCCGAACCGAATCGTAATAGAGCACATCGCCAATCGCCCCTTCGTCGATCAGTTTTTTAATCCGCTGCACGGCCGGAGTAAACGGAAAGGTGTGGTCCACCATCAGCACGACGCCCTTCGCGGCCGCAGCCGCAATCAGCTTGTCGCAACATTCAACGCTGTGTGCGAGCGGCTTCTCGACGAGGACATGCTTGCCCGCCTCGATCACCTTCATTGCCAGATCGTAGTGCGTCGAAATCGGCGTCGCAACCGCGATGGCATCAATCTCCGGATGCGCCAGCAGCTCATCCAGGCTTTGTGTGATCGCAATCGTCGGATAACGCACGCGCACCTGTTCGAGCAGGGCCTGGTTCAGGTCGCACACCATAGTGACCGAAGTCTCGGCATATTCATGAAAATTCCGAACGAGATTCGGGCCCCAATAACCATATCCAATTACGCCAACTTTAATCATATTAGGACCTTCATTACGTCTTCCGACAAGGTGTACCGCCGATCACAGGACGGGCAGGAAAAAGATTCGTGCAATCGGTGCCCGCAGATGCAGACCCACCCCACCTGTCGGGCGGGCGCCCCCAGCACCAAGGCATGAGGCGCGACATCCCGGGTGACCACCGCCCCCGCAGCGATCATCGCATAGGCACCGATGGTAACTCCGCAGACGACGACCGAACGTGCGCCCAACGAAGCTCCTTCGCAAATGCGCGTGGGTTCCAGCCAGTCCGTCCGTGGAGTAAGGAGGGGATTCCGGGTGGACCGGGGCCAGCGGTCGTTCGTAAACGTCACGTCAGGACCAACAAAAACATAATCCTCCAGCGTCACGCCCTCCCAGACAGATACCCCATTTTTGATCGTACAGCCCTCCCCGACCGCTGCGCCCTTTTCGATAAAGACCCGCTCGCAGATGTTGCAGTTGGCTCCGACCTTCGCCCCGGCCAGCACATGCGCAAAAGCCCATATCTTCGTGCCGACACCGACCTCCAGGCAATCATTGATCGCCTGGGGATGGACGAAAACATCATCCGCCATACTGCACCTCTACAGCCGCGCCTTTTTGCGCAAGCGAACGATCAACCGCTTCCAGTACATCCACCACTTCGGCTCCTTGACGCGCAGAGCCGCGGGGCTCAAGCGAAACCTCGCCCGCGATACGCGCCTGGCAGCGACTGACAAACGAGCGGGCTTGTGCGCCAAGCGGCTCCGATGCAGGAATGCGCGGCATGATGAGGTCGCCCTCGCGGGTCAGGAGCTGAAATTCACCAAATGTTTCGTAGACCGGTTCTTTCTGAACCGAGCGATCATGAATCGTAATCGGACCCAGATTGGCCAGCTCATCCCAGGTAATCATCTTGTTTTCACCCACGAGGGTAATTTGACGCACCTTCTTGGGGTCCAGCCAGCTGACGTGAATGTGGCCCATCACCCGGTTGGGATATAACAGGGTAATGTAGACAATATCCTCAACTGGCTGACGTAAATACGATTGCCCGACGGCCGAAACGGACTCCGGGCGACAGCCCAACAGCTCGTTGAAAATATAAATGTCATGCGAGGCCAGATCCCAGGCGGCATTCACGTCTGCTCGGAACGGCCCCAAGTTGGTGCGGGTCGCATTGAGGCAATAAATCTGGCCGACGTTCTGTTCCTGCACCGCATTACAGAGGTAGTTGATACCCGAGTTAAACAGGAATACATGCCCGACCATCAGCATTACACCGTTCTCTTCTGCGAGGTGCTGCAGTTCCCAGGCTGTTTTACTCTGATTGGTCAGGGGCTTTTCACACAACACGTGCTTCCCCGCATTTAACCCCGCTTTTACAATGTCAAAATGGGTGTCCGTGGGGGTCGCAACCACCAGCGCGTCACACAGGTCTTCCGCCAGGAGAGACTCCAGGGACGCGTGAAGGGCCAGGGTGGGATGCAGCCGGCCGATGCGGAGCCGGGCGTTTTCATCCGGATCAACGACGGCAACTACTTCGCAATCGGGGATCGAAGAAAAGTTGCGAACGTGATTCGGACCCCAGCGTCCAAGGCCGATGATAGCAATACGAAGCGATGACATGGCGCGACTATAGGCGGGGGCAGGTTTTCCGTCGAACGGAAAACGTTTTAAAAAAGCTTCCGTTGACCGGAACCGGAGCGGTACATTTTACGATCATAGGAAGCCTTTTCTGCGGCGCTTCCGATGGTAGGAAGGCCCAATGACTCCGGAAACCGAACAGCACATCAACCGACTCCTCGCTAGTTTCGCGCGGCTGACGGGCCAAACCCTCGCGGCGGATACCCAAGCCGTGTGGGAGGCCCCATTTGTGGTGGTGAGTCATGGCACAGAGGCCGACCCCATCTTCAACTTCGGAAATCGGGCCGCGCTGGCCCTGTTTGAACTGGACTGGGAGTGCTTCACCCGTCTCCCCTCCCGCAAGTCGGCCGAACCGCTTGAGCGTGCGGCGCGCCAGGACCTGCTCGACCGCGTTTCCCGTAACGGCTTTATCGACGACTACGAAGGAGTCCGCATATCCGCGACCGGCAAACGATTCATCGTGCGCGAAGCGATCGTATGGAACGTGTACGACCCGGCCGAAACGTTCTGGGGCCAGGCCGCCACCTTCAGCAAATGGGAGCCCCTGTAACATGGAGCAGATCGACCACCTTATCTTTCAGCACATCCCGAAAGCGGCCGGGATGTCCGTGCAGAATATGCTGCGCTGGCAATATCGCGGACAGCCAACCTTCATGATTGAGATGGTCGCGGCGAGCAAGGTCAACGAAGACCTGTTCACGGAGATGCCACCGGGTCGCCGGGATCGTATCCGTCTGCTCACCGGCCATCGGACCTTCGGCATGCATCGTTACTTCAGCGGGCAAACGAAATACATCACGCTGCTCCGACACCCCTTAAAGCGCATTCCGTCCTATTATTATTTTGTCAAAGCGCGCCCGAAACACCGTCTGTATCAACAGGCCTTTATCGACAACGATTACAGCTTGAGTGATTTTGTGCGGAACATCCGCTCACACGATCTGAACAACGGACAGGTGACCTTGCTGATCGAAAAGGATACGGCACCGGAAGTCCGAATAGAGCAGGCCCTGCAAAACCTGGATGAGTGGTTTATTGCGGCCGGTTTAACGGAGCGATTTGAAGAATCCATTTGCCTGTTCGCCACCCTGCTGGGCTGGGGAACGCCCTATTACCTCCGCACGAACCAGGGTCGTTACCAGCAACGGGCCGCCCTGACGGAAGCGGAAAAGGACGTGATCCGGGAATTCAACAAAGAAGACCTTGCCTTATATGAGCGGGCGGAAGAACGCCTGAACAGCCAGCTTGAGGAGCACGCGGCCGAGGTAGCCGCACACGTGGAGCGGCTCCACCGTAAAGGCGCCTTCATGTCCAGGGTGATCTGGCTGCGCGAGGCCGGAAGACGATGCATAAAAGTCGCACGGCGCGGGTTGAACCTGGGCTAACCTGCTCAGGCATCGAGCGGCGGAATCGCCCAGTCGACAGGCTCCAGGCCCCATGCCGCGAGCTGTTCATTCGTACGGGAGAAAGGCTTGCTGCCAAAAAATCCACGGCCGGCCGAAAAGGGTGACGGATGGGGCGAAAGGATGATCGCATGCCGTTGGGTATCGATAACCGACTGCTTGGCCTGGGCAAACTTGCCCCAGAGGATGAAGACAACATGCTCCTTTTCGGCCACGACCTTTTCAATGATCGCGTGGGTAAATTCTTCCCAGCCTTTGCCTTGGTGCGAGCCTGCTTTGCGCGCTTCTACGGTCAAGGTGGCGTTGAGCAACAACACGCCTTCGCGCGCCCAGTGCGAAAGGTCGCCATGGTTCGGGATGGAGCACCCGAGATCGGCCTTAAGTTCCTTGTAGATATTTCCCAGGCTCGGCGGTGGGCGGACATCGGGATTCACGGAAAAGCACAGGCCATTGGCCTGACCCGGACCATGGTAGGGATCCTGGCCAACGATCACCACTTTCACCTGGTCCCATGGCGTGTAGTCGAAGGCGGCAAACATTTTCGCCCCCGGCGGATAGAGCACCTTGCCCGCTTCACGCTCCGCGGTCAGGAAGGCTTTGAGTTGAACAAAGGAATCGGTGTTGAACTCCGGTTCGAGTCGTTCTCTCCAGCTCGCTTCAATCTGAGGATTGATTCGGTTGCTCAAACGAATGAACCCGTTGGTAGAACGTTACGAACGGGGTGCACGAAATTATTCCCCATCGGCCAGCAGGTCGAGGCCCTTAATCACCTGACGCTTATGCAACTTGGTGCAGCGATCACAGGTATAGGTCTCGGTTTCCACCCGAACCGTGATACCCGGATCCGCCAACTTTGACCCGTCGTAGCCACCGGACACAATGGCCCGGCCATCGGTGGTGAGGAAATCACCGTTGGACTTCAGCATGACCAGAGCGGGTATCCCGCGAACCTGGTACTTTGCCGCGAGCGCCTTTGCCGGAGCGCTGTTTAATTCCAAGGTGTAGTCGGACATACCCGCTTTCTTCATGTAATTTTTATGTTCTTCCGGACTCTTATCCCAACTGACGAAAACCACGGAGATCTGATCCTTATAGTCCTCACGGAATTTCGCGAGTTGCGGACTGAAGACCTTGCACGGCCCACACCAGGCGGCGCTGAAATAGATGCCTACGGCTTTGCCTTTCAAGGCGTCGACCTCAACCTTGTTGCCCTCCGCATCCCGAAGGCCATCCGGGAAAAGTTCGTTTAGCGACTCCAGCTGATCCGCATCATCCGCCGCAGCGGCTTCAGCGGTCTGACAGGTGAAAGGCAGCGCCGAGAGAAGCAATACCGCGAATATGTTCATGTAAAAAAGGTTCTTCATAATGGATCTTTCAATGAGGTTATTCGTGCTTAGAATAGTGGGATCGACATGCAAACCCTACCACCTTTTTATACCATCAACGACGGGAATTTACGAATGAAGAAGTGGCGAACGTTCTTGCTTATCCTGCTGAGCCTCGCCGGCGCGACCCGCGGCGCGGAAAAGCTCCTCACCCTGGCGTACGACGCCGATCCGGTCTCCCTGGATCCCCATGAACAACTGTCCGGCGGGACGCTCCAGTTCTCCCATATGGTATTCGACCCTCTGGTGCGGTGGACGAAGGATATGAAAATAGAGCCTCGGCTGGCGGAGAAATGGGAACAGCCCGATCCCCTTACGACGCGTTTCCATCTCCGGAAAGATGTCCGGTTTCACAGTGGAAAT
>JBLIND010000211.1:0-11027 GCA_047639095.1 Candidatus Omnitrophota bacterium | reverse complement strand
GGTCGATCACGTGGACGATCTCGTCACAGCCGCCCACAACGACCTTGCCGTCCATAATGCAGGGCGCGCCATTGATGAAATTCTCCGATTCGTACTTCCAGAGGACGCCGCCCGATTCGGCATCCACGCAATGAATAAAAAAGTCGTAGCTGCCCACGATGATGCGGAGCTTCCCATCCTTGCCGGTAAAATGATTGGCCGCGCCCAGGATGCGATCCTGCGTTTCATATGCCCAGATCTTCTCCCCGGTCGCCAGCTTCAAGGCGTAGAGGAAGCCATCCCCGGATCCGACATAGACCACCCCGTCACGGATGAGCGGCGAAGACTCGACCTCTCCTTCCGTTTTAAACTCCCACAGCTTCGCACCCGACTCCTTGTCCAGGCAGTACACCTTTTCATCACCGGATCCGAACACGGCGCGATCACCGACCACCGAGATCGATGACTTGACCTCGTATTCCGTTTTAAAGGTCCAGAGCAGGTCCAGCTTTTCGGGAAGCGTGCCCTGGGCGATACCGGTCAACGAAGGTCCGCCGCGGTACATGTAAAACTCATCGGCGCCCTGCACCGCACCCGCCAACAGGCTCATCAGGAACGCGCTTTTAATAAGCCGCATGATACAACTCCTCAAACTGGGCAATGGCCACGTCACGTGGATTAAACAAGGCGGTCCACTGCTGACTCGCCTCGCGAGCCAGGTCGGGGATCTTGTGCGCTTCGACGTGCAGGTCACGCAGCGGCTTTTTCAGCTTCACCAACTCCAACAGTCCCTCGACGCGCGTAATCAAGGCCTGCACGACGGAAGCGAGGTCGTCCGTTCTCGATGCGATACCGGCGGATACCGCCAGCTCATGATACAGCCGGGCGACGTCCGGATCGGTGGCGTTAAAGCGGATGACATGCGGCAACATGACGCCAACCGCCTGACCGTGCACGGTGTTGTAATGTGCGGTTAAAGGATTGGCGCAGGAGTGCGCAGCCCCGAGCATGCTGTTCTCGATGGCCATACCCGCGAGAGCTGCACCGAGCTGCAGGTCCGCACGCTTTTGCACGTTGGTCGGATCATCCGCGATGCAGGAAAGATTTTGCACGATGAGCGAAAAAGCCTTCTGCGCATACAACAGGGAAATCGGGTTCCGCACATTCGTCACCGCGGTTTCTGCCGCGTGGGTCAAGGCATCGATGCCGGTCACGGCAGCCACGTGAAAGGGCTGAGAAAGCGTGAGGAGCGGATCCAGAATACTGATCCGGGCCGCGGCACGTGGATCGCCGCAAGCCATCTTCATGTGCGAGGTCTCATCCGCGATCAAGGCGAAGGACTGACACTCGCTGCCGGTTCCTGCGGTGGTCGGAATCGCGATCAGAGGCAGCATGTCTTTGGTCGCCTTGCCCCGACCGTGATAGTCCTTCATCTGCCCCCCATTGGTGAGCAGGAAGTTGCACCCCTTGGCGGTATCCATACTGCTGCCGCCCCCCAGACCGATGATGCAATTGATCGGTGCGCTTTTGGCGACGTCGAGGCAGTTCTGCACATCCCGGGTCGTCGGATTTTCGCGCACCTGGTCATAGGTCACGATCTGAATGCCCGACATGGCCAGGCCATCCGCGAGCACGTCATAGTGCCCGGCTTTCACGATGCCCGGATCGGTGACGATCAGCACATTCGTAGCACCGAGCTCCTTTGCCAGCGCCCCGGCTTGCGCCATCGTTCCTTCGCCTTGAACCAGGCGGGTCGGACGCGGCAACAGGTCGAAGCCCAACTTGACAGCTGGATCAAGCAGCGGTTTCGCCCCGACTGACATGGATAGCCCTCCGTCGATACAGGAACTCAAACAGGTTGCCTTCGTGCGGCTGATTCCACTCCACAAACGCGGTGGGCACACGGCCAATATTCAGGCGAGGGATGTCCGATGAGGCCAACATGGCATCGATGAAATCGCGATCTTCCGTGATAGCCGAAACCACCAGGCTCGGACCGATCTTTTCAAGCATCTGCTCCTGCGGGAGTTCCACCACACAGGCATAGGGGAAGAGGTATTCCGCCCGTGCGAGCGGGGCGTCGATGTTGGTGGAGTAACACAGCGTCGGCTGCAGGAAGGTACTGCCATTCAGCTGCACCAGGCGCTCACCGTTTCGGTACTGCGCAGTGATGTCTTCTACCGCGGAGGAGGCCAGTTCATCTTCGATCCGGGCGTTGATCGCTTCCGCCACCGCCGGATTGGCGAAGGCCGAAAGGGCCGCAGCTTCGTCGTCGAGGGCCTTGGGTTGAATCTCGGCCAGCTTCTTCGCAAGCGCCTCCGCGAGCTCACGCCCTTTGCGCGGCACTACGATCATCGAGGCATTGATGCAGGAACGGCCACCCCCGCGTGCGACGGACGCAACCAGCACATCCAGGTAGGCCTCGTAGTCATCGATCTGGTCTTCGCCGATCAACACCTTACTGAAGCCGGGACCGTGGATCGAAACCGATTCATCGCCCGCATATTTCTGCACCGTCTTGGCGTCACCAAACAGAATCGAACGACCGGTCAATTCCAGAATAGCTCCAGAGCCTTCGTGGCTGGTCGGGTAGAAGCAGAACGCCTCCTTCGGGCAACCCGCCGCGATGAACGCCTGCATGAGGCGGAACGGCGTCCACGGCTCTTCGCGGCCCGGCTTCATCACCACCGGCACTTTGAGCGTCAGCGAAGGCAGCCAGAGCGAATTCACGCCCGGCGAGTTACTGGGCAGGATCACCCCGAGCGAATGCGAGTTGGGAAAATAACTGTAAGCCATGCCGTCCTGCTCGACGATGCCCTTATCGAGTACAGAGAGGTCGAGCCCGCGGGACAGGCCGGCGAGCACGGTGTCCGTGTTGCTCAAGACGTAATTGATCTTCTCCATGTTCTGGCGAACCATGATCTGCGGCAAACCACTGGTCGCGGAGAGATTCTCGATAAACTGCTCCGGCGTCTGGGTCACATCGCCCAGCGGCAAGGTGCCGGTCATGAAGAGCTCGCCCGCCTTGCGGGAGATTTCGACCAGTTCGGCCACGGTTTTCTTGCCGAGGGCGTCGTAGGCCTGTTTGGCCTTCTTGAGATCGCGGCGAATGAGCCCGGCGTTGACCACGCTGGTCTGGGCGAGGACCTCGCCGGTCCGGCAGTCGGTGATATCGTTCAAATCGAGGCTGTGGTAGGCCTCGCCAAAGCGTAAAGCGGGTATCTGTACTATACTCATAAGTCTATCGCTGGTTGGTTTCGGTGTTCCGATGATCGGAACGCCTGTCTTTCAGTCTTCCTATCATCGGAAAGACTTTCAAATTCTTTTCCGATCATCGGAAAACTCCGGAAAAGTCTTCCTATGATCGGAACGCGAGATCTATAAAGAACTTCACGTTTTTGGGAAGAAATATGACCGGGAAAGCCCCGATTTCTCGCACAAGCTACGTGTAACACGGGTTTTCCGAAAAGCCAGAACGGCTCACATGAGTAACAAAGGAAAAAAGAAGAAGCACAAATACGGACACCTCTCCCCCGAGGCCCGCGCCAAAAAACGGAAGATCCTTTTTTTGAGCATGCTCGGGATCGTGTCGTTCTGGCTGATTCTGTCTTTTTACCTCGTGCTCAGCGGCAAGCTGCAAGCCTGGGCGGACCGGGAAGAGAAGCCCAAAGTGGATCCGCGAATGGAAGCCGCCGAGGATTTTTAGTCGGCCCGATCAACCTTCAGGCAAAGGACGAGGCAGGATCAATCGAAAGGGACTGGCCGTTGATCATGATACCAACCAGCGATGCTTGCTTCACGTACTCGCTATTAATGAGGTGAAAGCGTTCGATGGTTTGTTCGGTGGGATCGACCAGGATGTCGTGTTCGACGCCTTGCTCTTCGTAGAGTTTGAACTTGATTTCCCGATCCTTCGATGCGGTTGAAGGCGAGAGGATTTCTACGATGAGTGCGGGCGGAAAATCGAGGTAGACCACCAGTGACTTCGCCGCAGATGACCATGATATCCGGGGAGACGGTCGTATGCCTGCACACGATCCAATCGGAACCATAAAGGACTCGCGTTTCAACGTTTTCGAGCAGTTGAGTTTGAAGGCTGAAAGCCAGGCTTCCAGAAACGCGCTGATGGTGCTGGGTGGGTCTAGGCAGGGAGGAAATGGGGATTCCGAAGATCAATTCCCAGCCGCCTTCCCAGCGGGCGTAGTCATCCCACGTGTATTGGGGAAGGTCCTGTACACTTAACTCCATGCCAGGATTATATGCTGCTCAACCGGATATGGCAAATCGAGCTACTAATCCGGAGGGGAACAGCGTCGGGTCGGAGACCCAAGCTACGCCTAGTACACGCCTTCGACGATGGTCTTCGCCTGGGCGCCGAAGGGACGGACCTGGCCGACGCCATCCCAGGGGTAGCCTTCGGTGCGTTCGCAGCGCATGGCTTCGTCGCGTTCGAGGAAGCGGGGCATGAACAATTCTTTGGTCAGCGTGGTCAATTCGACACGGCCGAATTCGCCATAAGGGACGAGCTCAGCGGTGTTGTCGGGATTGACGACGCGGGTGACCGCGCGGGGTTGCGGCGCGTAGTACGTGATGGCGTAATTCTCTTCGGCCTTAAGCGGCTTGCTGTGGGCGAGACCCATGAGGGTGTTACCGTAAACGGGCTTGAAGGCGACCTGACCTTCGAGGACTTCTTCGATGAGGAAGCGCACGTTCTGGGGATTCATTTCGGTGCCGCCGCAGAAGACGCCTTTGATTCCGGCATCGGGGATGGACACTTTTTCGCTCAGGGACTCGAGGAGTTTGGGCGTGGTGAAGAGCGCGCTGACCTTGCGATTTTTCATGATCAACAAGGCCTGGTCGATGACGTGTTCCATGTAAGCCTTGGCTTGATCGTACTCGCCGCGCGTAATCAACTTTTTCACCCAGCGGGGATCGAGGTCGACGAAGTAGCAGCTGCCGCCGCGGTGATTCGCGAGGTGCTCGATGGCGAGACGCAAACGACGCGGACCGGTCGGGCCCATCATCAGCCAGTTTTCGCCCTTGGGGAAATCAGCGTCATCCAAGCTGTCGGAAAAGCTTTCGTAATCGTGTTTGTAGTCTTCCCAACCGATGCGCTGCTTGGGCATGCCGGTGGTGCCACCGGTTTCAAAAATGGAATACGGACGACCTTCGTACTGTTTCGGCACCCAGCGCTCCGGCTGCTCGTAGCGTAACCAGTCGTCTTCGAAGTGCGGGAAGCGGGCGACGAGGTCGTCGAAAGTTTTAACTTCCGCGCGGGGATCCCAGCCGGCCTTTTCGGCCCACTCCAGCCAGAACGGACAACCCGTTTCGGGTGAAAAATGCCAGTCGATAATTTCGACCAGGTGTAGATTGAGGGCGGCGAGGGCTTCTTCGGGAGTTTGCGTATTCATAGGGCTGGGTTTTGGCTAATTTGCGTGCTTTTACAATCGATTAGTTCGGGAAAAACTTACGGACGGTATCCGGATGAGGTGGCTTGGTCAGCAAACTGACAACCAGCATGGCCAGGGCCGCGGCGGCAAAACACAGGGCGACCGGCATGACCTGCCCGCCCACCGCGTACTCTCCGCCATAGCCGGAAAGGTGGAAAAACCACAGCCAGGTGAGTGAGGCGGCGGCGATGGACGCGTAGGCACCCGCTTTGGTCGCGCGCTTCCAGTACAGGGCGGCAAAAACCACGGGCGTGAGGGCGGCAAAGCCGCTGAAGCTCCAGATGGCGAGATCGAAGATGTTCTTGGGTGCAATGAGGGAGAGCCCGTAAGTCAAGGCGACGACGGCGACCACAAAGCTCCGGGCGATGGCAATGGTCTGCTGGTCGTTGTAGGTTCCTGGTTTTGCCCGATGAAGGACAATGTCGTTGGTAAAGATCGAGCCCAGGCAGAGGAACTGGGAGTCCAGCGAGGACATGACGGCGGCAAGAATGCCGGCAGTGACCAGGCCAATGATCACCGGACTATGGATGAGATGGGCGACCATGATACTGAGCACAGCCCCGACTTTGTCGTCGGTGAGAGGCGGCATCCCGGCGGCGGTCCCCGTGGCCCAGACACCGAGGAGCACACAAGGTACCCAGACGATCATGATGCAGATCGGATGCATGATCACGGTCAGTTTAAAACTCTTCGCATCCCGGGCGGTCAGCCAGTGCTGGAAGATGTGCGGGAACATGCCCACGCTCAAGGGGATGAACATGTAGCTGAGAAACATCAGCGGCGGAACGCCGACCTGTCGCGTGAAGCTACTCTCGCCGCTACCGATGGTGATAGTCGAAGGCGTGCGCACCAGGTGTTCGGGATTCGCCTGTTGAATCGCGGCCTGCAGCCCCCCCAGCTTGCTGGAGATGAGGACAAACGCGAGGACGCCCATACCCATGAAGACCAGGGTCTGAAACGTGTTCGCCCAGGCGGCGGAACGCGAACCACCGGCGAACACATACGCGAGCACCACGAGACAGACCACGAGGCCACTCAGCCAGGGCGGCACCGCGCCGATCCAATGGGGGTCAGAGGTGAACGTATTGGGAAACATCCCCTTGGTCATGCCGAGCATGGTTTTCTCGGCCCCCAGGATGCCGATCAGGAGATAAGGCACCACGAGTCCGACGAGGATGGGGAACAGCACGTAGCCCAGGCGATTGGATTCAAAGCGGGCGCGAAAAAACTGGATCTGGGTGACGTAGCCATACTTTTTCCCGATGGCCCAGAGGCGGATGCCGATGAAGTAAAAACAGAGTGCATGGATGAGTCCGGACGAGGAGGCCATGAGTCCGTAGGTACCAATCCCCCGCTGAAATGCCTTACCCGTAGAGCCCACAAGCGCGAAGGCGGTCATGGTCGTCCCAAATACGGACATGAGCAGCATGAAGGGGCCTATACTGTGGCTGGCGACGAAATAATCCTTACTCGTCCCCCGGAAGAAGAACTTGCTGGCCATGCCCAGGCCCAGCAACATCGCGAGGTAAATGATAATGATGACAAGGGAGGTCATTCGGCGTCGCCCTCGCCTTCTTCCGGCGCATCGGCCCAGGCTTCCAGATGGCTCGGCCAGGCGACTTTGATAATCCAGGCCCAGGTGAGCGCGGCCACGATGGAATACGCGGCGTGATACGCCAGGCCGGCCGGCATGAAGCCCAGCACCAGTTGGGCATTGTCCCAGAGCCAGAAATCCTGATGCAGGATCAGAAGCAGTAGCAACAGGAGGTAGACAAACTTGTTCATCGCGGCATCCTTGGTACGCTCCCGGCTAAAAAGTGCAAGATTAAGCGTTTTCCCATCGACGAGATGGACGAAAAACAGGCAAGATCTTCGGAAATTCAACCCAAGGGACCTCCATGAAATCGATCCTTCCACTTGCAGTCATCTTCGGACTCTTTACCCATGTCCTCTTCGCGGAAGAGGCGGTAAGCCTGAGCCTGAAATGGCAACAGGGCAAGACCTACAACATGTCTACCGTGACCAAATCCAACACCAAGATGAGCATGGGAGGGCAGGACATTGAACAGGGTAATGCCATCACTCAGGACATGACGATGGTGGTCGGCAAGCCCAACGATCAGGGTCATCTGGACGTAACCACCACCTTCGATCGCATGGCGATGAAAATGTCGATGGGGGGTCAGGTGGCAATGGATGTCGACTCGGACAAGCCGGAAACCCTCGCCGGCCCCATGGCCGAGGTGACCCAGATGGTCGGAAAATCCTTCACCTTCGTCGTGGATAAAGACTCAAAAATCGTTGAATACAAAGACATGAAGGCCCTGTTAGGCGACAATGCGAACAATCCGATCCTCGCCTCCATGCTGGATGAAAAGAAGCTGAAAGAGATGACCGCACAAGGCATGCTCCAGGCCCTGCCGGAGAAACCGGTCAAGCCCGGTGACAGCTGGCCCTTCAAAATCGAGTTACCGATCCCTCAAGTCGGCACCATGGCCGTGGATGGGACGTATACCTTTGATCGGATGGACACCTACGAAGACCATCCCTGCGCCGTCATCACCTTGACCGCCGCGATCAAGGCGGACTTCAGTGGGCTGGACGAAGTGAACCCCCAGGCGAAAGCGCTGGGCTTGAAAATTGAAAAAGGCCAAATGAGTGGCACCTACTACCATGACAACGCGCTCGGGATGGCGCGGCAGACGATCATTCGCCAGCATTTCGACATGACGATGAAAAACCCCGTGGACGGGACAGTCATGCACGTGCCCGTCGATCAGAACACGACGACGACGATCAAAAAGGTCGAAGACACGAAATAGCCCAGCCCGCGGTCTGGGATGCCAGGCCTGAGCTTGCTGGAGCCTGTTGACTCCTTAATCGGTGCAGATCCTGACCATGCGGCTCTCTGCGATATAGTTGCCGACCCGATCCAGACCTCATCCTAACACATAAGCACTTCTATTTAAGCAGTTTAGACAGATAACGACTTAGGGCTGCGAGGCCTTTCCCATATTTTTCACATGTTCACGCCCACGAATTCGCGTAGATTTTACCAGATGATCGCTCTATTATACCAAGGTCCCATGACCCCGCCCCTGAATGCCCGGTTCCGCCGGCCGGCCACCCTCCTGGTGATGGCGCTGATGCTGCTGGCCAGCTCGATGCACCCGACCCGACTGGAGGCGGCGGTCCTCTCGAACCAGACCGGCCCCACCGGCGTTGAACCCGATTGGAAAAGCCTCGAAGGAGACGAGCTCGTCGGGGTCACGATGATGGAAGCCGGAACGGCCTACAAGGCAGGTGACTCCGCGAAAGCGCTGGAACTTTTATCATCCGCACGGCTGAAACGACCGGGTCAACCCAAGATCATTCTGGCGACGGTTTTCGTGTATATGCGCACGCGAAATTTCGAGGCCGCGCTCACAGATCTGGGTCAGGTGTTAAAAATAGATCCAGGCAACCTGGAAGCGCTTCGGATTCTGGGTCCCTGCAACGAAGCGCTGGGGCGCGACGAGATGGCGGCGGCCAGCTACCAGGCGCTGATTAAACGTCAACCCTTGAACGAAAAACCCTACTACTCCCTGGGGGCCGCTTACTTCCGCCTGGGGGCGATCGACAAGGCGATCGAAGCCTACCACCAACCGGTTTCCATCAAGCCGAAGGATCCGCTGGCCCATGAGGCACTGGGCTCCGCCTATTACCAGGCGAAGCGCTATCCCGAGGCCATCGCATCATTCGAAAAAGCACTGGAGATCGATCCAACTTATGCGGAAGCGCACAACAGTCTGGGCACGGCCTACTATACAAGTGACGAGAAGAAAAAAGGCGTCGAACACGTGCGCCTGGCGATTAAAGCCAATCCCCGATATGCCAAGGCGTACAGCAACCTGGCCAGCATGCTCGCGATGAATGAGGAGTATGAAGCCGCCCTCCCCCCGCTGAACTCCGCGTTAACGCTCGACGTGCTGGATGGCCATGCGTGGAACACCTTGCTACTCACCCTCGAACGCGTTCTCCTGCCCGACGCAGCGAAGACGGAGCGGAAAACGCCACCAGAAGACTTGAAGGGAGATGCGCTCGCAAGCTGGCATCTGGCCGCGTTCTCCGAGTCGGTAAAGGCAGGCACTATTCAGGTTGGTGCACGTCACCTGATTAAAGGGCTACAAGCCAACATCCATCGGGCGGATCTTTTGAATCAATTGGGCATTCTCCTGGTCGGAAGCCCGTATTCGGCCTTGTCCCCGCGCCTTTTACAGCTGGCAGTGACGATCAACCCGTCGTTTGAGGCTGCCAGTGAAAACCTGCGCCTTTACTATAAGAATTTGAGCCGGGAACAACTGGCGACGGTGCGTTCCAGCATGGAAAAAAAACTGGAAGAAGATCCGGACAACCTGCAGGCTCACATGCAGCTGGGGCGCGTCTATGCAGCACAGAATCGTTTTGAGCAAGCGATCCCGCACTATCTCGACTGCGTCCGACTTGCCCCCACCAACATCAACAATCGCATCACCTTATCGTACGCGCTGTACCAGGGGGGACGCATGGATGCAGCCCTCGAGTCACTGATCGAATGCCTTAAGCTGGACCCGGTATCCAAAGTCGTGTGGGACAAGATCCTGATCGCAGCGGAGGCGATGCAACCCAACAGTGACCCGAACAAAAAAATCGAACTTCCTCGACCACCGGAAGACCTCCAACTGGATAACAAGGCGGCCGCCTTGTGGCATTTTCGTGAGGCGCGCAAGCATGACATTAAAGGGTCGAATACCTGGGTCATGGCCGCCCGCCATCTGGGTGCGAGTATCCACCTCGACATGAGCACGCCCGCTGGATTCTACATGTATGGCGACCTCGCAAGTCGCCAGTTGTCGAAACGACTCGCGGTACCTTTTTACGAACGCGCGGACGCCTTATCGCCCGGCTACCTGCCGCTGGAAAAAGAGCTGGCGGAAGTGCGGAAGGATGCCGCGATCGAAGGGGATCAGGCACGGGTTACCCTGCTCCAGCAACGTATGCTGGCGGAGCCTGAAAATCCGGCGGTTGCATTAAACCTTGCCAACCTCTTGATGCGGTACAACAAGACGAAGGAAGCCGTCACCACCTTGCAAAAAAGTGTGAAACATAGCCCGTCAAACGAGGTCGTTCGCCTGACCTTGGCGCGCGTCTTTTACGCGGATGGCGACCTCGACTCGGCGATCGGAGAACTGGACGCTTTGCTCAAACAAGGTGTTCGTTCGCCTTCCATCCTTTTCCAACGCGCCTGGCTGATGCTGGAAAAACCCACCCCTTCGCGTGCCGAATTAGACAGCGCGGTCAAACTGCTCTCTCGCGCGCGCCAGATCGAGGGGGAAAAAACACCTGCTCTCTTTATTCAGACCCTGGCGCGGACCTATCATCTACAAGGCGATCAGGAACAGGCCCTTAAAACGGCAAAAGAAGCCTTGGTAGCGGCAAAAATCGAGGAAAATGAGGGTTTGATCCAACAAATGAATGCCGAAATCGAAAAATACGGCCAATCCACGCCTGAAGCGCCATAACCCGCTTAATTCCACAAGAGGCATGCACTTAACCCATTGCATGACAACAGGTTAAAAT
>JBLIND010000210.1:0-11049 GCA_047639095.1 Candidatus Omnitrophota bacterium | reverse complement strand
GGAGGCCTGCAGGAGTTCCAGGTAGGATGCCGGTGGACTGCGAGTGAGGTGTATGCGCGGAGTTGGTGTGTCCGATGCACCAACAGTGATGCGTACATCGTCATCTGAGTCGTCCGTCGAAGGCATCGGATCGCCGAATCCTCCATCGAAAGACCCGCCGTCTCCGGCATCGAAAGAATCAAAGTCGTCGCCGAAGCCGCCTCCGCCACCCGCGCTAAAGTACGCCGCACCACGGTGTTCAGCGAACAGCATCGGGTCGATCGGGTAGGCGCGCAGGATCAGGCCTTTTTCTTCCGGCGCAGGGATGAATCGGACGAGTTCATTTGTGACGACAACCTTCATTAAGGCGATATCTGCCAGGGTTTTCAGCACCTGGATCACCGAGCAATGATTGGTCTCGAGATGCACCTGCATGTAGGCATAGGGACTGTTCGTCCCATCGATGATTTGAAGCGGAATCGCCCCGAGTGATGTTTCGCTGGCGGCGGTTTGAATCGCGCTGAGCGCATTGGTCAGCGAGACCTGCTGGAGGTTGAGGTCCTGAATCGTCCATTGGTGCAGACTTTGTTCAAAGGCATTCGTGATGCCGGGATCCGGGGGGAGGCGATGCCCCATCCGCACAAAGGGAGGGGGCCAGCGTGGAAGAACGGGGGCGGGTTGCCAGGCCTCGCCCCAGAATAGATCGAAAGATTCTTTATGCCCCCGGTCCTTCGAGGCGAAGGCGGCAGGATTTGTGCGGGTTTGTCGCCACCATGCGGCCTTTATCTTCCATACATCCCGAACATGTTCGGAAAGGTGGGGTGGGGTTTTCGTCACTTCGATCGGGTGTTTCACGGAGCGGTCATATTCTTTTTGCCACTCGGGCATATGGTAGGGCGGACGAATGCGATGCCGGATGTACTGGTTGATGTTGTCGAGCACGATGAGCGAGGTGCCCGGGGTCACGATGCCAAAGGCCTTTCCCAGAGCGGTGATTGCATCTTCGTTTTCCTGCTCGTAGATCAGGAGGTCGTTGATCTTCTGCTGGGCCCAGAAGCGGGGCAAGGCGGCGCCGTTGTGATTGATCGCGGCGCGCTCCGGGTCGATGCGGATGGTTTTGCGTTTTTTTTTCCCGTCACCGAAGGCGTAGAGAATGTCCAGGTTGAAGGGCCGACTGCGTTTCGTGATTTTGCCGATCAGATCGAGCCGTTGGTCGATGATGGAGCCCACGGGCGGATAACATGCTTCGACCGGTCCCTTGACCTCGAAGAGGTAGACCGGCTTGGTTTGCAGGGCTTGCCTGACCTCGTCAACCGGGGTGTCATGCAGATCGAAAAAGCGCCCGTGCGCGGACTGGGCGAGCATGCGGAGGACGCTGGTGTTTGATTCCCTCGATGCATTGAAGGAATAGACCGGAATCTCGGGCATGTGGGTGATGGCTGGACCAAAGGTGGCGCGTCCATCGCTGAAGAGCAGGATTCGTTCAGGTGGACTGGGCCAGGTGATTCGATGCAGGCTTTCCAGGGAGCTGGCCCCATCGTATTGGATGGAGGTTAAGCGCCGGACGAGTTCATCTGTCTGCAAGGCCTGCGCAGGAATCGATTCAAGGTAGCGAATCCGTTCACGCAGCTCCATGAGATGAACCGTGAAGCGCGCGTGGGGCTGGTCGTTGATCCAGCGGGTAAGCAAGTTCAACGATGCTGTGTGGTCGGCCGTTGCACGTGAAGCCGATGCATCCCAGACCAGACCAATATCGATTTTTCCGCGCAGCGGAGCAAGGGCTTCGGAGGGGAAATCCAGGCGATCATGCGCGATGAAATAGCGGGTGTTGTCCGTGCCCATCTCCGTATAGGAGAGGGTGGGCCGGGATTCGACGATGAGGATCCGCAGGTCCTGGTCCAGATTGATTCGGGGTATCTGGGAATTGCCGCTCCATAGCTCCGTTTCGCGGCTTCTACGCTGATGAAAAACTAATTGCAGTTTGCCATCATCCAACTGAAGTGGGCAGGTGGGATGGCCGGACACCTCAACATCCAACGATCCTTCTTGAATGGTGTGATCAATATGCAGAGGGAGGTGGTAGACGGCACCTTCATCCGTTTCGTCGAGTTTACTTACGTAATCGAGTCGTATCTTGCGCGTACCTTTCGCTGGGATCGGAAAGACACGCGTTTTGAAGGTATTGCCCTGCGTCCATTCGATGAGGCCCGGGTCGATGCCCTGGCGAACGATGGATTCGAACACGATGCGTCCGCGATCTTTTTCGACCACGACCCCATCGACCATCTGGTCCTTGATATCGAGGGCGTAGCCGCTGACCGAGCCGTCGGCCGGAATCGGGAAGACGAAGAGGCCTTCGAGCACGCGATCGTGAGGATTCTTGAACACCAGGGTGATGGAGGTCTTCGCCAGGTAGCCGTCGATCCGTGCTTCGACGTAGACCTCGGAAATGGGAATGGCGTTTGTTTCGCCGGTGGCGGTCATTCGGGGGCTGATCTGCGCCATGAGCATGGCCGGGATCGAGAGGCTGGCCAGTAATAGGGTAAAGAATTTCATCGCGACGCTCCCTTAATCGCTCGGATGAGCGTGGCGACAGCTTAGCAATTTTCCGCATACGCGCGAAGGTTTTTCCATCCTATCGGAAAAGGTCGCTAAGCAAGTATCCCGCGTACGACGTCGCCGTACACATCGGTCAGGCGGAAATCGCGGCCGGCGTACCGGTAGGTGAGCTGTTCGTGGTCGACGCCGAGCAGATGGAGCATGGTCGCGTGAAGATCGTGCATGTGGACCTTGTCCTGCACAGCATAGTAGCCAAACTCATCGGTTTCACCGTAGCTCACGCCTCCCTTAACTCCGCCACCGGCGAGCCAGACCGTAAAGCCTTGTGGATTGTGATCCCGACCATCGCTGCCTTGCACAATGGGGGTGCGGCCGAATTCGCTGCCCCAGACCACGAGGGTGTCTTCGAGCAAGCCGCGTTGTTCGAGATCGTCGAGCAAGCCGGCGATGGGTTTGTCGACGGCCTTGGCGTTTTTCTCATGCCCTTTGCGCAGGCCGCCGTGTTGATCCCAGACATTGGCGGTGGACACCTGGATGTAGCGCACCCCGGCTTCGGCGAAGCGGCGGGCGAGCAGGCATTGACGACCAAAGGTGTCGGTCGCGTCCTCGCCGATGCCGTACATTTCTCGCGTGGCTTCGGATTCGCCCGTCGTTTCCATGACGGGCGGCGCGGCGCTCTGCATGCGGTAGGCGAGCTCGTAGGATTGGATGACGCCTTCGATCTCCGGGTGGTGGGCGCGGGCCAGGTGTTCCCGGTTCATCGCCTGCAACAGGTCCAGCTTTTTGGATTGCAGGTCCGGACTGAGTTTGGAGGCTAAATACTGAAAATTTGCATTCTCGGGTAATTTCCCGGTGGCTCCAACCGTCGTCGCCTGGTAGGCGGCCGGCAGGAAGGCGGATCCATAATTGCGGGGTCCCCCGTGACCGGCGGAAGGGCTGATGCTGATGAACGCGGGAAGGTCCGCGTTCTCGGTACCGAGTCCGTAACTGACCCAAGCCCCCATCGAAGGCCGGACGAAATTATCGCTTCCGGTGTGGAGCATGCAGACCGCCTGGCCGTGGGACTGGCCTTTGCTTTGCATGGACTTGATGACACACAATTTGTCCACGTGTCGGGACACATGGGGGAAGAGCTCGCTGGCCCAGAGACCGGACTGACCGTGTTGTTGGAATTTCCATGGCGAGCCGAGCAATTTGGCTTTTGCGGCCGAGGGGTCGAGGTTTTTGGCTGGGGCAAAGGGGAGGACCTTGCCGTTCCGTTTTTGCAGCTCGGGTTTATAATCGAAGGTGTCCACCTGGGAAACGCCACCGTGCATAAAAAGAAAGATGACCCGCTTGGCCTTGGGCGCGTGAGACAGGGCCTGGCTCGCTTGCGCGTGCATGCCGGTGAGCGCCAGGGTGCCGAATCCTGCGCCCAGGGAGGCGAGGGCTTCGCGTCGCGTATAGAGGGGTGTCGTTTTCATGGTCAGTCGATGAATTGAAATTCTGTAGAGGCGAACAGGATCTGGGTGAAGTGTCCGAGTGCTTCTTCAGCTGAACCCGTGTCATTTGCCAGGTCAGTGATAAAGCGAGTCGCCCGGAGGGTTTCGGATTGGTTGGCTGTTCGAAGCAGTACGCGTTGATAGAGCGCGTGCACCTGCTCTTCCGGGATTTCGTGTTGGGTTCGGATGCGTTTCGCGAGGGCCTTGGCCTGTTCTGATACAAAACTTGCGTTCAACAGATACAAGGCCTGGGTGGGGACCGTGGTTCCCGGTCGGTCGCCGCTGACCAGGTCCGGGTTGGCCATGTCGAAGACGGAAAGCTCGTTGGCGGAATTGTTGCGGGCAACCGGCAGGTACACCGCGCGAAAGGTTTTCTTCGACCAGTCCATCGGTTTGTCCAGATCGGTTCCTTTTCCGGCTGAAGCCGTTGCCGGGTTTCGGTCGAGTCGGTCGGAGAGCAGGAGCATGCTGTCGCGCAGCTCTTCCGCGGAAAGTCGTCGGCGGTTCTGGTGCGCGAGCAGACGATTTTCCGGGTCGGCCATCGTCAGGCTTTCGGTGCGATCGCTGCTGCGTTGATAGACCTGGCTCGACACGATGTCACGGACGAGGGATTTGATCGATCCGCCACTCGCGCGGAACCGGGCGGCCAGATCATCGAGCAGCTCTGGATGGCTGGGGGTGTCACCAAGTTTGCCGAAGTTGTCGACGGTGCGCACGATGCCCTGGCCCATGAGGTGGTGCCAGATGCGATTGACGATCACGCGGTCGAGGAGGGGGGTGTCGTTCAGCCAGTCCGCCATGGGCAGGCGTCCGCTCCTACCTTCCGGAATCCGGGGTGGACCATCGGGGTCGAGGACGGTCAGGAAGCCGCGCGGAATCAGGGGGCCGTGCTGGCTCACCACCCCACGCACGCGCAGGTGGACATCGCCCGCGTCTGGCGCGTCGCGAGGGGCCATGGCGACCTCGGCGGTGGCAAGATCCTTGATCACGCGTTCAATTTCTTTCTTCAATTGATCTTCCGACATGGCGAAGAGGGTGTTGGTGTCGGTCATGTCCGAGGCGGCATCCGCGAGGGCTTCGGCTTCGCGTTCCAGGTCGGCGACGGGCACGAATTGCACCGCGTCGACGATCACAAAGCCGGTGGTGCCCTCGGTGGAGATGGTGACGTTTGCGGCGGCTCCTTTTTCAAAGTGATATCGGCCTACGGGCTGAAACAGTTCGGCAATTTCCGGCAGGACGGTCTGGTTCAGGTGCGCATGATGCAACCCGCCTTCGGCTTCAATGGTAACCGGGACCTTGCTTTCGCGTTCGGGACTCGCGTTGTAGGAGATGCGGATTTCGTATTCGCCGTTCTCCGGCAGACTGGCGCGAAAGATGGCTTTCTTCTCGCCTTTGTTTTTCTTGTCATCGTGAACGTATTGTTTGCCGACGCGTTTGGGGAAGAGGCTGGAGGTTTTCCAGGTGCCGATGAGCTCGGCGTCTTCGTCATCGATGATCACACCGGCGAAGGGCAGGTCCATGGAGACTTTGCGGTCGCCTGATTTTTTCCGGTAGGATTTCTCCACGGTCAGCCGCATGGCGAGTTCCAGGCGCTCGAGATCGCGGGTGAGTTCAGGATCCATGCCGTCGTCGCCGGGCAGCGCCTGCTCCACCCAGCTGGCCACATTTACGCATCCGTTGCGCGTGCCCATGACCACCTGGGTCGAGCGCATGAGCCCGGCAAAGGCGTAGTAGTCTTTCTGGGAGATGGGATCGAATTTATGATCATGACAACGGGCGCAGCCGACGGTCAGGCCGAGGAAGGCGCGCCCCAGGGTGTCGATCTGTTCGTCCGCCACATCCATGCGCAATTTTTCCTTGTCGCGTTCGGTGAGCATTTTAGGGCCGAGGGCGAGGAAGGTGGATCCGATGAGTTGTTCACGCCGTTCGGCCGGGTCGGACCAGGGCAGTAGGTCTCCGGCGACCTGTTCGCGCACGAAGGTGTAGTAGGACTTGTCCTGGTTGAAGGCATTGATGACGTAGTTGCGGTAGCGCCAGGCCTGGTGAAAGGTGAAGTTGCGGTCGCCCCCATTGGAGTCCGCGTAGCGAGCCACATCGAGCCAGTGCCGGCCCCATTTTTCACCAAAGCCCGGACGCGTGAGTAGCTCGTCGATGATCCGGGACCAGGCTTCAGGGCCGGCATCTTTCTCGAAGGCGGCAAGCTCCTCGGGTGAAGGGGGCAGACCAGTCAGGTCGTACGCGATGCGGCGCAGGCGTTCGCGAGGAGAGGCGAGGGGGGCGGCGACGATGTTCGCCTCGGTGAGGCTGGTATCGACGTGTGCATCAATCGTTTTTTGCTGGGCGACCACGGGGCGGAAGGCCCAACCGCGTCGCGCGGCCGCGTAATCGATGGTGCCGCTACGTACTGCACCCGCGAGGGCTTCGTCGCGTGGATCGGGTGCGCCCATGGCCACCCACTTTTCGAGGACATCGAGTTCTGCTTGTGGGATGCGTGACTTCGGCGGCATCTGCAGGTCTTCATCCGTATAGCGAATGGCTTGGATAACATGACTGCTCTCCGGTTTGCCGGGAAGGATGGCCGGCCCGGTATCGCCTCCGGTTTCCCAGCCCGAACGACGGTCAAGCAAGAGGTTTCCTTTGCGTTTACCCGATTCTTCGGAGTGACAGCTGTAGCAGCGTTCGATCAATATGGATCGAACGTTCTTTTCGAAGAAGGTCAGGCCGTCATCGCTTGCGAAACCGGCGGCGCCCATGCAGCTCGTCAGGGCAATGATATGAACAAAGGTTTTCAAGGTGGTGGGTATGATAAGGAAAGCCTACCATGAGAACCGCCCATATGCAGGGGTATTCTGGTGCTGGATCAGGCTTTGCTGATTCTCCTTAAACTACGCGCCCGGAGCCCTCGTCGAGCAGCTGGGGGACGAAGCTGGCTCCGGTCAATTGTGGCTGTGCGGGCAGGCCGGCGAGTTCCATCGAGCCGTTTTTTATGAAAGGATCTTTGGCTACTATTCCAGGACAGTTGTCGGTCTTTCAGGCGGTTATGGATGATCAGCTTGCGGGGCTTGACCCGGCGGATTTCCTTTATATCCCAGGAGGAAACCGATGATGCAGAGGACAATCAGACCCGAGAGAAGGCCCCAGTAAACGGGCCAGCCGGAGATGTCATCGAGGACTATTTCATCGTAAAGCGCTCCACAGAGCAGGGTGCCCACGAGGCTGCCGATACACCCGCTGAACATGCCCATGAGGGCCTGGATCTGATTGCGAAACGCGAAGGATACTTTCTTGTCGAGGAAGATGCGGCCGGCCTCATAGAAGAAGGTCCAGCACAAGCCGTGAAAGCCGATGCCGATCACCGCAATCGTCACCGAGTGTTGATGGGCCGCAATCGCGTAGAGGACGTAACGGGCGAGCCCGCAAAACAAGGCGAAGAGCAGTAACCATTTGATCCTCACTTTCCGCATGACGAAGGCGATGCCGAGGATGGCAAACACTTCGGTGGCCTGTCCGATGGTGAGGACGGCGGCCACGCGTTCGACTCCGAGCTCCTTCAGCATGGGCGGCGTGTGCATGTAAAATGCGGCGAGCGGAATGGAAAACACGCTGCTGGTGATCAGGAAGACCGCGACGTCCCGGTCGCGCATCAGCTTTAACGCGCTGAGTCCGAAGGCATCCTGCCAGCGACCGGTGGCTTTTCCACGCGGTGGCGTACTGGGGAGCATCAAACAGCAGAGGGCGGCGATCACACGGGTGCCCACCGCGAGGTGGCCGGTAGTGGGCGAGCTGTCGAGGGCCTGGCTACTGACGATCCAGCCCGCCGCCATCCAGCCAAGTGTGGCCCAGACGCGGAAGAGGCCGAACGAGCCTTTACCCGTGTCGACATAGGTCAAGGTAATGGTGGTGAGCAGCGACCAGGCTGGGGCGGTGATCAGGGCGTTCAAGGCGAGGAAGATGAGAAAGCGTTCGGGATGGAGACCGCGTTCGAGTTCTTGAAAGGCCAGGAAGAGAAAACAGGAGCCGGCGAGCAGGACACCCGCGAGGAGTTTTTCCGCGTGGATGTGCTGGTCGGCTCGGGCGGCAAAAATCAGGGGAGAGATCATGCCGACGAGGGGCGGAATGAGAAAAGTCCAGGTGATGATGTGGCTCCAGCCCTGGGCGTTCAGGATATTCGTGACGATGGGGAACCAGAAGCCGGGGGTTGCGGCGACGAGAAAGTAGACGATGCCGATCCAGGCTCTGTGTCGAGGGAGGGTCTTGGTCATGGGACGGTTCATGTGTTTTTTGGAGTGCGGGAACTTGTTCCCGCACTCCAAAATTACTTTTTCGTCGCCTGGAGCTGGGCCATTTGTGCGGCCATGCGTTCGCTGAGATCGGCGCAGCCCTTATGTGTGTAATGCACATCCGGTCCATAGTCCCGGTCGGGGCCAAATTCCAGGTCGGCTCCTTTGGCCAGGGCGGTTAGAGGATCGGCTGCGGCAACCTGCGCGAGGATCGCGTTGATCTTCCGGTCCTCCTCTGTCAGTTCGCGGATTTCGCCGCAGACGATGGGGAGATCGACCCCCAGCTCGTGGCGAAAGCGCCAGAGCAGGTTGCCCAGGTTCTTCTGGTATTGCAGGTGATGGGTGCCATTGGAATCGGATTCGCCCTGGTGCCAGAACAGACCCTTCACCTCCCATGTTTGTTTGTAGGTGTCCTTGAGCTGACGTTTCGCATCGGCGGTGTATTGCTTGAACAGTCCGAAGAGTCCGTCGTCGAACACCTGGCCTTTGGCCGGATCGTCTCCGGGATACCATCCTTTGATGGTCGTGTTCCAGATGCCCGAGCCACAACGGCAATACTGAATGAAAACAATGTCGTCATTGGATTGCTCGACCAATTCGAGGGCAAGGGTGGTCCCCATGACCGCCGGGTCCAACGAGGTGAAGACTGTGAATTGCGAGCGATTGGGTTCCGAGGTGCAGTTCATACCGTAGTAGAAGATGCGTTTGCCGTTGGGGATAGGCTGCTTGCCCGCGCGGAGCGAACTGATGCGATAGCCGTTTGATTGCCCGGCCACGATATAGACGTCCATGGCCTGGGCCGTGTGCCCGATTCCGAGGGCACAGAGTAGAGTGAGAAGTCGACAGGTTTTCATAGCGTGTGCTTTCGTTACGTGAGTTCCTGCGCTAAATAATCCGGGTGGCGGGAAATGTCGAGCCGTGCCGCACAGAGGTTATGATGAGTCAAAAGCAGAAACGCATTTTATTTGGAGTGGTGGGCCTGGGGAACATCGCTGATTTCCACGCTCGGGCCGCCCAGGGCCTGGTCGGGGGTGGACTGCATGCCTGCTACAGTCGAAATCCAGAGAAAGCTGCGGCGTTTGCCCGGAAGTATGGCTGTATTGCGTATTCGGACTACACCGCCTTTCTCGCGGATCCCAAGTTGGATGTGGTGAGCATTGCGACGCCCTCTGGAGCCCACCTGGATCCGGCGGTGGCTGCCGCGAAGGCGGGCAAGCACGTGGTGGTCGAAAAGCCACTTGAAGTGACGCCGGAACGGTGTCAGGCGATTATTGATACTTGCGCGCGAAAGCGGGTGAAGCTGGTGACGATTTTTCCTTCACGGTTTAAAGATGTGACGCGGCTCATGAAGCAGGCGATGGACGAAAAGCGGATTGGCAAGCCCGTGAGCGGCAGTGCCTTCATCCGCTGGTATCGCGACCAGGCCTATTACGATTCGGGCGCCTGGCGCGGGACTTGGGCGCTGGATGGCGGGGGCTGTTTGATGAACCAGGGGATTCATGCGGTGGATCTTCTGATCCATCTCATGGGCGATCCCGTAGAAGTCTTTGCCTACAGCAGCCGCCCCTCGCGCAAACGCATCGAAGTCGAAACGCACTTGGTCGCGAGTTTGAAATTCAAGAACGGCGCGCTCGGCGTAATCGAGGCGAGTACCGAGATGTATGCGGGGTACCCCAAGAGCCTGTGGATCAGCGGGACCGAAGGCACGATGAGTGTCGAAGAGGATGACTTGCTCCACTGGCATTTCGCGAAACCGAAACGTTCGGATAAATCGGTGTTAGCCAAGTTCGCAGCCAAGGCCGAAGCCAGTGGCGGGGCGGGTGACCCGCTGGCGATTTCGCATGAGGGGCATCAACGACAATTTCAGGAACTGGTGGATGTGCTCCGCGGCAAAAAAGCGAAGCTGAGTTGTGCGGGCAAAGAGGGGATGCGGAGCGTGAAGTTGATTTGCGCGATCTACGAGAGCGCGCGCACGGGCAAGACTATCCGTCTAGGGTAGGGGCGTATCTCGGGCGGCCTGCTTCAAGCGTTCGGCGAGTTCGGTCGGTAGGGATTCCCCGGCGACGGATTCCTCTTCCTTCTGACCATATGCACGCGCCGTATCCTGCATGGTTACGACAAAGCCGTTGTAGTCCCCGCACATGCCGCAGAGCCGGATGTGGAGCTTGAGCATCTTCTTGCGCAAGGGGGACAGGTGGTCGTAGTCGCCCCTTTCCAGCGCTTTAGAAACAGATTTACAGGTGATCATTCAACGATTCCAATTTTTCTCAAGGCAGGCTTTCAGCTGCGTTCGGGCCCGGTGTACCATGACCCACAAATTGTTCGGGGTAATATCCAACACTTTACAAATTTCTTCTGTGGAAAGTCCTTCGAGCTCCTTCATCATGTAGGCCTGCTGGAGCGGACCCTTCAATTTGCCCGTACATTCGCGAAAAACGCTCCAGAATTCGGATTCTTCGTAGGCCTGATGGGGTTCAAAATTCCACGGCATGGGCTCGCTGGAGGGGATGCCAAAGAATTTCATTTTGTTTTTAGTGCCCCCGTCATCCTCCAGTTGGAATTCCGAAAGATCCTCGTAGGGGCGTTCCCGGACGGCTTTGCGAATGTAGTCGACTATCTTGTTTCGCAGGATACCCCGCAGCCAATATTTGATGTCGACGCGCCCGTCGAACTTCTCCAGGCCTTTGAAGCCCGCGAGGAAGGTCTCCTGAATAACATCCTGAGCCGCGGCCGAATCCTTCAGCCGCATC
>JBLIND010000209.1:0-11103 GCA_047639095.1 Candidatus Omnitrophota bacterium | reverse complement strand
CCAGCATCCTGAAAGCCAAGCCCGCAGAGCGCGGCCGACGCACGTGTTTCAATATCGTATCCTCCGGCATGCTCGAATTGGTCCTGCAGCACACCGATTCGGAGCAGATTTTTTTCGCGGGTGGCGGCATCGACTTCCCCCAGCCCGGCTTCCAGGGTTTCGATTTCCCCATGCAGGGCTTTGAGCTCCGGGACCCCATCGACGACATAATTGAGCAGGACCTGGTCGACACTGTCGGCTCGAAGCTCTTGGCGCAGATGGCCAAACCGCGTCTTGCGCGGGAAGACCACTTCCCCTTTGTCCGGGATGATCTGCCCGTTGATCATGGCGAAGATGGTACTCTTCCCCGCTCCATTTGGCCCGACGATGCCGACCCGTTCGCCGGGGTTAACCGTGAAAGAGGCCTCCACCAGGACATCCTGGTCGCCGTAAAACTTACTCACTCGCTGAAAATCTATCATATAGAACCTACCATACCAAAACTACACCAGATCGATTCGTTCAACGTTCATTTTTAAAACCTGCCCGAATGTAAATCCGCCCTGGACCGGGGTTGAGCGATTGGAAACCATTTGGATTCCGGGGCAAAATCGGATTAGGTGCCGGTGGAATGGAAACGTTTAAAGATATTCTCGCGGCATTGCTGCTCTACGCCCTGCCCGTTTTCAACGTCCTCGGCATCTTGAACGCGCTGCACGCCATCATGCATGTACGTTCGCCCCGCGGAACCGTGGCCTGGGTAACGACACTGATCACCATTCCCTGGATTGCCATACCCCTTTACTGGACTTTCGGGCGCTACAAATTTCATGGCTATGTAAAAACCCGCCGCAAGGACGATAAGCAGGTCAGTGAACAGGTCCAAAAGGCCTTGAAGGCGATCGAACCCTGGTATGTCCCCTTCGACTCGCCGGCTGGCAGAGCCCTGTCCTTATATGAGAAGCTCGTGGGGCTGCATGCGACCCACTCGAACCAACTGGACTTGCTCTCGGAGGGTACAGAAGCCTTTGAGCGCATGTTTGATGCCATCCGCGATGCGACGGACTACGTCCTGATCCACTTCTTTATCGTCAACAACGATGAACTCGGAAAGGCCTTCAAGGCGCTGTTAGCCGAGCGGGCGCAGGCCGGCATCCGTATTTATTTTCTGTTCGATGACATCGGCAGCCGCAAGTTGCCGGGCCGTTATGTGCGCGGCCTGCGGAAAGCCGGCGTGCACGTGTACCCCTTTCGTTCGTCTCGAGGTCGCCTGACCCGCCTGCAGATCAACTTCCGCAATCACCGCAAAATCGTGGTGGTGGATGGCTTAACCGCGTTTGTAAGCGGGTATAATATCGGCGATGAATACCTCGGTCGGGTGAAGCGCTTCGGCCCCTGGCGAGATACCGGCCTGCAAGTGACCGGACCCGCGGTTTTATCGCTGCAGATCCCGTTCATGGAGGACTGGCACTGGATTACCCGCGAAAACCTGAAGCTCTCCTGGCATGTTCCGGAGCTGAAGCACCCGGGCCATGAGGTGCTCGTGCTGCCTACCGGGCCGGCAGATGATCTGGAGACCTGTCACCTCTATTACCTCCAGGCCATTCACTCCGCGCGTGAGCGTTTATGGATTTGCAGCCCGTATTTTGTCCCGGATCAAGCCCTGGTCTCCGCGATCCAGCTCGCGGCCTTACGCGGCGTGGATGTGCGCATCATGCTTCCGGAAAAACCGGATCACCTGCTGGTGTTCCTCTCCAGCTTTTCGTATTTTCACGAACTGCACCAGGTGGGTGCCCGCGTTTTCCGCTATCAACCGGGGTTCATGCATCAGAAAGTGCTGCTGGTGGACAACAAGATCGCCGCCGTGGGATCCAGCAATCTGGATAACCGCTCGTGCTTCCTTAATTTCGAGCTCAACCTGCTGGTGGCGAATCCCGCCTTCATTATGGAAGTGAAAAGCATGCTGCGCGCGGATTTCGAGCAATGCCGCGAAGTTGTTGAGGATGAAATGAACCAGCGAAACATCGGCTTTCAGATTATGGTTCGCCTTGCGCGCGTGCTTTCGCCCCTGCAATAGGGTTGCATTTGCGGGTTTGGCTGAGAAGTTAAGCCTATGTTCCACAAGAGAATTCGTTGTCGTACGGGGAGCGTGTTTGCGCTGCTCAGTCTGTGGGTCCCGGGTGCACCCGCGGCGGATATCCAGTTTAACCGCGACATTCGCCCCATCCTTTCGGACAAATGTTTCCTATGTCATGGCCCGGACAGTGGCTCGCGGAAAGCGGATCTCCGCCTGGACCTGGAGGAGCAGGCCAAAGCGGCCTTAAAAGATGGCACGCGCTTCGCCATCCAACCCGGCCATCCGGAGCAAAGCGAAATCATCCATCGGATCTTTGAAACCGATCCGGACGAAATCATGCCGCCGACCAAATCCAAGCTCATCCTGAGCGCAGACGAAAAGGAAACCTTAAAGACCTGGGTCAGCCAGGGCGCCTCCTGGGAAGGCCATTGGGCCTTCATTCCACCCAAAGCGGTCGCCCCGCCGGCCATCGACGATCCGTGGATCCGAAACGACATCGACCGCTTCGTTCTAGATCGTTTGCGCCGCGAAGGGCTCGAGCCAGCTCCTGAAGCGGATCTACGGATGCTACTCCGCCGGATCACCTTCGGCCTGATCGGACTCCCGCCCGATGCCAAGGCGCTGTCGGCCACCGAGTCCTACGAAGCCGCCATCGAACGCCTGCTCCGCTCGGAGCGCTATGGAGAACGCATGGCGACGGACTGGCTGGACCTCGCGCGCTACGCGGACAGCTACGGGTTCCAGCAGGACCGCAACCGCTTCGTCTGGCCCTGGCGGGACTGGGTCATCCAGAGCTTTAACCGAAACCAGGCCTACGACGAATTCGTCACTTGGCAGCTCGCAGGCGATCTCCTCCCGAACCCGACCGATGAGCAGCTGCTGGCCACGACGTTCTGTCGGCTGAACCAACAGAAGGTGGAAGGTGGCAGCGTGGAGGAGGAGTTCCGGGTGGAATACGTTGCGGATCGCACGCACACCTTTGGTACGGCCTTCCTCGGACTCACCCTTGAATGTGCGCGTTGCCACGATCACAAATACGATCCCATCACCGCACGCGACTACTACAGCTTCTTCGCCTACTTCAACAACATTGACGAGGCCGGTCTTTACAGCTTCTTCACCCAGGCCGTCCCTACCCCGACCCTGGCCATGACCGATGACAGGCAGCAGGCCAAATGGGCGACATTAAAGGAAGCGGTCGCGAAGAGCGAAGAGGAACTCGCCCAGGTCCGCGAGGCGGCGAAAACGGATTTCGATCGCTGGCTTAAGGGCGACCTCCCCGACGCCTTCATTCCCGGACTGCTGGCACACGTATCCTTCGATGAAGATAAGCCCGGTCCGCATACCAATGCAGCGGATGAGAAAATATTGGCAAAAAGCGGAGGCTCCAACACGACGGTGAAAGGGAAACACGGAAAGGGACTCAAACTCAGCGGCGATGATGCGGTAACCATCGAAACCGGAGCGTTCGGTCGCGATGATGCCTTTTCGATCAGCCTCTGGATGCAGACGCCCGAAGACAAGGAACGGGCCGTCATTTTTCATCGCTCACGTGCCTGGACGGACTCGGGGAGTCAGGGCTATCAACTGCTCCTGGAAGATGGAAAACTCAGCGCCTCCCTCATCCACTTCTGGCCGGGCAACGCGATTCGAATTCGATCCCGGGAAAAGCTACCCTTAAACAGCTGGCAACAGGTGACCATGACCTACCGAGGTAACAGCCAGGCAGCCGGACTGACTTTATACCTGAATGGGCAGGCCCTGGCATGTGAAGTCGTCCGTGACCATCTCACCAAGGGGATCGAGGCCGGAGGCGTCAAACAGTTCGCCATCGGGGAACGGTTTCGGGACCGCGGATTCGCACAAGGGCAGATCGATGAGCTCGTGATCGTCAATCGATGCCTGAGCCCGCTTGAAGTGCAACACCTATACGACGGGCAGCGCCTGCAGGAGGCGATCGACCAGCGCGAAGACGCCCTGTTTGACTGGTATCTGGCCGTGACCAACAGCACCTGGCAGGCGGCCGCCAAGGCGCTGCAGGCGAAGGTGGTGGAGCAGAACAAATTAGAGGAGGGCTTCACCGAAATCATGGTGATGCGCGAACGCCCGGAGCCCCGCCAGGCCTACGTCCTCCATCGGGGGCAATACACCGAACGCCGCGAGGCGGTGAATCCTCAGCCACCCGCCTGGTTACCCGCAGGTGCATCCGGCCTCCCGGCAAACCGATTGGGTCTGGCGCAGTGGCTCACCGATCCCGCACATCCGCTGACTGCACGTGTCGCGGTAAATCGCTATTGGCAGATGCACTTTGGACAGGGCCTGGTGAAAACCACCGAGGATTTCGGTTCCCAGGGGAGCCGCCCCAGTCACCCGGAGCTGCTCGACTGGCTGGCCCTGCGCTTTATCGCATCCGGCTGGGATTTAAAAGCGCTGCATCAGTTGATCCTGCAATCAGCCACCTATCGCCAGAGCGCGCATCCCGATCCTGAAAAGGATCAGCGCGACCCCGAAAATGACTGGCTGGCCCGCGGCCCGAAAATGCGCCTTCCGGCCGAGATGCTCCGCGACCAGGCCCTCGCGGCGAGTGGCTTGCTGGTGAACAAGATCGGCGGAGCCCCGGCCAAGCCGTATGACCTGAAGGAATCCTTCAAGCCGATGGATTACGATAAAAACGAAAACCTCTATCGGCGCAGCGTGTACACCTATTGGAAGCTCACGGGTCCCTCCCCGGTCATGATGTCGCTCAATGCGGTGAAACGAGATACGTGCACGGTGAAGCGCGAGCCGACCTCCACCCCGCTCCAGGCGTTGGTCCTGCTGAACGGGCCGCAATTTGTGGAGGCCTCACGCGTCATGGCCGAATCCTTAATCAGGGAATACGCAGATGACCCGGACCTGCGCATCCAGGAAGCCTTTCGACGGCTGACCGGCCTGCAGCCGAGCGATGACCAGGTTCGCCTGCTCCGGGAAATGGTAGATGAACAAGTCTCGCACTTTCAAATCAACGAAGAGGCCGCCCGGCAACTGACGCGGGTCGGCGAGCGAAAGCCGGACGAGCGATTGGATCCGGTTCTGGTAGCTGCAACGACCAGCCTGATCAATCTCCTGATGAATTTTGACGGAAGCGTCGTCCTGCGCTAACCATGGAAACCCTATGAACCCTTGCACTGGATTTGAACCTACCTTGGATTGGTCGCGACGGCAGTTTCTAAACCGCTTCGGCTCCGGACTGGGCGGTATCGCCTTAGCCAATTTGATGCAGCAGGCAGATGCCTCCCCCCTACCCGCTGCCGCGCATCAAGCGCCCAAGGCTAAGCGTATCATTTACCTGTTTCAAAGCGGTGGGCCATCGCAGATCGACCTGTTTGATTACAAGCCCAAGCTCAATGAAATGCACGGGCAGGAATTACCCGATTCGGTCCGCCAGGGCCAACGACTCACGGGCATGTCAGGTAACCAGTCCAGCCTGCCGATAGCAGGATCGCCGTTTGCATTTAAACAACACGGCGAAAGCGGCGCCTGGATGAGCGATTTGCTGCCGCATACGGCATCCATCGCGGACGATCTTTGTTTCGTGAAATCGATGCACACCGAAGCGATCAATCACGGGCCGGGCATTACGTTTTTCCAGACCGGCTCCCAGATACCAGGTCGGCCCAGCTTAGGGTCGTGGTTGGATTATGGATTGGGTTCGGCGAACGAGAACCTGCCCTCGTTTGTCGTCATGGTCACCAAGAACAAAGGGGGCCAGCCTTTACTCTCCCGGCTCTGGGGCAGCGGCTTTCTTCCGACGCAGCACCAGGGGGTTCGTTTTCGATCCGGGCCGGACCCTGTGCTCTACTTGAATAATCCATCCGGCGTGGATGGCGCAAGCCGTCGCATGCTGCTCAACCGTTTACAGCAGCTCCACCAGCTGGAACACGCCCAGATTCCCGATCCGGAAATCGAGACACGGATCGCCCACTATGAACTCGCCTACCGCATGCAAACCGCGGTTCCTGAAGTGACGGATATGAGCGATGAACCAGAGCACATCCTGGACCTGTACGGACCCGATGTCAAAACAGCGGGCTCCTTCGCCGCCAACTGCCTGATGGCGCGACGCCTCGCGGAACGCGGCGTGACCTGCATCCAGCTTTATCATCAGGGATGGGACCAGCATGGGGGACTACCGGGAGGGATCCGCAAGCAGTGTGAAGAAACCGACCAACCTGCGGCCGCGTTGATCAAAGATCTCAAACAACGCGGTCTGCTGGAAGATACCCTGGTGGTCTGGGGCGGAGAATTCGGGCGAACCAATTATTGCCAGGGCAAACTGACCCACAACAACTTTGGCCGTGATCACCACCCGCGTTGCTTCACCATGTGGATGGCGGGCGGCGGCATTCAACCCGGGATCACGTATGGCAAGACCGACGATTTCTCTTACAATGTGATCGAGGATAGCGTGCACGTGCACGACTTGAATGCCACGCTGCTCCACCAGTTCGGCATCGACCATGAGCGCCTTACCTATCGGTATCAGGGGCGACGCTTTCGCCTCACAGACGTCCACGGACACGTGGTGAAGGCCATTCTGGAATAGCAGCCTTTAGTCGTTGACCGAGCGCCGAACAAAAATTATATTTTAACCCTACAAGCGGTTATCTATTATGTTCGAGCCAGGGTGTCCAGAAAACGAAGAAGAGCGCCTCCAGGCGCTGGCGTCCTACAACATCTTGGACACGATTCCCGAAAAAGATTTCGACGACATCACGAAGATCGCCGCGCATATCTGCCAGACCCCTATCGCCTTGGTCAGCCTGATCGACCACGACCGGCAATGGTTTAAATCGCATCACGGCCTGGACGCAGAGGAGACGCCGCGGAACCTGTCTTTCTGTGCACATGCCATTCTGGATCCGGATAACGTACTTGTGGTGCCGGATTCGCTGATGGATGATCGCTTCAAAGACAACCCGTTCGCAAATGGACCACCGGACGTCCGCTTCTATGCGGGTGCGCCCCTGATGACACCGGACGGCTTCCCTCTGGGCACCTTGTGTGTCATCGACAGCCAGCCACGCGAATTATCCCAGGAACAGATCCATGCGCTTGAGGCCCTTTCCAGCCAGGTGGTGGCTCAATTGGAGTTGCGAAAGAATGTCCGCGAGCTCCAATTTTCCCAGAAGGAGCTCGAGTCGAGTGTGGAAGATCTGAAACGCTTCGCCTATGTGACTTCCCACGATCTCAAAACCCCACTACGAGGCATGGCGAGCATCGTCGACTGGCTGCTGAGCGATCATGCGGATCAACTGAACGATGAAGGGAAAAACTATCTGGACCTGCTTCAAAGCCGGGCTGTGATCATGCAGAACCTGATCGATGGCATCCTTGAATATTCCCGTACGCTCAATCGGGATCGCACCACCTATGGCCCCCTCGATCTCGCGGCAACCATCGATCAGGCAATTATGCTGACCGAAGCCCAAGGCATTGCAGAATTCACCACAAGCGGCATAGAAGAGGCGGAAATCACATCGAGTCCCATGGCGGTGTTACAGATTCTGCAGAACCTGATCGGCAACGCAATCCAGCATCGAGAAGCGGAGACCTGCAATATCGACATCGCCTACGAAAAGAATCTGGATTTCCATATGATCAGCATTACCGATGATGGACCCGGTATTGCGCCTCGATACCACGAAAAGATCTTCGAAATGTTTCAAACCCTCGGGCCGACCAAAAAGGAAGGTGATCGCGGAACCGGCATCGGCCTGGCGAGTGTGAAAAAGCTGGTCGAGAAAATGGACGGTAAGGTCGACTTGATTTCCGATGCAGGCCAAGGCGCGACGTTCAAGGTTTACCTGCCCTTGTAGCCCCAGCAACCCTTAAGCCGCCGCGCTATCGTAATCCCGTGAAATACTGGATGCGGATTCTCCTCTTTAGGCGTACACTACCCACATGTTAGACGTTCGAGAGAGACCCCAATTTGTGGAGCGCGCCTTCCTGGTTGGGTTATACCAGGAAAAGCACGAGGAAGCAGAAGGTGCGAGCCTGCTGGAAGAGCTGGGCGAGCTCGTCCATACGCTGGGTATTACCATTGTCGGCCAGGCCCTGATCCGGGTTCCCAGAATGAACGCTCGCCACCTGGTCGGAACGGGAAAACTGGAAGAACTGGTGGATATGGCGGCCGAGGTTAAGGCCGACTGCATGGTTTTTGACAACGAGCTCTCCCCCGCCCAGCAACGAAACCTGGAAGAGACGACCAAGCTGTGCGTAGTCGATCGCCAGGAGGTCATCCTCGATATTTTTGCCCGTCGCGCCAAAACCAAAGAAGCCAAGCTGCAGGTCAACCTGGCCCGCATGGAATGGTCCCTCCCCCGCCTCAAGCGGGCATGGACCCACCTCGGCCGCCAGGGCGGCAGCGGTGGCGGTGGTGCAACGCGCGGGGAAGGCGAACAACAGATCGAAATTGACCGCCGAATCGTGCGCAAGCGGATCGACCAGATGCGGGACGAGCTCACCCAGGTACGCAAACACCGGGCGACACAACGCAAAGAGCGCGAACGCACGCCTGTCCCCAATGCTGCGATCGTCGGCTATACCAACGCGGGCAAATCCTCCCTCCTTCGCTACCTGACCCATGCGGATGTGCTCGTGGCCGACAAGCTCTTCGCCACCCTGGATACGGCGACCCGCAAAGTGGAACTGCCCAATGGAAACCCGCTGCTGCTGACAGATACCGTCGGCTTTGTCCGCAACCTTCCCCACCGATTAATCGAAGCCTTCAAAGCGACCTTGGAAGAGGCCGTCCTCTCAGAATTTCTCATGCACGTGGTCGATGCCAGCCAACCGGCGGCGCGTGAGTATTACGAAACCACCCTGCGTGTGCTGAAAGAGTTAGGCGCAGACCAGAAACGTATGATCACCGTCTGGAATAAAATCGACCTGGTGAAAGACCGCGGTCTGTTGCCCTCTCTGAAGGTGCTCGATCCCGACGGTGTCTTCATCTCCGTACATACCGGTGAAGGTCTCGACGAACTCTCCCAGCGCATGCAGGACATGATTTCGGACCGGGTCCTGCAAATGAACCTGATGATTCCCCATGAACGGTCAGACTTGATCTCCGTGATTCATGATCACGGAAAAATGCTGGAAGAACGCTACGAGTACGACGGCATCCATGTGGCGGCCTCGATTCCCAAGCGGCTCGTGTCTCAGTTTACACCGTTTTCCTGCAGTGGCATCGAACAGCTCTAACGGAGCTGAGAACCCGGGTTCAGGGGAATATCCTTGCGCCGCTGTCCGAAATCCAGCATCAAATCAAACGATGAATAACAAGGCACTCTCGGAACTCCTCGAAGAAACCGGCGTACTCAAACGCCTCGCCGGCGAAAACGATTTTAAGGCAGCTGCGTATGACCGGGCCGCCCGGCAGATCGAAAACATGGAAACCTCGATTTCCGAATACGTGGCGTTAAAAAAAGTGGATACCATCGCGGGGGTTGGCAAATCCCTGGCGACGCAGATTTATGCGTACGCCGAAACCGGCCGGCTTCCGATATTGGATGAATTGCATAAGCAGATTCCCCCCGGCCTGATCAAGTGGCTCGACATCCCGGGTCTGGGGCCGAAGAAAATCTACAAGGTTCACCAGGAATTGGGCATTACGGAAGTCGCCGAGCTGGTCGAAAAATGTAAAGACGGCTCCGTAGCCGCGCTGAAAGGCATGGGCGCCAAAACGGCGGAGAAGATTCTCTCCTCCATCGCCTTCATGGAAAAGTTCGGCGAACGCTGCCGCGCAGACCAGGCCGCGTTCATCGCGGAAACGTTTCTGGAATTTATGCGCAAGCAAACAGGGGTGGAAGAGATTTCGCTGGCCGGCTCCAGCCGTCGACGACTGGAGACCATTGGAGATATCGACATTCTTATCGCGGCGACTCCGGAACATACGCCGACGCTTATGTCCGCGTTCACGACGCATCCCAACGTGGTTGAAATCCTGGCCAACGGAGACACCAAGGCCTCCGTACGCACCCAGGAAGGCCGGCAGGTGGATTTACGCGTCGTTTCCCGACCGCATTTCGCGGCGGCTCTCATGTATTTTACCGGCAGCAAGGAACACAACATCGGGATGCGCTCACGCGCCCGGGAGCGCGGCATGGGGCTGAACGAATACGGATTGTTTACCCTCGATGACAAAGGCGACACCGATTTCGATGCACCCGTGACGACCCAGACCGAAGCGGATATCTATGCGAAACTCGACCTGCCTTTCGTGGAGCCGGAGCTGCGGGAAGACCAGGGGGAATTCGCCTATTTCGAAAAACATGCAACCCTGGAGCTGCTCAAAGATTCCGACGTCAAGGGCATCCTCCACGCGCACAGCAAATGGAGTGATGGTGCCGAAACGATCTACGACATGGCGATCGGTTGCCTCAACCGTGGCTACAGCTACCTGGGCCTTACGGATCATTCGCGCGCCGCCGCGTACGCAGGTGGCTTAACCGCGGAGCGCGTGGAGGCGCAATGGCGTGAAATTGACGAGGTGAACCAGCAACTCGCGGACGAAGGGCATGCCTTCCATGTTTTTAAAGGAATTGAATCCGACATCCTGGGGAACGGCGATCTCGATTATGACGAGGATATCCTGGCCGGCTTCGACTTCATCATCGCGAGCGTTCACTCTGCCCTGGACATGCCTGCGGAGAAGATGCTCGAACGCATGAAAAAGGCCGCAGCCCATCCGTACTGCACGATGATTGGTCACCCCACCGGCCGCCTCCTGCTGAAGCGCAAAGGCAGCGATCTGGACCTGAACGCCCTCGTCGCCCATTGTGCGGAACATAAAACCGTGATCGAAATCAATGCCAACCCGATCCGCCTCGACCTGGATTGGCGTTACGGTCGCAAGGCCTTTGAATGCGGGATGATGACCTCCATCAATCCCGACGCTCACTCGCTGGAAATGCTGGACGACGTGACGTATGGTGTCGGCATCGCTCGCAAAGGGTGGTACAGCCCCGATCGCGTACTGAATACGAAATCAATGGAAGAATTAGCTG
>JBLIND010000208.1:0-11259 GCA_047639095.1 Candidatus Omnitrophota bacterium | reverse complement strand
CACGTACGGAGAGTGCATGGAGAGGCTCGCCTTTCAACCAACTCTCCGTGCTGAAGAGGACCCCGCTGATGCGGGTGGGTGGATGTTTCTCCATCCAGTCGACGCGGGGCAAGGTGATCTGAAAACCATCGCCGACCTTGGTTACGACTTGCGGCTCGCGGGAATCGACCTGTTCGAGTTCTTCGAAGAAGGTGAAAGAGCTGATGTCGGTATTCGCACCGACTTTGGGTGTGGCGATCAGGGTGAGCGAGGTAGCGGAACCCGTGCCGGAGAAGGTCCAGGCATCGGAGGTCTTCGCGAAGGTCGTACGCGCGGCATCGAAGCGCTTCCTCCAGATCGTGTTAATTTTTTCGGTTTTGGCGACCGGCAGACGCAGGCTCATATCCGCAAATCCGGGATGGCAGGAATCTGCGCAGGCCATGAAGGCAATCTTAACCGGGAGGGCGACCGTGGTCCCCGGCTCGAGCGCCTCGGGTGGGGTGAGCTCGACGAGCAAGGTGGTATCCTGTTCGTATCCGTAGATGATCAGATCCGCCATCTTGCTCAACATGGGCTGGGGCCACTGAATCGGCCCGGCCTTGAACCCCTCCGGCAACTGCCACTCGAGCTGGGTGGGCACGCCGACCACACCCGGGTATTTCCAATAGGTGTGAAAGCCCTTATCATGAACGATATGGAGGCCCACGGTGAACGGTTTACCGGGGACGATGGCATTCTGCTCACTCGCAAGCTCCAGCACAACGGGTCCGCTCCGCATTTTGGAAGACAGGGAACCTGCGAAAACCGGGAATAATCCGGACATCAGGAGTATATAGGTACTGAGTCGCTTCATCTGTATAAAGAGTACGCCTGCACCGACAGGGCATTGACTCAGCTTACGCGGCTCGCCCGGGAAAAACAGGGAAAACGGGCCGAAGATCAGGTCTTCAGACAGACAATAAAAACGATTTTTTCAAAAACAGGGTTGTCTCTGCGCTGGCTTTCTCTAAGGTCCCACGAATTTAGTTTTTTTGGAGTCCAGACACGATTTGAAAGCCCTGATTGCATTAGAAGACGGAACCACGTTCCAAGGAGAAGCCTTCGCTGGAGGCGGCGAAATCTTTGGCGAACTGGTGTTCAACACCTCGATGACTGGCTACCAGGAGATCCTCACGGATCCTTCCTATAAAGGCCAAATTGTCACCCTCACCTACCCTTTGATCGGCAACTACGGGATCAACCCGGAGGACGAAGAGTCCTATCGTCCGCATGCGGCGGGTCTGGTCATCGGCGAATGCAGCCGCATCCACAGCAACTGGCGGAGCACCAAGTCCCTGCCGGACTACCTGGCGGAGAACAAGATTTTCGGCATCCACAAGGTCGACACCCGGGCGGTGACCCTGCACATCCGGCGCAAAGGTGCCATGAAGTGCGTGATCTCGACCGAAGACCGCGATCCGGCAAGCCTGGTCGCCAAGGCCAAAGCCTCCGCCGGCCTGGTCGGCCGTGATCTCGCCAGCGAGGTCAGCGTGGAAGGCTCCGCGATCTGGAATCCCGAAGGTCCGGGCGAACGTGTGCGCCGGGTCGCCACCCTGGACTGCGGGCTGAAGTACAACCAGCTGCGCATCCTCCAGAGCCTCGGTTGTGAAATCGAAGTGTTTAACAGCCAGACCGACGCCCAGACGATTCTGGACACGAAACCGGACGGCATTTTCATCTCCAACGGGCCGGGCGATCCGGAAGGCGCGACCAAGTCGATCGAAACCGTCGGCACCCTCGCGCGTTCGGGCACCCCGACCTTCGGCATCTGCTTTGGCCACCAGCTGCTGGGCCTCGCCCTCGGTGGCAAGACCTTCAAACTGAAGTTCGGCCATCGCGGTGGAAATCAGCCGGTCTTGAATCTGGCTAAAGGCACGGTGGAAATCACCTCTCAGAATCATGGATTCTGTGTCGACAAGGATTCGCTGCCCGCGGACCTCGAGACCACACACATCAATTTAAATGACAAGACTTCGGAAGGGCTGCGCCATAAAGAGCTGCCCGTCTTCTCGGTACAGTATCACCCTGAAGCTGCACCGGGTCCGCACGATTCAAACTACCTGTTCGATCAGTTTATCAACATGATCGACGAGCACAAAGGCGCCTGATGCCCAAACGGGAAGACATACACACTATCATGCTCATCGGCTCCGGCCCGATTATCATCGGCCAGGCCTGCGAATTCGACTACTCCGGCACCCAGGCCTGCAAGGCACTCCGCGAGGAAGGCTATCGCGTCGTTTTGATCAACAGCAATCCCGCGACGATCATGACCGACCCGGATGTGGCAGACGCCACCTATGTGGAGCCCATCACGCCCGAAGCGATTGAAAAAATTATCATTAAGGAGCGTCCTGACGCCCTCCTTCCCACCCTCGGTGGACAGACCGGGCTGAACACGGCCTTGCGTTGCGAAGAGCTCGGTATCCTGGCCAAGTATGGCGTGGAGATGATCGGTGCAAATGCCGAAGTGATCAACCGCGCCGAAGATCGCGACCTGTTTAAAAACGCCATGAAGGTTGCGAACGTGCCGGTCCTGGAATCCATCCAGGTCAACACGGTTCAGCAGGCCCTCGAGGCCGCGGAAAAAATCGGCTACCCGGTGATCATTCGCCCGAGCTTTACGCTCGGCGGGACCGGCGGCGGGACCGCGGAGAATGCGGAAGAACTGGCCAAAGTCGCCGCCGGCGGCATCAAGGCCAGCCTCAACGACACCGTCCTCATCGAAGAATCCGTCTACGGATGGAAAGAATACGAACTCGAGGTGATGCGGGACAAGAACGACAACGTCGTCATCATCTGCACCATCGAAAACCTCGACCACATGGGCCTGCATACCGGCGACAGCATCACCGTGGCACCCGCCCAAACCTTGAGCGACCCCGAATTCCAGATGCTCCGCGACGCCTCGATCCGCGTCATGCGCGCCATCGGCGTGGAAACCGGTGGATCCAATGTGCAGTTTTGTATCAATCCCGATACGGGCCGCATGGCGGTGATCGAGATGAATCCCCGGGTGTCCCGCAGCTCCGCCCTGGCGAGTAAGGCGACCGGATACCCCATCGCAAAAATTGCCGCCAAGCTGGCGGTCGGCTACACGCTCGACGAGTTGCCGAACGACATTACCAAGGACACGCCGGCCTCGTTTGAACCGGTGCTGGATTATTGCGTGGTTAAGATTCCGCGTTTTGCGTTTGAAAAGTTCACCGGTGCCGAAGCCAGGCTCGGTGTGAGCATGAAGTCGGTCGGCGAAACCATGGCCATCGGCCGGAACATGAAAGAAGCGTTACAGAAAGCTTTCCGCGGTTTGGAACGTGGAGTAACCGGACTCGACCTCAAGGCTGAAGCCATGGTCGCGCACGAAAGCCTCAGCGGAAGTTTCGCCGTCGCTTCTCCCGATCGTTTGTTCAAGATCAAGAGCGAGTATAAAGCGGGCAAGACGGTGGACGAGCTTCACGAGATCACCCACATCGACCCCTGGTTCCTCGATATCATCGCCCAGATCTGCGAGCTGGAAGCACGCATCCAGAACGAGGAGCTCACCCCTGAATTATTCCGCGAGGCCAAGGAAGACGGCTTCTCCGACGCCCAGATCGCTGAGCTCCAGGGCAAAGGTCAGACCGAGATGGAGATCCGCGAGTTGCGCAAGCAACTGGGGATCCTGCCGACCTATCGCCTCGTCGATACCTGTGCGGGTGAGTTCGAAGCCTTAACGCCGTACTACTACTCTAGCTACAGCAGCCTGGATGAATCCAATCCGTCGGACCGCAAGAAGATTATGGTGCTCGGCAGTGGCCCCAACCGCATCGGCCAGGGCATCGAGTTCGATTACTGCTGTGTGCACACGGTGATGGCGCTGCGCGAGCTCGGCTACGAAACCATCATGGTCAACAGCAATCCGGAAACCGTGTCGACCGATTACGACACCTCGGACAAACTCTTTTTTGAACCGTTAACCTTTGAAGACGTCATGAACATCTTCGAAAGCGAGAAGCCGGAGGGCGTAATCGTGCAGATGGGTGGTCAGACGCCGCTGAACCTGTCTTCGCAACTCGCCGCCGCCGGAGTCCCGGTCCTCGGCACGCCTGCAGACAGCATCGACCGTGCAGAAGATCGCGAACGCTGCCGGGTCATGCTCGACCAGCTCGGGCTGAAGCAACCCAACAGCGCAACGGTGATGAGCGCCACCGACGCATTGGCCGTGGCCCAGAAAATCGGCCTGCCCGTGATGATCCGACCCTCGTTCGTGCTAGGTGGACGGGCGATGATGATTGCCTACGACGAAAAGGACATCGTCCCCTACGTCGAAGAGGCGTTCAAGGCCAGCCCGGAGTACCCCGTGCTCATCGACCGCTTTCTCGACAACGCGATAGAGGTCGATGTTGACGTCCTCTGCGATGGCGAAAACGTCTATGTCGGCGGCGTCATGGAACACGTCGAAGCGGCGGGCGTGCATTCGGGCGACAGCGCCTGCTGCGTGCCCCCCTACTCGCTCGGCGACGACATCATCAAAATCATCAAGGAAGGCTGCTCAAGAATCGCCTTGGAATTAAAGGTCAAAGGCCTGCTCAACGTGCAGATCGCGGTGTTTGAAGGCGAGATGTACATCATCGAAGTCAATCCCCGCGCCTCACGTACGATCCCCTACTTGAGCAAAGCCACGAATATCCCCCTGGCCAAGATGGCGGCCAAGATTTCCGTGGGCAAAATGATTCCCGAGCTCGGCTTGCCGGATGAAACACCGAAAACCGGCTGGTTTGCGGTCAAGGAAGCGGTGCTCCCCTTTAATCGCTTTGCCGGCGTTGACCCGATTCTGAGCCCGGAGATGAAATCCACCGGCGAGGTCATGGGCATCGACCGCACCTTTGAGGCCGCATACTGGAAAAGCCAGATTGCCGCATATCAGAATCTTCCGATGGAAGGCACCGCCTTTCTCTCCGCCAAGGACAGTGACAAACCCTGGATGGTCGAACTGGGCCAGCAACTGCATGCCATGGGCTTCAAAATCGTCGCGACGGACGGAACGGCCGATGCGTTAGCCGAGAAAAACATCCAGGCCGAGCGCCTGTGCAAGCTGGCGGACAAGACCTCGCCCAACATTCTCGATCTCATGAAAGAAGGCCGGGTGGATTTGATTATCAACACCCCGAGCGGCCCCGCCGCGCGCGAAGACGAAGTCCGAATTCGCGGCGAAGCGATCCTGCGGAGTATCGCGTTGGTGACGACGCAGTGGGGCGCTCGCGCCACCGTGGCGGGTATCGATCACATGCGCCACAAGGACTGGGATGTGACTTCGCTCCAAGACTATTTCAAAGAGCTGGCGTAATCGTAGCTGCGCTCGTGAGCGCGTGGAAAAACTCGCGCTCTTCATGCAGGGTTCAACTGCGATTCCAAACACCGACTGAGAGAAGCGTGTCCAGGCATCTTGTCTGGCATTTCGCGCCACCTTATCCTGAAGGGATTGAACTCCAGAGCACAGGGTCGTAGACCCTGTGTTTTGGTGTTGGATCACTTCGCGATCCGGGATGCTGACGCGGTCCACGGAAATCATCTGCTTCAAGGCTCCTGCTTAACGCTCAGCGACTGTTGATTCTCAAACGGATTCGTCGCATCGAAATGCTCATCCGGAATCAGCAGGCGAGGCACCCGGCCAACATCTCGCTCAGCCCAGAGACAACGTTGGCCGCCATTCGTGGTGACCGTCCATACGTGCGCGTATAGATCTCGCCCGTGCCCCATCAGCTCCAGGCGGTCGCCCTCCAGCGTAAATTCTCCTGTCAGCGGATACAAGGGCGCGTCACCACCCGCATCGGAATAAAACCAGTAGTAATAATGATTCGTGCTTAAACCAAGAGCGACGCCCATGAACCCGGCCCAACCGCCGGACATGATCCAAACATCCTCGAGCGGCTCAGGGAGGGACGGGAAAACGGTCTGGTAGATGGGCAAGGGAGGCGGCGAGGAGGCCTGTTCCTTACATCCGCAGGAAAGCAGGAGCACCCCGATCAAGCTGATCAACTGGACCCCGGTTGGACCCAAAGCGCCGTGGAGCGGCGCAATCCATAGCGCTCTTTTGGCGGGAACAGTAACGACCTGTTCTGCACTCGTATGGCCGTGAGTGACGGCTTCAGACACCGCTTCAGACACCGCTTCAGACACCGCTTCAGACACCATTGCAGAGGCCTGATTCGCAGAGAGCAGCAGTCGCTGCTCCAAACGTTCCAACTCATACGCATCGCGTCTGACATACAGGGTATTGAAAAGATTTTTGATCACAGCCTCACACCTGCACACGAACAGATTTCAATCAATCAGATCTGCCCCCGATCATCAAGAAATCATGAAACGCAAGCACGCACCCAAGAGCATTGCCACTTGAATTCCAGCGATGAATTCGTCACGCATTCCAACATGGGACTCCATTAATTATCCAACTGTTTTCAAAATCTCTTCGTGTGGAAGCGGTTCATCATCCTCGCCTGCTTAAGCTTGATACCTTCGATCACTTTTGGAACCTTCAGCGGCGTCTATTCACAAGTCGATGTTCAAGTTACGCCCCCCTCGTTTACGACGTGATGCTGGATTACACCTCCGATGCAAGTGAAGCACTCGTTTTTCAGTATCGATGTTGCCGCCAGCAGCGCCAACTTGACGAACAACGGTCAGGATTTAACGATGACCTCATGGTGGACAACTGGCGCCCCCCGCCCGAGGCACCTCACAACACGGGCACAGCCGTTGACGCGGACTCAACGAACGCTCGGTGCTACCGCGTGATTTCCACGCCAGCTTTTTAACGCCTCATTCCTTCCGAATAAACGTCGGGATATGGGAGATGGGCAACTTCTCGATCACCACATCCTTATCGGCAAAGAACTCATCCACCGCCTGAGTCTCGCCGGGTACGGTTGCGTAATCATCGAAGACAATGAGCCCGCCGCTGACCACGCGGTCGTAGAGATTATTCAGAATCACCGAGGCTGGCTCGTACACATCGGTGTCGATATGGAGCAAAGCAATTTTCAACTCGGGATGAGCGGTGACGTAATCCGGGACGGTTTGCAGGATGTTCCCCTGGACCAATTCGTAGTTCCCGAAGCCTTTATGCTCCATCACCTTCTCGAGCTCGTCGGTGGAGATCCCCTCCCCGGCCGCGCCCTCGAAACGCTCAACGAAAGCCTGATCATGGGCGTTGCCCTGTTCGGGAAATTTTCCAAAGGCATCGAATCCGATCAGTTTACGCGAATGCGGACTCTCCAGAATCTCGCGAAAGGTCGCAAAGCGGATGAAGGAAGCCGCCTTGAACACCCCGCATTCGACGACGTGCCCGGGTAAATCGATAATGGACGTGTAGAGCTCATAATGCGCGAGCATCTTGGGCAGGCGGGTTACATGGCTGGTGAGATAAAAGCCATTCTCGTAGTCCCATTCCTGGTCTGTATCGAATCCAAATAGTTGCTTACCCATTTAACGGTCTCCGGTTCTCATTATACGCGGAATTACGGTATCGGCTGCAGCGCAAATGTCGAGCATCTGGACGTGTGAAGGTATAAGGAAATCCCCTAGCCCTTGCATGACGGTGCCACGATGTATGCACCCACCACGGAGATGTCCTATACTGGAAAGACTGTTTAAACGAGGAGCACCCATGGCGACAACGAACCGTAAAGCGACAAAGGTAAAATTGGAAGATCCCGAGCTGAAGGATGATGCCCTGCTGGAGCAGGAGGCCATCCAGGCCGAGGAGGCGGAAGACGGCGACGACATGAAGCCACATGGGCGGGACCTGGAATCCCATCGGTACAAAAGACTTAAACCCACCGTGCTGACGGCCGATGAGCTACTGGAGGTACCCTTGAAAAAGTTAAGTAGCTCCGACTACCTGCGCCTGATCATGCCGCTCCATGTAGAACTGCTGAAGCTCCAGAACTATGTAAAGCAAAAGCAATTGCGCGTCGCGGCCATATTCGAAGGCCGGGATGCGGCGGGAAAAGGAGGAACCATCAAACGCTTCGTCGAGCATATGAATCCGCGCGGTTGCCGGGTGGTCGCTCTTCAGAAACCGACCGAGGCCGAGCGCCATCAATGGTATTTCCAGCGTTACGTGCAACACCTGCCCACCGGTGGTGAAATCGTGCTCTTTGACCGCAGTTGGTACAACCGTGCCATGGTCGAACGGGTGATGGACTTCTGCAAAAAGAAGGAGGCGAAGGAGTTTCTCCGCTCCTGTCCGGAATTCGAACGCATGCTAATCCGATCCGATATTCGGCTGTTCAAATTCTATTTCTCCGTAAGCAAAGATGAGCAGGCCCGGCGATTTGATCGCCGCCTTAGAGATCCGCTCAAACAGTGGAAGCTGAGTCCGGTCGACCTCGCGAGCAAAGACAAGTGGCAGGATTACACAAAGGCGAAGGAGGATATGTTTTACTACACGTCCACAGAGGATTGCCCCTGGATCATTATCAAATCGGATGACAAGAAACGTGCACGCCTGAACGCCATCCGGTATTTTCTTTCACAATTCGAGTACCCGGACAAACGCCACGAGCTCCTGCGAATCGATCGACGCATCCTTCGATATGTCGATGAAGAGCTGGAAGTGGAGGACTGATCCACCCACATGATTGATATGGCCACGCTGGTTCCGATCATCCTTTTGCTAGCCGGGTTTTATGTAGGTTGGAACATCGGCGCAAACGATGCGGCAAACTGCATCGGCACAACCGTCGGCGCCGGAATCATTTCATTTCGAAACGCGGCGCTCTTAATGGGCGTGTGCGTCATCATCGGGGGTGTTCTTCAAGGTCACAAGGTCATGAAAACCGTGGGGAAAGGTATCATCATCACCTCTGAGGCGGACTATCAACAGGTGAATCAACGTCCGGCCCCGTCCGAAATGGCGACCTGGTTTCCAAGCGGCAACCTCCCCGATCACGCCATATTCGCGGCGCTGATTTCGGCCGGGCTGTTCGTCACCCTGGCCACGTTTTCCAGCATTCCGGTATCCACCTCACAGGCGATTGTGGGCGGAGTCGCAGGGGTCGGGCTCGGCATCACCTTTTTCGACACCACTTTTCTGCGCATGGGAGTCCTGCTGAAAATCCTCACTTGCTGGGTCCTCAGTCCGGTCCTGACCATGTTCCTGGCCTGGACCCTGTATCTCTGCCTGACGGCCATGCTCAAACACGCCCGTGCCATCTATGCGGATCGTGTACTCGGAGTCCTCGTGCTGGTCTCGGCCGGTTACGTCTCGTATTCGCTCGGGGCCAACGATGTGGGAAATGCGATCGGTCCCCTGTTGCAGAAATTTCCTGACCACGGATGGATGCTGGCCCTGCTGGGAGGTATCGCCATGGCGATCGGCGCCCTTACGTTTGGCAAACGCGTCGTCTATACCGTCGGACAGGGTATCGTCCCACTCAATCTGACCGGGGCCTTTTCCGCTCAGATGGCTGCGGCGATCGGGGTCCAGGTTTTCTCGACCCTGGGCATCCCCGTTTCCACGTCACAGGCGATCGTCGGAGCGGTGATCGGTATCGGCCTGACCAAGGGCAGTCAAACCGTCCGCGTCAAAACCATTGGCACAATCGTAACCGGCTGGGTGGCCACGCCGATCTGTGCAGCGGTCTTTGCGGCCGGAATCTATTACGGAATTAATCTGCTGGTCACTCGGGGTGGTGCATGACTCCCATGCGGTATCCCATGAAGTCAGCCGGCTCTCGAACCCAAAAGAGGAACCTACGATGAAACTATGGAAAAAGGAAAAGAAAGTGGTGGCGCTTCTGACCCATCATACGGATGCCGTAAACCACACCCTCCAGTCCACGGAAACCGCACTCGTCAGCTACCTCGACGGCTTGCCGGATCCCGACCAGACCTTAAATGCCGCAGTGGATCGCGCGGAGAGCGAGGCCGACCTGATTCGACGCGAAATCCAGAAGACCCTCTATGCCGGGGCCTATCTTCCCCGCTTGCGTGAGGACATCTTTCACTTGGTGGATCAGGTCGACAGGATTGCCGATACGGCCGAATCCTGTTCGGACTTTTTCACCATCCAACATCCGGAGATCCCTCCCGAATACAAGGATGCCTTCCGGGAGTTGATTCAAATGACCCTGGGAAATTTCGAACCCTTCCGACAGGCGATGAGAGTTTATTTCAAGCCCAAGGGCAAGCTGGACGAGGTGCTGGAATATTGTGAAGAGGCCAGTAAGATGGAATCGCTGGTGGATCGACAGGAGGAAATCCTGAGCACGCAGATTTTCAGCTCCAACCTGGATCTGGCCCATAAGATGCACCTGCAGGGGTGTGTAAAGAAGATCACCCACCTTTCCGATTGCACCGAGGACGCGGCAGATCTGCTGATGCGCGTGGCGATTAAATCGGTCGTGTAACGGGTCAGTCATCTACATAGGCTGCGCGATACATGCGCGGGGTCATCTCTTTGACTGCTTTGAACCGGCGGTTAAAGTTGGAGAGATTGCCAAAGCCCGCTGCATAACAGATCTCCGTCACGGGGTCATCGGTTTCGATCAACAGGCGACAGGCTTGTCCGACGCGCACGTCGTTGAGATAGGCCACGAAGGTGCGCCCGGTGTGGTGTTTGAAGTAACGGCTGAAACTCGCGCCGCTCATGCCGGCTTCACGAGCGACCGCTTCCAGGCCAACGCCGCGGGCATAGTGCACCTGAATATAATCACAGGCCCGGGCAATGCGCATTTCATCAATTGCACGAACGTGGGTATGGGCCTGCGGACTACTCATCACCTGGCCGCGACGCGCACTTACCTGCAGGAGAATTTCGAGCAGGCCGGTCAAACATGCGAATGCCTCGAGGTCGAGTAGGCCAACCAGGCGCGCGCGGACCGTGTCCATCGTCCGTCCCCGAAAAAGCAAGCCGCGAGCGGATCGATCCAGCAAGCGTCGCAGCGGGCGAGACTCGGGCAGTTCAAGAAACCCCTCACCGCAGAAATCGCGGGCAAACTGCACCACGACCGCCTCATGTGGTCCGGCATCTTCCGATCGCCAGGTGTGAGGGAGGTCCGGGCCGAGCAACACCAGGTCACCCGGCGCGTAGGGCGCGACGTAATCACCGGCATAGTGTTGCCCCCTGCCCGAGAGGATCAACGTCAACTCCAGCTCGTGATGCTGGTGCCAGCGAAAATCAAAGGTGGGGGCCACGCGGCGGAACAGCCGGAACGATTGCTGGTCCGATGCATGTACTTGCTCGAGTGTGGGCTT
>JBLIND010000207.1:0-11297 GCA_047639095.1 Candidatus Omnitrophota bacterium | reverse complement strand
TTTGATCCAAGATGAGGCGGATACAATCTTTCTTCCTGTGTGCATTGGCTGGATGGATGAACCGGGAGCAGACAGCGGTTATCGAGTACTTGCTGCAGGAGAATAAAACCTGGCGGGAACTTCATGGGAATAAGTCTCCCCGATTGAATGACGACCAACGCCGCAGGTTGGCGGTTAAAGGAAAGCGGCTTGGCCGTAAAGTATTGATGGATCTGACGACCATCGTAACGCCGGACACTATACTTGGTTGGCACCGGAAGCTTATTGCTCGGAAGTACGATGGGAGCAAGAAGCGGAGGCCGGGGTGTCCACGCAAGCCGGATATTCTCTGTGAGACGGTTGTTCGTATGGCCAATGAGAACAGTGGCTGGAAGTATACCCGAATCGTCGGGGCCATGCGGAACCTGGGGCATGTTGTCAGCAGGACGACGGTCAAAAGAATCTTGAAGGAGAACGGGATCGAGCCGAGCTATGACCGGGGCCGATGTGGGAGTTGGAAAGAGTTTCTCAAGGCCCATTGGGGAGGGTTCGCGGCTGCTGATTTCTTTACCGCTGAGGTCTGGACGAGCCGGGGATTGATTCGATACCACGTGTTCATTGTAATGGAGCTGTGTAGCCGCAAGGTGCATGTTGCCGGCCTAAGTCCGGCGGCGAACGGTGAATGGATGGAGCAGATTTCCAGGAATCTTACGGATTGTGACGATGGGTTTCTCAAGGGCAAAAAGTTCCTGATCCATGATCGTGACCCGTTGTATACGGCCCGGTTCAGAAGTTATCTGAGTTCTGCGGGATGCCGTCCAATTCGACTGCCGGCCAGAAGCCCGAATCTCAATGCTTCCGTCGAACGGTTTATTCGATCGATCAAATACGAGTGCCTGAACAAGTCGATTCTGGTTGGTGAATTACATCTTCGCCATGCGGTGAAAGAATATGTGGCTCATTAGCATCAGGAGCGAAATCATCAGGGCCTTGAGAACCGTTTGATCGAGTTTCCCCTTGAGGATGAATGCGGAAGCGGGCCGGTTAAATGCCGGGAACGGCTGGGTGGGATGCTGAAGTATTATTATCCGGAGGCGGCGTGAACATGACCTGTTTAATTGCTCGGATGATTAATGGTACACTACGGAATGCTGCGCAGTTGGTTCTCCAGCCAGTCGATCCGGCTGGCGCCCTCACGCTGTATCCGCCCTTCGGCGAGTCGGACAAAACGATCTATTTCTTCCTTGAGGGCTTCTTGCGCGGCGAAGCGTTTTTTTTACCTTGGGAGGGGTCATCCCGAATCGTGAGTTGCTCGGTCACGTCGGTGAGTTCATCGCAGAGTCTTTTAAACTCCTGGTATCCTTGCATATCTTCGCGTACTTGGTCGGCCTGCTCCTTAGCCACGCGGATCGAGCGCTTTTCACCGTTTACGGAGGCTTGCCAAACGTAATAGGGGCCGAAGCGCTTCATCTTCCCGTCAGCGCCGGGCTTTTCCAGGTACTGTTCACTGATCTGGCCGCGACGGATGCGCTTAAGGTCTTTGAGTTGTTGAATAATTTGATCCCGCTGTTTTTCAAGTGTGCTCATAAGGCTCCAATAGTTGTATCTTATAAAGATACAACTCATCATGCAAAATAAAAAGGAAAAGCTTATTTAATTATTTTTGTCATGAACCCGCTTTAAGCTTTAGCGGGTATCCTTCATCGTTCTTGACATTTCGTTCGGAATCAACATAGCTATATATGCTCCACCAGTCTGGTCGGGGTTTTCCAGATTCACGACACGTAGTAAGCAACCGGTTTGGGGTTCTAGAGTTAGGGGGTAGCATATAATGGTTGGTCAAAAGCTGGATTTAAATACAATCAGGGTGGGGTTAGTGGACGACAATACCCTTGTACTCGCGGGCATTGCCTCACTGGTATCGACTGCCGAAGGTCTGGTAATCCATGCGGCTTCCATATCCACCGCGGTCGATTTCACCGCGATCATTTCGAATCCACCGGACGTGCTGGTCATGGATGTCAATTTCTCCGGTGGTTTCGGCATTGCATTCTTGTCGAGGTTAAGGCAGCGCATCCCGAAGCTTCAGATCCTCATCCTCACCTTGCTCGAAGACGATGGCACCGTCTACGATTCCATTCGATCCGGAGCAAATGGATACCTACTTAAAAACGACCCCGAGCTGCAGATCATCGCCGCGATTCACGACGTGCATGGGGGCGGTTCGCCCATGACCAGTTCGATCGCCCGCAAAGCCGTTCAGTTTATTCAGGTCTCCCCGGAAGTGAAAACGGACGAGTCGAAGGAGGTTGCCAGCCTCAGTCCCCGGGAAAAAGAAGTCATGGCCTGCCTGACCGATGGACTTCGCTACAAGGAAATCGCCGTCCGTCTCAACATCGGGGCCGAGACGGTACATACGCATCTCAAGCGGTGCTACGGAAAGCTCAAGGTCACCTCGCGCACGGAAGCCGTGGTCAAGTTCCTCAAGGGCCGGCCTGCCGCCAGCGTCTGACCGGCTGTCCACAAAACCCGGTACAGCCGGGGCCTTTGATTCACCCATTTAAGTGACTACCCGTCTGTCGCACAGTCGGTATCATCCGCAGCATGCCGACGTTTCGCATTCGACTCAGTATTCAGATGTGCGTGGTATACGGTTTATTTGCCTTCAACCCTTTCGCATCGGCCCAGTGGCTCACCCAATCCATCGAAGAAATCCAGAAAAGAAATCCAAAAAATCCAGTACACAGAGTAGAAATCCAGTACACAGAGTAAATATCAGAAGGCCCCGTGAAAACAGGGTTTTCCATCTGTTCGCCTGCAATGGTCGCCTGGCGAAAGGTCGCCATCGGTAGCCTCACTTGTGTTGAAGAACCCTTTGAGCAACGAAAGCTCTGGCATCTATGCAGATCCCATCCGTAAACGGGCGTTGGAAGACATGCGGAATCATGGTGTTTAATCAGGGCCGAGCCGGCCGCTCGGCCAGGTATTCGCGCACCGCAGCTGCGAGATTTGCTCCGACGGAACGGTAGCCTTCAGTCGTGCTGTTTTTGTAATTCCAGATCGTCTCCAGGCATAGGCTCACCGTGTGAGGATTGCCGTTCATGCATACCCAGTTAGCGCTGATTTGACGCCACAGCGGATGATAGTTCGACCCGGTTGTCTTGGGTTTGTTGCTCATGGGAATCAGTGGCTTGATCGTGCTGATGCGCGCATATGCCAACTCAATGAAGCGATCTCTCAGGCCGATCATCGGTTCTTTCAGTAGGCTGTTGTCCAGGATGTAAAAGAACGTTGGATCGCCCGGTGCGGGATTGTGGAGGTCAAGGAAGACATCCATGCGGCCTTCCCGAATCAAGCCGCTCACGTGCTTTTTCGCGGCGAGGACTTCGTTCCAATGCGGTTGCGGTGACCAGTCGCGATTGTGGTCCTGGGGCAGGGCATTTTTACCGCCGTTTCCGGTCGCGGTGTTGTCCACGTCCATGATCGGCACCAGGTAGATTTCCGCATGTTGCCGAAGCCAGGCCGCATCGGCATCCTCGCCCAGCAGCCATTCTCCGAAGCCCTGCGCCACCCAACTCGAGCCGCTCTCCCAGGCATGTTGTCTTGCCTGCACCCAAACGCCGAAGCGTTGCTTCCTCTTCCGGTCGCCCTCCTGGACATGCAGCATGGGAACAGGTCGGCCTTCACGTGAGCGACACAACTCCTCTGCCTTCGCGTGAGGCGACTCCTCGCTCATGGCTTTCACAAAGGACGATGACGTGCCTGGCGTGTACGGTGGTCCCCAGGCCACGAATACCGATGACGCGTCCGGCTTGATCGTGTAGATCATCCGGTCGCCTTCCTTTGTTCCCTTCTCCGTGTGCAGCCAGGTTTTGCCATCGGTGGAAAACGTCGCCTGCTCCGGCATTGAAAACGCAGTAGCCGATCGAAAGATCGCCGCCAGCGCTCCAGGCTTTGTATCCGTTGCGGTGTGACCATGTAAATGCAGGGTGATCGTTTCGCCGGGGGTGACACCGTTTACTCGAAAATACCACCAGCAGGGCCAGCCCCGATTCGGATCACCGCCTGGGGTAAAGCTTATGCTGCGCGCGGTACTGTCAATCTCGAGGTTACTGACAGAAGCCCCTTCAAATTCCGAAACAACCGACAGTGGCTCGGCAGCATGGAGTGCGACTGGAGCTAGCAGCAGGGCGCTGAATCGTGCGAATGACTGTTTCATGCCGATAAGGTGATTCACTTCTTCGGCATGGGCCGTTGCTTGAGTCGAGAAAGGAATCGACCGGTTATTTATAGTATATCTAAAGTGGTGGCCAGCTCAGATTTCACTCCGGTGGACGATACGCACGGATGGCCGCAGTAGGTGTTACCCGCGAGCCGGTGATCTCGAGGGGGGCTGGCCGAAAGCGCCCGTTAGCGTCAATCTGCAGGCGCCTGCTCCGAAACGCGCATCTTCGCCCAGTGTTCTACTTCAGGTGAGCAAACCGTGACCTCGTACCTCGACCACGGCAATATGGCGATGCTTTTGCATGGGGCGTAACAGGCAAGATGACATACTCACCATCACGACACCGGGCATATGGTGAAAATCTTAACAGAATATACGCAATACTGAATACAGTTTACGGTTTCACACGCGTACGTTTTATTATGGATTATACAACACGATCTCGATACCTGACCTCGATCTGCCTGGCAACATACGGCTTTTCATTTTTTCTGGGTGCACTTAACGCACGTGCGGCCCGTTCCTCAGCCGTCGAATGTCCGGATTTTACTCAAGGCGATCCGATCCCGGATGGCTGGACCCATGACTGGACGCTCGGTCCGACTGGACTACGAGGCTGGATCTTCAGCGATCGTCTGGAGACGAGCGATGCGCGCCAGATTATGGTGACCCAGGTTGAAGAAGGGTCCCCCGCCGACGGACTTCTCCAGGTCGGTGATGTGATACTGGGTACGGATCGGGAACTCTTTGACGCCGACCCGCGCATGATTTTTGGCAAAGCGATCACCCTTGCCGAAAAGGAAGAGAACGAGGGGGAACTCCGCCTTATGTGCTGGCGTAAAGGTAAGAAAGGACACGTTTTGCTGAAGCTCCAGGTCATGGGCAGCTACAGCGCGACGGCGCCCTTCGACTGTACAAAATCACAGAAGATCCTCGAGCAGGGCTGGCGGGCGCTGGCCGCAAAGATGGAGAGCGACTCGAAGGAGGGCAACACGATCACCCGCGCCCTTAACGGACTGGCACTGCTGGCGAGTGGCGATAAGAAATACCATCCACTATTGCGCCAACAGGCAGAGATCCTCTCCGCGTACAACCAATCCACCGGGGTGCGCACCTGGCAGTATGCCTACGCCAATATCTTCCTCGCAGAGTATGTTCTTGCCACGGGGGATCGCACCTTGATCGACACAGGTCTCAAGCGGATCACGAAAAAGATCGTGGACGGGCAGAGCGCCGTCGGTTCTTGGGGCCATGGCTTCGTCGAGGGCGATTCAAAACGTCTGGGCGGCTATGGCATGATGAACGCGCCGGGGATTCCGCTGACCTACTCCCTCGTCCTCGCGCGTCGCGCGGGTGTGGAGGTGCCCGGACTCGCTGCGGCGATCCATAGAAGTGGCCTGCTGCTCCGTTTCTACGTTGGAAAAGGTGGGATCCCGTACGGCGATCACAATCCGTGGATACAAACGCACTGCGACAACGGGAAGAACGAGATGGCTGCCGTGTTGTTTGATCACCAGGGCGATGCTGAAGCCACTGAGTATTTCTCCCGAACGGCGGTTGCTTCACACGGCGCCGAGCGCGATACCGGGCACACGGGGAATTTCTTCAACATGTTGTGGGCGCTTCCCGGCGTGGCACGATCCGGTCCCCACGCCTCTGGAGCGTGGATGGAGGAGTTCGGGTGGCACTATGATCTCGCGCGACGCTGGGACGGAACGTTTACCCATCAGGGCCCGCCCGGACAACGGCACGACAAATACCGCAACTGGGATTGCACGGGTGCCTACCTGCTGGGGTATGCCCAGGCGCTTCGGAAAACGTACCTGACCGGGCGCAAACCGAGTGTGGCTCCCCAGATTGATCCCGCGACTGCCAAGCAACTGATTAACGACGGTCATGGCTGGTCGAACAAGGATCGAAACAGCTTCTATGACGCCTTGACCACGGAACAATTGATCGAGCGCCTCTCCAGTTGGTCGCCTACGGTTCGCGAACGCGCAGCGATGGCATTGGCGCGTCGTCAGGATGAAATCGTGACCCCATTGATCGACTTGCTCGACGCCCCAAAACTTTATACCCGTTACGGGGCCTGCCAGGCACTCAAACAGCAGCGCGGACGTGGCACCGAAGCCATCCCGGCCTTAATCAAGACCTCCCGCGCCGAGGATCTCTGGTTGCGGACCCTGGCCGCCGAGGCGCTGGCCGGAATCGGCAAACCCGCCATAGCGGCCGTGCCCGAAATGCTCGAACGCTTGATTCGAAGCGACACGAAGAATGATCCGCGTAACATGGAGCAGCGCTACCTCACGGTCGCCCTCTTCAGTCAGCAAGAAGGCCTGATTGGCCGGTCGCTCGATGGCGTCGACCGCAAGCTGCTCACCAAAGCCGTGCATGCCGCTCTCCTCAACGATGATGCGCGCGCGCGCGGCACTGTCGGATCGGTTTATAAAAACCTGACGTATGACGAACTCCAGCCGCTGCTACCTTCCATCCATCGCGCGATTGTCGAACCCGCGCCCAGCGGCATCATGTTTGCATCAGGCATTCGAACCAGCGGAATGGAGCTCTTTGCCAGAGAACACATCAGCGAAGGCATCGAACTGCTCGCCGACTATGCCCGCAACCAAAAGAAGCATGGCAGTCAGAAGCGCATCGTGGACATCATGAAAATGATCGAAGGCTACGGAGCGCATGCCAAACGTGTCATTCCACATCTGGAGGCGACTGCGAATTACTTTGAGAACGAGGAAACGGATTTCCCGCCGAAGCTGAGCAAGGACAAGGCGCGCATCGTGCGGGAGACGATTGCGAAGATCGAGGCTTCGGGCGACAAGCCTGAGTTGATTCCTCTGAACCTTTAAGAACGTTCTCCCGGAACGTACACCTAACGAAAGAAGAACATGCGTAAGCAAAAACCCCTGAACTACATAGCCTTTTTATGGCTCTCCATCGTCGTGGGGACGACAATGGCTGCCGACCCGGAAAAGATGCCGAAGGAGGACGTGATCGAAGTCCCTGCGGTAGGCGAAAGACTTAGCGTCCACAATATCTTTCAGTCCAACATGGTTTTGCAGCGCGATAAACCTGTTGCGATCTGGGGCTGGGCCGCGGCAGGCGAGGCGGTAACCGTTTCCTTCGCCGGTCAGACCCAGACGGCCAGGGCGGACAACGATCGGGTCTGGAAGGTCACGCTCGCATCCATGCCGGCAAATACGACCCCGCAGAAGCTCGCCGTGAAGAGTAAGGATCAGACGCTGAGCCTGGATAATATCCTCGTGGGCGATGTTTGGGTCCTTGGCGGGCAGAGCAACATGGAGCACCCGCTCAGCAAGATCGAGAACGGTCAACTCGAGATCGTTTCGGCCAACTATGATGGGATCAGAATCCTCACGGTTCCTGCGCAGAATGGACCGGAGGAAAAGCTGGGCTTCCCGCGGCTCCACGAATGGAGTAGCTGGTTCGGTCGTCATATTCGCAAAGGCGACTGGGATGTCTGCTCGCCTGAAATCGCACGCGACCTTTCTGCCATTGGCTATGTTTTCGCGCGCCGCCTCCATATGGCGTCGCAGGTTCCCATCGGGGTGATTGACGCATCGCGCGGCGGTACGACGGTTGAAACCTGGACACCGATCTCCGTCCTGAAAAAGATTAACACCCAAGAAGTAGGTGATTTGCTGGCTGGGTGGGACGAAAAAGTGGCCGCATGGGATCCGCAGCAGGATCTGGAAAAGCAGGTGCAGAACCATCATAACTGGGTCGCCAATATGAAAAAACAAGGGCGGGAGGTGCCCGCAGATCGGACCGTGCCCACCGAGCTGCGTCCCGGCCCGGCCATGGATCAAAACCGCCCCGGCAACTGTTACAGCAGCATGATCGCCCCGATCGCCAGCATGACCGTGAAGGGCGCGATCTTTCATCAGGGATATAATAATGCGCTCGGCTCTGGTTCACCCGGCGCGGCCATGTACTACCAGGTCTTTGGGGAGATGATCACGGCCTGGCGCGCCGCTTTCAATGATCCGGGTATGCCGTTTGGTATCATATCTCTCTGCACAGCAGGAGCCCCACAAACCCGGGACGACTACCTTGAAATGATGTTCAATGAGGGCATCTACATTCGTGAAGCGCAATACAAGACCTTCCTCGACTTCTACCAAGCGGGCGACCAGAATATCGGTTTTGCCAGCAGTTTCGACAAGCGCCGTTCCTGGTATCATCCCCAAGAGAAGATTCCGGTCGGCGAACGAATTTCGCGATGGGCACTGGCCACGCAGTACGGATTCGAAAAAGAGATTAAATGGAAGCCGCCTTTCTACACGGAGATGAACGTCGAGGATGGTAAAATCATCCTCCGGATGGACACCCAGGTCCGCGCACTGACGGACGGTGCGATCGAAGGGTTTGCCATTGCGGGCGAAGACCGGAGATTCCAGCCAGCCGAAGCGGCTTGGCTGGTGACGGGGATGGATAAACACAATCGCCCGCAGACCGACCGGAACAGCGTTGTGCTGACCAGTCCACATGTGCCCAAGCCCATTCATTTTCGCTACGCCTGGGGACGCAGTCCGATGGGGAATCTTCAGTCGGCCGACCATAACGACCTCCCATTCGCCACCCAGCGCAGTGACGACTGGAAAATGGAAGAGGTGCCAAAGGGTACCTATACTCCTGATCCAAACGCTGCATACCGTGATTACCGACGGCAACTGTCCGGGCAGTTTAAAAAGGAACTTCAACTCTCCGACATGGAACGACGTCTGAAAGAGGCGCAGACCTTTGTTGCCGAGCATCGCGAACAAATCGAAAAGGACCGCATAATCCTGGAAGAGCAGAAGGCCATGCAGAAAGAGAAATACGATGGCCAGTAGGATTCCAATCGAGATTTAGATTCATGCGGGGTCGGACCTCGGCAAACCTCTCTCAGTGAATGGCGCCCGGGGCGTGCCGCTCGGCCCGGTAAGTACAACCGCCAGTTGCCCGCCGCAATGTTGTCCGTCCACGAAAATTCCTCATCAGGGTAGAGAAGAGCTCTGTACAGTGCCGCTCTTCGCATCCCGGTTATTGTGTTGCAAGCCAGCACGCCACGACCGTATATTTTTCGTGCCGAAATTATGAATGCAAAAGAAACCATCTCGATCGTCGGCGACGGTGAACGCGATCAACAGGATGGTTCCCGGCACCATGTGGTGGCAACGGTGGATGCGGATGAACGGATCTGCTTTCGCGTCGAGCAAGAGTAATTCGTGCGGGTTCGTATTTGTGGAAAAGGGCACTCCGACGAGGAGGGCGGACGTGTCGATGAGGCCAGGTCAAGTATCGCCTACCCGTCGTTCTACGCCCCGGCCGGAGGCTTTGGAGTGCGGCAAACGTAGACGAGTATTGCGAGTTGAAGTAGGGGTTACCGAGCCTCAGCGAGTGTTCGGCAATTCATTACCGATTTTCTGCCGTAATTTATTGCAAGGAGCGATCCGACCGCGGAACAAAGTCATCGGTCTTTTCCGGGCTCTACCCCGAAGTGGTGCAGGACGTTCCGGACCAACATGCTCAGCGGTTCGTCATGGTACATGCTCCAGGCACTTGCAATCGATCCGGTATGAAACACGCGCCCGCCCCGGGGACGTTCCCAGTAGATGATCTCGGCGATGGTATCATCATTTCCGAAGCGTGATTTGTTTCCTGCGGCATTGAAATCGAGAATGTTTCGCTGGTCGTGACTGCTGGCGATGGTGACGATCCCCTCCGGTTCGGCCAGGCCCTGGAACTCGGGCGGCAGCGTATCGGTAGCCTTCAATACCGTCGATAAACGGACGTCGTACTCGTGGCCGACCGCGCCCAGCGTCGGGGTAATGAATCCGAACGACTCGCCTTCTTTCAAGGCAATCTTGTGCGGCTGATTGAATAGAAAGTGTTCCGGCAGGTCGACTCGGTAAGGCTTGAAATTCATCCCCGACCATCCGACGCAGGCCAACCCAACCAGTTCCCAGGCAGGGTAGCCGCAAAAGCGCATCAAGCTGCCGCGTTGGAAGTCGTGGCTGTGATAAAGTTCACCCACCATGGCATGTGCCCGCCCGCCGATTCCTGAGCCGAACTTGCGGCATTCCATGACCTCTCCGGTATCGTCAAAACTCACCCGCCAGAACATGGTGTTGCCGGATAGCACCACGGCCGAGCCGCCGCCCTGCAGATAGGCGTCCAGGCCTTCGTAGGCCCGAGCCGACCAATACTCGCTGTGCCCGTTGATGCAAACGGCCTGGTATCCCTCCAGCACCTCCGGATGCTGGTGCAGATCGTGGTCGGTGATCACGTCGTAGTCGTATCCGTGCCGATCCAGCCAGAGATGCAGGAAGCGCTCGCCGCGTACGAGATGGCTGTAAGAGTTGCTCATATACGTCTTGTTCGGATCCCCCGCTGGCCACGGAACCTTCATACCCACCTTGTAGGTCGGCTGTCCGTTTCGGTGATCGCTGTAAAAGCTGTAACGCGGCGCACCCGGATGGCTGTTGGCCAGGCCACCCGTACCCATGGACGTCAACTCCGGTCCGTGATTGACCGGAAAGGGAACGGAGTTGTAGGCCAGCCAGGTATTGGACGAGGTCAGCACCAGCAAGGGCGCCTTGGCGCGTGATTCCGGACGCCGGACCACAAAGGTCGTGTGATATCGCTTCGGCTTCCCGTCGATTTTAAAATCGAATCGACCGGCATAGAGCCCCGACCTCGCATCGACCGGAATCTGAAACCGGTGATCGATCTTCCACCGGCAGTTGTAGAGATCCTCCGTCGACAGGCGCAGCCCATGACCCCGTTGGGAGTCGTTGGTCGGATCGTAGTTTGCATCGTGCCGGCCGACCGCCGCCGCATTGAAACTCGGCCCGCCGATCATCCAGGTGGCGCGGTTGATGATTTGTCCGTCGTGGCCATGCCCACTGGCATCCGCGACCCGTGACCCGCGCTCTTCGGTGAAGGGCCAACACGCGAGCAGGTCTTCGCCGTCGGGCGTATGCCGCCCTCGTTCGGCAACCCGCTGTTCAAGCGAGTCCTGGTCGAGTGCGACCCGGTGTACGGCGCACAGAGCGAGGTCTCCATTGAAGAAATT
>JBLIND010000206.1:0-11297 GCA_047639095.1 Candidatus Omnitrophota bacterium | reverse complement strand
TGGTGCGTCGCTTTCTCGACGGCATTCGACAGTCGGATCTACTCCACCAGCCCACCCCGGGATCCGGACAGGCCTTCCAGATACGCGGTGTCCTCCAGGGCAACGCCCTCTTTTCTAACCAGCAGCTCGTTCACGCGAGTCTCTTCAACAACCAACGACACCCCAACCCCCGACCGGAAATCCTGCGATGAAAACAACCGCGCGCTACCTCCTCCTTTCCTGCCTGCTCTCCTGCCTCCCCGCCGCTTTCGGCAACGGGGTGCTGCTCCCCAAAGATCCGGGCATCCCGGCCCTCGCGATTAAAAATCAACGCGTCGATATCCAGATCAAGGACGGCATCGCCGCGACGCGTATCGAACAGGTGTTCAAAAACAGCACCGACCGCGACCTTGAGGCGACGTACATCTTCCCCTTGCCGAAGGGCGCGAGCATCACGGAGTTTGCCATGTACATCAATGGCAAGCGGGAGAGCGGGGAGCTGGTGGAAAAAGACAAAGCCAAAATGATTTACCAGGATATTGTGCGCCGGATGAAAGATCCGGGTCTGTTGGAGCACATCGGGGGCCAGTTGTTTCAAGTGAGCGTGTACCCGGTGCCTAAAAGCGGCGAACAGAAAATCGAACTCGAGTACACGCAGACCCTGCCCTACGAATCGGGCCTCTACACCTTTACCTACCCCTTGAAAACCGGCTCGAAGGCCTCGCGCACTCTGGAGGACTTTACGGTTTCCGCGCGGATTCACTCAAGCGTGCCGCTGAAGAATGTGTATTCGCCTTCGCACGAGGTTGGGATCTCGCGCAAGAACGACCACGATGCCATCATTGGTTTCGAGGAAGACCAGAGCGCCCTGGACAAGGATTTCGTGCTCTACTACGGCGTTTCGAAGAAGGATTTCGGACTCAATCTGCTCACCCACCGGGACAAGGCCAAGGACGGCTATTACATGATGATGCTCGCGCCTTCGGTGAACACCGCGGAGAACAAGGTGATCAAAAAAGACGTCGTCTTCGTCTTCGACACCTCCGGCAGCATGGCGGTGAAGAAAATGGACCAGGCGAGAGCCGCCCTGGAGTACTGCGTGAAGAAGCTGAACAAGGGGGACCGCTTTAACATCGTTCGCTTCAGCACCGACGTCGAAAATTTCAAGCCGGAGCTGGTCAAGGTGAACGACGAAACCCGCGAGGAAGGCCTCGCCTTTGCCCGGGCGCTGGAAGCCCGCGGGGGCACCAACATCGATGGCGCCCTGCAGGCCGCGATGACCATGCGGGATGCGGATAAGAAGCGGCCGTACATCGTCGTTTTTCTTACGGACGGAAAACCGACGATCGGGGAAACCGATACGAAGACGATTGTGGATCACCTCGCGGGAAAACATTCCGCGGGCGCCCGGGTGTTTGCTTTCGGGGTGGGCGAAAAGGTGAATACCCATCTGCTGGACATGATTTCCAGCGGCTACGGCGGCCTGTCGACCTACGTAGAGGAACATGAAGACATCGAAGTGAAAGTTTCCTCCTTCTCCGATAAAATTTCGTATCCGGTACTCTCGAATCTGAAACTCGCCATCAAGGGCGTGGAGACGAAGCAACAATACCCGAAGAAGCTGACCGACCTGTTCAGCGGCGATCAACTGACGGTGATCGGTCGTTACACGGGCGACAAGCACGTAGCGATCACACTCAGCGGGGAGATCAACGGCGAACCGCAGGAGTATGTCTACGAAGGCACCTTTGCCGCCGCGAATGCAGATAATACCTTCATTCCACACCTGTGGGCGACGCGGCGGGTGGGCTATCTGCTGGATGAGATTCGACTTAATGGCGAGGAGCAGGAACTGAAAAGCGAGGTCATCCAGCTCTCCAAGGAGTTCGGCATCATGACGCCGTATACGTCGTATCTCGTGCTGGAGAATGACGATGCCTATCACGCAAACAACATTCCGCGCGGAGGCGAATCGAAACCCCTTGGATTCGCTGCCCGCCCACCGGTGCCTTCGCTTCCCGAGCCCGTTCGGCCTTCGATAAATAGGCAGCGGTCCCGTGGCGAATCCAAATCGTCCGAACGACCAATTTCCCGGGCGACAAAATCCTTGAGTACGAAAGGGTATGAGATTCCCGACTTCTCAAACGATTCGGCTTCGGTGGCTGGCGATGCCATGCTGGCCAAGGAGAGTGGGCGGGAAGCCTTGAAGGTAAGCGAAGAGATCACCCGCTACAAAAAGATGGAGCGCTCAGAACCAGCTTCTCCCGAGACGTTCCGGATCATTGACGGACACACCTTCTACAAGCGCGGGCTCGTCTGGACGGACGAGACCTATGATGAAGCCAAGATGAAGGACCAGACCATGAAGGTCGCTTTTGCCAGCGATGCGTATTTCAAACTGCTCGAAGATCATCCCAAGCTGCAGCCCTTTTTTGCCTTGGGCGAACAGGTCATCGTAGTGGTGGATGGGAAAGCCTACATCGTAGAGGCTGCGTAAACCGTAGCATGGGCTTCAGCCCGTATTTTTTCCCGCTGGCACCTGCATCACACGGGCTGAAGCCCATGCTACTAGCGGTAGACCCGCCAGAACTCGTTGAGGATGACGGCGGTCGCGGTGGCGACGTTCAGGCTTTCAACCTGGCCGCTGCCGTCGATCTGAACCTTCAACTCGCCGGCTTCCATGACCTGCTTCGTCAAGCCCAGGCTTTCACTCCCGAAGACCATGACGCAGCGATCAGGAAAGCGGGTCTTGCTTAGCGGCTTCCCCCAGTGGCTGGAGGTGGTGACCACGCGGTAGCCTTTTTCCTTCAAAGCATCGAGCGCGGTGAGGAGGTCGTCGCAATCCAATGGCTGCACATGTTCGTACGCGCCTTCGGCGGTTCGCAGCGCCGCACCAGATTGCAGGCGTTTGGCTTCGGACATAACAATACCCGGCACGCCGTAATGGGCGCACACCCGCATGATGGCACCCAGGTTCTGGGCGTTGCCGATTTCCTCCAGGGCCACCAGGCAATGCGGTCCTTCGGGCAGGTCTTTGAGAAACTGATCGATGCGCAAGGGCACGGGATGGATCACGGTAAAACAGACGCCTTCGTGGTGACCGGCACCGGCGACGCGTTGGAGCTCTTCCGGTGGCACTTCGCGATACGGCCGCTTAAGTGCGGCAAGACTCCGCATGACCTCTTTAAACCGCGGCAGGGTTTCCCGGGTAAAATAGGCCCGCATGATGGCTTCGGGCCGCTCGGCAAAGAGCGCGAGACAGGCATTAATGCCGTAAACTTTGGATTCCCGGTTTTCGTGATTCATAAGCATTGGATAGCCTGTGACTTCATGATAACCCAGCAAAACATGAAACGCTTTACAGTTCTATTCGCGCTCTGCTGCCTCCTGAATTCCCGGGGACTTGCCATGGATATTATAGGTCATCGCGGGGCCTCCTACGCCGCTCCGGAAAATACGCTCGCTTCGTTTAAACTCGCCTGGGCCGAAGGCGCCGATGGGATCGAAGGGGATTTTTACCTGTGCAAGGACGGGCACATCGTCTGCATTCACGACAAAAACACCAAACGCGTGGCCAAACAAAACCTCTCCGTCACCCAGTCGACCCTCGCGGAATTGCGCACACTCGATGTTGGCAGCTGGAAAGACCCGCGCTTCGCCGAGGAACGAATCCCCACCCTCGAGGAGGTGATTGCGACCATCCCGGCAGGGAAAAAACTGTTCATCGAAATCAAAGACGATGAGCGAATGGTGCCCCACCTGCAGCAGGTGCTGGAAACGACCGGCGTGAAGCCCGAGCAGATTCGGATCATCGCGTTTTCCCTGGACGTGATTCGCTCGTGCAAGGCTCAGCTTCCTGAGATCAAAGCCTCCTGGCTGGTGGGAAAAAAACAGCTGATAGAAGTCAGCTTGTCCGGCGTGTTACAGACCGCCAAGGGCGTGGATTTTGAAGGAATCGGCCTCGAGCAGGGCGACCACATCAATGCGGACCTGGTGAAGGCCATCCACGACGCTGGCATCGAGCTGCACACGTGGACCGGCAATTCGGGTGCGGATGCACGTCGCTATCGCAGCCTGGGTTTAAAATCGGTGACCACGGATAAACCGGGGTATATTCTGGGTGAATTGAAGTAGGCCGGCTGCCCGCGTAATCGATTCAACCTTGATCCGACGTAGTATACGCACACCTGAAACGGAATCGCTTATGAAATATGTTTTTGCCCTTTTGCTGACGTCCCTCATCCATCCCCTGTTCGCAGAGGATGCGCCCAACATTGAAACCAAGGCTGGCGAGGTCATGGATCGGCTGGTCGCGTATTACCAGTCCATGGATCGTTTCGAGGTCGACTACGAGCTGCATGCAAGCGGTACACCCGCACCGGACGTGAAGGTCGATGAGCGGGTGCCCTTTCACGTGGCGATGGATCGCTCGGGTCGATTCGCTAAAGTGAATAACACCGATTTTGATGTCCCACTTCCGAACATGTATTACGGCGATGGGGTCGGACTGGTCGTGGTGGGAAACAAGGCGGTGAAGGTTTCGTCGATCAAGAGCCTGGACGACTTTCTGACCCATACAGATTTGGGGTATATGCCGGAGTTTAACGTGCAGGTGAACCTGGATATTCGGGCGGATCTCATCCGGAACGTTCTCCGGGCCTCATGGAAACCCTTCCTGGCTTCGGCCATGTACAAGGGCGAGGAAATGGTCGATGAAAAGCCTGCACATCACCTGCAACTGAACTACGTACGCAACTTCGGTGGACGCGACATGGCCACGCACCTGGACACCTGGATCAGCACGGGAGATCAACCCCTGCTCCTGAAAATCAGTGAGACTGAAGGTGACTGGCCGATGGCCTGGACGGGGACCTACACGAACTGGAAAGTCAATCAGCCGATTGAAGCCTCGGTTTTTCAGGCCCCCGATTTGGAAGACCTGAAGGTGTTCGACAGCTACAACAAGATGGTGATCGCGGAGTCGCAGTCTCCGGCGGAGGCCATGATCGGCACGAAGGCCCCGGACTTCACCCTGGACCAGCTGGACGGTTCTCCGTTCACTCTTTCCGAACAGCAGGGTAAGAAGGTCGTCATTCTCGACTTCTGGGCCACCTGGTGCGGCCCCTGCGTGGAAGCCCTGCCTGATCTCATGGCCGCCACGGAGAAATATAAGGACCGGGATGTCATCCTCGTCGCGGTGAATCAGCAGGAGGAAGCCAAACGGATCGAACGTTTCCTGACCCGGCAAAAGTGGACCCTGGATGTCGCACTGGACGAAGAAGGCCGCGTGGGGGGCCTCTACAACGTCCAGGGGATTCCCCAGACGGTCATCGTCGGCAAGGACGGAAAAATCAAGGTGGTGCACGTGGGCAGCGGACCGGGGATGCGTGAGGTCATCGCAGGAGAGCTGGACGAAATCCTGGCCGAGAAATAGGCGTTAGCTGGATGAAGTACCTACTCCTCTTGCTCGTAGCCTTCGGGTCATTCGGCCTCGAGGCCGTAGAGCTTGACGATTCACCGGAACGGATCAAGGCCTTGCTGAGCTGTGTAGAAGGGTCTGGGGTTACGTTTATCCGCAACGGGAAAAAGCATACCGCGAAGGACGCGGCGGATCACATGCGGAAGAAGCAGGATCACTATAAGAAGGACATCAAGACGCCGGAGGATTTCATTCGGCTGACGGCGACGAAGAGTTTGGTGTCCGGGAAGAAGTATCAGGTGGAGACGCAGGGAGGGAAGACCCTGCTGGCGAGTGAGTGGTTGCTGGCGGAGTTGAAGCGCCTGCGTGCGCATTGAGCGTAGTATGGAGCACTGCTCCGTCGTAGTATGGAGCTTACTCGGGCAACACGAAATTGAGCGTGCCCAAACCCTGGTACTCGACGGAAAAACCGTTCTCGCCCTGGGCTTTGATATCGATCATCGGGGTCATCTGACCCAGTTGTTCAAGAACCGGAACGGGCACTATGTCATTCATTCGGGCACTGCGACGACGCATGGGTTGTTCAACTTCGCGCCCCTTCTTTTTTAATTCGCTGATCTCGGCCTCTTTGGCTTCCAGCTGTTTCAGGGCTTCGTCGCGTTCACGAACGAGAGTCGAGGCGGCTTTGTCCTTTTCGCTGGCGGTTTGCTCGAGGGCCTTGGCGAGCATATCGCGTTCGCTTTGGGCCACCTTGATCGCCTGGCCGGATTCTGTGAGGAGGTTTTTCGCCTTACTTATTTCCTCGTCTCGCTGTTTCAGGGCTTCGTCGCGTTCACGGACGAGAGTCGAGGCGGCTTTGTCCTTTTCGCTGGCGGTTTGCTCGAGGGCCTTGGCGAGCTTATCGCGTTCGCTTTGGGCCACCTTGGTCGCCTGGCCGGATTCTGTGAGGAGGCTTTTCACCTTACTTATTTCCTCGTCTCGCTGTTTCAGATCTTCCTCGAGACCAGCCACCGATTTCTGCAGCCCGGCGATGGTGCGGGAAGACGATCCCGAGTTACGTTGCACGGTTTCCATCGCTTTTTGCTCGGCTTTTACCGCGGACATGGCATCGGCGGTTTTGGCTTTCCAGCTGGCGGATTCCTCGAGCGCCTCACGTAAATCACTGCGCACGGTTTGTAGGGACTTTTCCTGATCCATGAGCACACGTGCGTGCGTGGCTTCCATGTCCGCCTTTTCTTCCAACGCGGATTCAACCGCTTTGCGGGCCTCGGCCAGGGCCGACCCGGTTTCTGCACGTATTTGTTTTTCCTGATTCGTGAGGGCCGCGACATGAGCTTTTTCCATCGCGGTCTTTTCTTTCAGCCAGCCGCCAGCATCCTTTTGCGCATCGGTCAGGGCCGCATCGGTCTCCGCGAGAACGAGCTCCAACTGCTTCACGTGGGCGTCGACGATCCCTTTTTCCTGCCGGCCCTGGGCGATGTTGAGCTGCAGGTCTTTGATGCGCGCGAGGGCTTTATCGCTATCCGCCAGTGCGTCATCCCGCTCGCCGGTGCGCGTACTCATGTCCACGGTCATCAAGGCGTGCGTATCCTTCAGGTCATCCAACTGGGTCGAGAGATCCGTTTTTTCAGCGATGAGCACTTTCAACTGTTTCTGCAAGCCTTCGTCGCCTTCACTTGCCGCCATCAAGCGCTCTTCCTGGGCGTTGAGCTGTTCCTCCAGTTGCGTCACCTCTTTTTCAGACGATACGTAGAGGGTTTCCAGCTCTTCCAGGCGCTTCAGGTCTTCATCGACCTTGGCCAACTGCGCTTCCTTCTCCGCCAGAGTGGCCTGTTGTTCCTCGTGCGCAGATTGCAGCTCGGCCAGTTCGACCTGGACCTTTACGAGGCGGTTGGTCTCGCTGCTGAGCTCGTTCAACTTGTCCTCCAGCGAGGCCACCTTGGCCTCGGCCAATTCGTAGTCGGACAAGAGGTCCGTATTGCGGCGGCGGGCATCGACCAGACTTTTCTTCGTGTCCTTTAATGCTTGGTCCTGTTCGCGTTCGCGGCTGCCCTGGGCGGCTTCCATGGACTTCACCTGCTCCTCGGCCTCCGCCTGTTTCGCGATCATATCGCCTTTCAGTTTGGCGACCTCCACCGCAAGTGTATTGGCGCGAACCGTCTCGGCGTCCCGCTCTTCGCTCATCTTGTCGACCTTGCGATTGTTGTTGGTGATGCGTTTTTTGTTGTCCTGAAATTCGGTTTCCAGCGAACGCAGCTTGGTCTCCTTCACTTCGAGATCTTCTTCAATCGTCTGGAGGGAGACCTTGAGCCTGGCCATTTCCGTTTCGAGCGACTGCCTGGCCTCTTCGGAGGAGGTCTGCTCGGATTTGGCCGTGTCCAGGCCATCGAGGAGATCCGTATTGCGCGCATTCAACTTCTGAATAGTGGTCAACATATCCGTATCCTTGCCCTTGAGCTCGTCCACCTGCTTGCTCAGCTGGCGAATGGTCACATTGGAGGTTTCCTCGCGGGTCTGCACGGTCACCATTTTCTGCTTGAGGGTTTTCACCTCTTCGAGCAGGGCAATGTACTTGGACATGTATTCGAGGTCCGCCGCCTCGGCCTTTAATTCCGGAGACGTGGGCCGGACCCGGGGCTGAGGTGCCATCACGGGGGCCGGTGGCTTAACCTGCACGGCCGCGGGAGGCGTGTCGGACGCATCACTCAAACGTTCATAGCCCTGGATGGGCGTTGAATTAAAGGGCGGTGGTGGGGGTTTGCCATCGCCATCCCGACTGGGCTGCAAGGCTGGCTGCTTGGTTTCCGGCTGGGTGCGCTGAAGCTGGGCGGACAGCTCGGCAATCTGATTGCCGCAGAGCGAAATGCGCCAATCCAGGGTATCCTTCTTGAAGTCCGGGTTCTTCTCCCGAATATTTCGATAGATCGCCAGGGCACGTCGATACGCATTCACGGCATTTTCGATCTCTCCGACCTCGAGCATTTCTTTTCCCTGCTCGAGGGCCAGAAAGGCCTTGGTCTGCAGCTCGAGGATCTCTTCGGAGACCTCCTCCTGGGAGAAGCCTTTTTGCAGGGGCAAAAGAGCGAGTGCGACGATGATCAATTTCAGATACTTCATGGTGTGTTTAATCCTGTTTACAAGGCTGTTAATAAAGCGGAACGCACCAGGATTGCCAGCCCAGGCTCTCGATTTTTGTTAGGCGAAGCGTGTGAGCAAGGCATGCACCTTCATGGGGCATTTGTGTATCCCACGCAGTCGCATAGGCTTGGCCACCAGCATAAGGCATTAGACATTCTCCTCGCCGCCCTCTACCATCCCGAGCATGCGATTTTTACTATGTCTGCTTTGTAGCCTGGGGACCGTCGGCCAAGCCGCCTCCCTGCTGGATACGAATGACCTGTTTCATATCCGCCAGGCGCTGGATTGCCTGAACATGACGACGGAAGACCTCGGCTTCGACAAGGACCACGGCGAGCATGCATTTGTGTTCGATGATCCGCTACAAATCCTTGGTAACCCCTTGGCGCTACCGATGTTTGGCAAAGGCGCCCTCGACGACGCTCAGCAATTCGATGCACAAGCCTTCGTCACGAAGATCGGGGGACGCTTCGACTGGAGCCTGCGTGAAGAACGGGAGAAGCAAGATTTCACCCATCCGGACGGTGCGCCGGCGGCGGGTCAGGCAGCAGGCGAACCTTTCGGCCTCAAGCACAAGCCCGATATTCCCGTCCTTGAGGCGCCTATCTGGGAATTCTACCGCACCCTGCAGCTTCACCAACATAGCGGATTCGAACATGAGGATACAACCTGGTTTGCCGCCTCCTTCTATTTTGAGGCCTTGGATCCTGTACGTTTTCCGGAAGAAAAACGAATCCTTGAAGAGGCGGGATTCGACACCAAGTTGCTCAATGAGCTGATGGCAGAAAAGGATTTGCTCGATCCCGAACCCGCTGCACGGCGAGGGCTGGATGTCCTCGAACACCTATCCCTACCCGACGGCGGCCAGATTATTTCAACCATTGAAAAACTCCGTCTTGCGGTAGAAAATTTCAAGAACTGGCCGGACCATGCTGTTTCGAATAAGGATCCACTGTTTCGCATCATCATCGGCAGCAAGGGTGACGATGTGTTCGATGGTCCAGCCAACCTGATCATCGATCCTGGCGGGAATGATACGTATCGCAATGGTGCCGGGGTGGCGAGGGACGGAACCAGCTTCATTATCGATCTCGGAGGCGATGATGAGTATCTCGGCAAGGGCCTGCTCGGCCCCGGTAGCGCCCTGCATGGTATTTCATATATCTACGATGCAGCAGGCAACGACCAGTACCGCTGCAGCCATTCCGGGATCGCCTCCGCTTTTGGAGGATTTGCCTGGGTGGAGGATGCAGCTGGTGACGATCTGTACGAAGCGAAAGCCTTTGGCCAGGCGGCTGCATACGCCGGAATCGCGGTGCTCATCGATCACGAAGGCAACGATCGCTACAACCTGGGCAACATGGGCCAGGCGTATGCAGGCGTGCTCGGCCAAGCCTACCTGATCGATCGCAAAGGTCATGACTACTACACGGCCGGCGGGCGCTACATCGACCACGGGCATCACAACGATCGCTTTTTGTCCATGGCCCAGGGCTTTTCCATCGGCATGCGGCCGTATGCGGCAGGTGGAATCGCGGCTCTAATCGATCTCGAAGGCAATGACAGCTACAAAGCCGATGTCTGGGGTCAGGGGGTGAGTTACTGGTATGCCCTGGGCATGCTCATCGATGCCTCGGGCAACGATACCTATTCGATGTATCACTACGGGCAGGGCTCGGGGATTCATTTGAGCTCGGGCTTGCTCGCCGACCTGAATGGCAACGATTTTTACACCGGCTACGCGCTGGTCCAGGGCAATGCCCACGACTGGGCGGTGGGCATGTTGCTCGATCAGGCCGGGGACGATGTGTACACCGCCGATCACTTCAGCCAGGGCCGGGGCATGACCAATGGCTACGGTATGCTGCTCGATCGCAAAGGCAACGACGGCTATTACGCCAAGCAGTGCGACCGGTCTCAGGGCATCGGCAGCGACGGATGGCAGCGCGAGTACGGGAGTATCGCCCTGCTGATCGACCTGTTGGGTCGCGATACGTATACCTGCGGCGGAGCTGATGGGAAGATTTTGCGGCGACCGGATCATGGGGTGATTTATGACCAGTAGGGTGTTGGAACTAGGCTTACGATTGGGAATAGGATTAGGATGTTTGGCAAGCGTTAGTGCCGAGCTAATCGATTGGCCTAAGGTCCCCAATGTCGAGCTGGTCACCTATGCCTGTACCTCATCATCCAAGAATGAGCACAAGGCCCGGTCCGGTCGGGCCCTCGCGGAAATCAAGCGGCGGGGACCTGCGGGCATCCGCGCCCTCATGGATCAGATGCACATCAACAACATCTACATCCGCGTGCACGCCGATAACATCATCCGTCGAGATAAGAATCCCGCGTTTGCCCCGGTCCTGCTGCCGTACCTGCAATCCGAGCACGAGCGGACGCGTAAATACGCGGCGTACCTGTTGGGCTACTACGAACTGCCCGAGCACAGAGACCAGCTTCTGCCCCTGCTCGAACACGAAAAAACGGAAGGCCCTGCGATTCGCAGCCTGGGCAAGTGGAAGGTGTCATCCGCGGTTCCAAAAATCCTGCCGTATCTGAAACATGAAAAAGAGGTCCTGCGCATTCTCGCGGCCAATGCACTGCGGGACATCGCGGATCCTAATACCGCCGAGGCCCTGATCGAGGCCCTGGGCGATCCCGTGTTTACGGTACGCATGACAGCCGCGCGTGCGTTAACGGCTTTGGGTCCGGAAGCACAGACGACGATCCTGGCCGCGATGACACCGGCGACGGGTTCCACACG
>JBLIND010000205.1:0-11299 GCA_047639095.1 Candidatus Omnitrophota bacterium | reverse complement strand
GGGATAAACCATATCCCGTAGCTGGCGAGGATCTCGTTCATCCCTGCCCCGGATTAAAAATGTTGTTATCGATCGGAATTTTTCGAACCCGAAACTCGTTCATGAAGGTCGGAACGTTGCCGGTGGGCATCAACTGACCGACGACCTTGTCGTTCTCGTCGTAGCCGGACTGCTTGTACTCGAACAGATCCTGCATGACGATCTTGTCGCCCTCCATGCCGCAGATCTCGGTCACATGGGACACTTTACGCGTGCCATCGACGTACCGACTGAGCTGGATCACGACCTGGATCGCGGAGCCGATTTGCTCACGAATCGCGCGCAGGGGCAACTCCATACCCGCCATCAGAACGAGGGTCTCGAGACGTGCCATCGCATCCCGTGGCGTGTTCGCGTGAATCGTGGTGAGCGAGCCTTCATGACCGGTGTTCATCGCCTGCAGCATGTCGAGCGCTTCCCCGCCGCGACATTCCCCGATCACGATTCGGTCGGGTCGCATACGCAGCGCGTTGCGGACGAGATCGCGAATGGTGATCGCGCCCTTCCCTTCGATGTTCGGCGGGCGAGCCTCCAGCTTCACCACGTGATCCTGCGCCAGGCGCAATTCAGCCGCATCCTCGATGGTCACGATGCGTTCATCGTCGGGGAGATAGGAACTCACCACATTGAGGAAGGTCGTTTTACCCGTGCCGGTACCACCGGAGATGATGATGTTCTTTCGCACCTTCACGCAGGCATCGATAAACCGCACCATCGCCGGGGTCACGGATCCCATTTCAACCAGTTGCTCCACCGTAAACGGATCTCGCGAAAACTTTCGAATGGTAATGACCGGGCCACTCAGCGACAGCGGGGGGATAATCGCATTCACCCGCGAGCCGTCGGGCAGACGCGCATCCACGTAGGGTTGACTTTCGTCGATGCGGCGGCCTATCGGAGCCACGATGCGCTCGATGATCGAATTCACCGAAGCTTCGTCCACGAAGGTCATGTCGGTCGGGATCAGCTTGCCCGCACGCTCCACATAAATCTGGTTGTAGCCGTTGACCATGATTTCCGTGACTTCAGGATCGGCGAGGAAGTCTTCCAGCGGACCCAGACCCAGGGCTTCGTCAAACACCTCTTTGGCCAAGGCCGCAGGCTCATACCCTTCGGGCAGGCGATCCGCTACATCGGTCACGATCTGGTCGATCAGGCTGCGGGCACGCTGACTCAGATCCTCGGCACCCGCCTGGGCCACCGTGAGCCGTTTTAAGTCCAGTCGATCGAGCAGCTCCTCGTGGATCTGCTTTTTAATCGCGCGCTTCTGCTCCAGCTGCAGCAATTGCGCCGGCGTTTTCTTGCGGGACGCGGGGGAACTGATCGGCGGAGGTGCGACGGCGGGCGTCGGGGTAAAAGCAGGAGACGGTGCGGGCGCGGCGACAGGAACCGCCGCCGGTTCCGGCGCAGGCGGTGGCGCGGTTGGGGCATTCGGATCTTCCAGTATGAGCACGTACCCTCCGATCTGGATTCGCTGACCCACGCGCACCGCCTGGCGATCTTTTACGCGATGACCATCGAGATAGGTGCCGGTCATGCTCTTCAGGTCTTCGACAAACACGCCCGCTTTCCCATGGGAGAGCACGGCATGCCGCCAGGAAATCGTCGAATCCTGTAAATGGATCTGGTTCTGATCATCCGAGCCCATGGTGTAGGTCCCGGGATCGAGTCCGACGACTTTCTGGACGTTTCGAGGGTCCGTAATATGAAGATGCAGTTCGCCCGCCATCAATACACTCCAGCTAGTTGCTGCTGTTGATCGTTTTCTTGCGAACGAATCGCTGCCGGTCTATGTTCAAGGTTTCCAGCTTGGACTGCATCCCGCTGAAATCAATTTCAGGCAGGTTCTCCTTGAAGAGTACATCGTCGGGATTGCGTAGCGAGAGCGTGAGGTTCCCCTTCACCGTCTGGGCAAACACCAGGATCTCCGCTTCCTCCATGGTCAGCTCGAGAGTGACGGTACTGTACCCGCGCGCCCGACTGCCCCGGGTCTGGCCCAGGTCCTCGTTGGAGAGCTGATCACCCGTCGCGAGAATGCTGACATCCTGCAACAGGGTAAAGGTCACCACTTCCTCCTCACCTGCAACGGTGCGGGAAGGCATGGTGAAGGTGCCGAGAATGTCGACGCGATCGTTGGGCTGTACAAGGCCGCTCACCGCATTCTCGCCACTCACGGAAATCGAAATGGCGCGCATGCCGATGCGAATCTTCGGGGCGAGGCCGCTGCGATTGCCACGCGGCAGATCGACGTGAGACCACCACACCGGTTCACCACGCTTTAACGGCCACAGGAGTTTTTTGTTCTCGAGCCGCGCCAGATCTTCCGGAAGGAAAATATTCCCACCCACGGCCGATTGAAAGACCGACTTTTTGGCGAGGTCATCCAGGGTGAGCAGCGTGCCCGCAGGCAACTCCGCCTTGGCAACCAGGACCACGATCTTCTGGTAGCCTTTCAATAATTTGGCGCGCTCGGCCTTTAAATAGCTGTGCGTCAGGACGAAGGCCAACAGCCCCATCAGGATCGCGATAATCAATACAATCTTTTGTTTCATGAAAGGATTCTCCAGTAAAGGACGGCCATGCTACAGGGGCCTAGGGCTTAATAAAGCACGATCTACGGTTTTTAAGACATTCAAAGGGGCCAGATGGTTCAGGGTCATACCTGCTCTCTCCCCGGGACGGCCCAATCTTTCACCCCGGCGTTTAGAAAGTTGTCGGATCAGGAACCGACGCGCTCCTTTGCCCAGGCCTCCGCCTGCTTGCGCTGCTGATCGATCACATCGCGATGCGGGCGCTCCGCATCGCTCCCTTTGACCGGGGCCTCGGGCCAGTCCCAGGTATCCGTGCGAAACGACGGCACTGGAATGATCCGTTCATGATGCTGGCTGTTACAGGCATTGCCCAGCGGGTTGCGCGCCCAGGCATAACGCACCGCTACCGGATGCGGCACAGAAGGATGCGAAACCAACACGCGCGTCCGGTCAACCTGATCGCGCCCCTTATCATCTTTCCCGCTCACGAAGGCCTCGGCTTTCGCCGGAACAAAGTGGCGATCTTCGCCCGCAATGGCAAAACCCTCGAAGGGCCGTCCATCATGCGTCTGCACCGCCCGGTCAAACTGAAGGACGATCTCGGCCTCCTGGACCACGGAGGTCGTGCACACCGCCGGCTCCCAGCCCACGTGAAAACCGTATTGTGTCGCCAGGGCCCAGCGGGCCATGCGCTCCCCCAGCTCCAACTTCTTATGCGGATGATACCAGGGCACCTGCTGATCATAGGCGGAAGCAAAACCGATATGCTCAAGCTCCCGGTAGGCCTTCCACTGCCCTTCGCGAATAAACGGAGCCGGATCGACCATGCGCGCTTCAAAGTTCTCATCCGTCTGGGGCTGCCCTCCGGCGGTCAGGGCCACGATGCCGAAGGGCATCTCCGCACCGAAGATCGCCCGCCAGTCGGTGATCATCGCCTTCAAGGTCGCCGCATAGAGCGTGGGACGCGCCTGGGCACCCAGGGCATTGTTGTAGCCCTGGTTAAAGATCGCACCACGCATGGGGAAGCCCGCCAGCGGGGCGATCATGCCGTTGTACGAGGCGCCGGGATTGTTGCGGTCAAAGGCTGGATTCGGATCGGGGGTGACCGGTCGTTTCTGCGGCGGCTTGCCCTCCTTCTTCAGCCGTTCCGAAGCCGTCTCCCAGTTCTCGAGCTTCCGGGCCATGCTTGCGATGGGATCATAGGCCGCAATTTTGGCATCCCACTCCTCCAGCACCGGAGCGGCACCCGCCAGCTGAGCAAAGGAGCTCCGCGTGGTCCAGGCTTCGACCGTGGTTCCGCCCACCGAGGCATCGATCAGTCCGATCGGCACCTGGGAAGCCCGGTGCAACCGTTGACCAAAAATATATCCGATCGCCGAAAATCGGGCGACGCGTTCAGGGCTGCAGGTAAACCAGGTCCCCTTTTCCTCATGGCGACCCGTCCAGGCATTGTGCTCGTTGGTCCGTAGAAAATCCGTGGTCGGCTTCGGGAGCGCAGCCACCGGAATCGTCATCAAACGAATCGCGGAATGATGCGCAGAGAGCACCTCGACATCGCCGTGGTAGATACTGTCGAGGGTGTCTTCCATGTTGCTCTGGCCCCCCAACAGCCAGACATCGCCGACCAGTACGTTCGTGAACACCTGCTTTTCAATTGCGCCCGCGATGAGCAGCTCCCGACCCTTCGCACTCGCGGCCTCTGCAGCGAGCTCGACCTTCCATGCGCCCTCCGCGTCCGCCTGGGTCTCCACCGCCTGGTCGCCAAAGCGCACAGTGACCGCTTCTTCCGCGGCCGCCGTCCCCCAGACCGGAATCGATTGTTCGCGTGGGAGGACCATGCGGTCACCAAAAATATGAGGCACACGAAGCTCGGCATGCAGGAACCCGGGCAGCAGGAGAAGCAGAAGGATATGTTTCATCCTGCTGAATTAGGCGAAAGCACGCAAAGGCTCAAGAATCAAACTGTATCGTGCCGGACGGCGATCGTCGGTAGGCCACCGTTTCATTATCCTGCCATTCCGGCCGGGTCAGGAAATAATCCGCGTACGATTCGTGCGCGGCTTCCAGTTTGGGGAGGTCCTGCTTCTTCAAGCCCACCAACCCTCGCTGGCGAATCAAATCGAAGTACGTACGATCTTTCATGTAACGGGCCGCCAGCCTGAAGGCATCCGTGTACACCTTGAGGACATGCGGGTGCGATTCCAGCATCGCATCATACCGCTCACGCGCCGCTTCGAAATTGCCTTCCTGAAGTCGTGCTTCGGCAATGGAATAGATGGGGGGAATTTCCGCGATCGCCTCTCGATTCGAGAACAAGCCCTCGACGAAGGCATCTGCGAACACCGCCGCCAGCGGACGGGCAACGATCACGGCCGAGACCATGAGCAGGCTGATCCCGACCAAGGGGTTGTTGAACATGAGCCAGACCCCCCCGATAAAAAAGGGGATCGCGAAGAACTGGCGATTCAAATATTCGAAGATGACTGCGCGCTGCTGAGGGGTTGCCATGCCGACACTGTACATCCCCGGCGGACCTTCCGCAAGCGGGTAGCTTAATCGCGCAGGACGACCTGGGTGCCTGGAGCCCCCACGCGAGCCTGACCGGATAGTCCGTCTTCTGCCGCCTGACTCACACCTGTCGCCAACAACCAAACAACTACTAGATGCTTCATCACCATCTTCCCGGTAACGTATTCAAAAGACCCACATGGTATTCATGGCAATCGGGGTGCCCTGCACGGACTCCGGCCGAAGACAATACAAAACGATCATTTCACCGGTATACAAAGTCCCCTCTGAACGGTTTGTATTTCCAGCCGAGACAAAAGTGAGGAATCGACGATCGCACGTGCGTGGGTTACCCTTGGAGTGCGGCTGCTTGCTGCGCAACGGTCCGGCAGGAGATTGCTGGGCACACGCGTAACACGGACCACTCCACTCCTCCCCTCGCCCCCCCCTCCCTCCTTTTCCTTGCCAAGCCCCGCCAGCCACCTAAGATACCCCGAACGCTTTAAAGGAAACACCCATGGATGCATCGCTCGAAGAACTAAAGGAAAAGCTCAACCAGGCCCGAGCTGAAATTGCCAAGGTGATCATCGGCCAGGAGGAGGTCATCGACTACACCCTGATCACCATCTTTACCGGCCAGCACGCGTTGATCGAGGGGGTCCCCGGCGTCGCCAAGACCCTCCTCGTCCGCACCCTCTCCCGCGTGCTCGGCACCGAATACAACCGGATCCAGTTCACACCCGACCTCATGCCGGCCGATATCACGGGCACAAACATGTTCAACCTGCAGAAAAACGAGTTCGAGCTGATCACGGGCCCGCTCTTCACCTCCTTCCTGCTCGCGGACGAAATCAACCGCGCCCCGGCGAAGACCCAGTCCGCCCTCCTCCAGGCCATGCAGGAACGCACCGTCACCATCGACCGACAGACCTATACCCTCAATAGCGACTTCACCGTCTTTGCCACCCAGAACCCGATTGAGTTCGAGGGCACCTATCCCCTTCCGGAAGCCCAGAAGGACCGTTTCATGCTGAAGATCAACATGCCCTGCCCCAACCAGGAACAGGAGCGCATCCTCGCCCGTCGTATCCTCGGAACCGACGCGCCGGAAAAGCAACTCGACCAGGTCCAGACGGTGCTGAGCCAGGCCGATCTGATGCGCCTGCGCGAGGCGATGAATCTTATCACCGTCCGCCCGGAGCTCATCGACTATGCGGTCGACGTTATCCGACACACCCGCGAGCACGACAGCATCCTCGCCGGCGCCGGTCCCCGCGCCACCCAGGCGCTCATCCTCGCCAGCCGGGCCTACGCCGCCATTGCCGGTCGCGATTTCGTCTCCCCCGATGACATCAAAACCATGACCATCCCGGTGCTCATCCACCGACTGATCCTTCGGCCCGAATTTGAAATTGAAGGCCTGACGATTGCCGAGGTCGTCCAACAGCTGCTCCAGGAGATCGCGGTACCGCGATGATCGCACCGACCCGCCGCTTCATGTGGGTGGTCGCCCTCGGCATTCTGCCCCCGGCTGCGCTGGGGGCCTTCTTCCCGCCTTTTGCCGCGCTCGCCATCCTCGCCACCGTGCTGATTATCGCGGGCGCCATTTACGATGCGGCGACGAACCTGAAGTGGTGGACCGGACTCACCCTGACCTTCCCCAAGACCATTCGCCTGACCAGTCGGATCGAAGGCGACCTCACCTGCACGGTCGAAGACACGCGCAAACGTAAGCTCAACCTCCGCATCGGCTTCACCTCCGCCCCGGGCCTCGGCCTGAAACAGGACATCCTCGAGGCCCGGCTCACCCCGGAAAAATCGGCCATTCTGAAGAGCTGGAAATGCTGCCCATATCGACGCGGCCGCATCGTCATCGAACACGCCTACCTCGAAACCGACTCGCGGCTCAAACTCTGGCACGTGCGCGGCCGGATGCCCGTGGCCTGCGAAATCAAAGTCTATCCCAATCTCGGCTCGGATCGCAAATCCGCCTCCGCGGCCTTCCTCAACCGTGGACGCGTGGGGGAGAAATCGATCCGCCAGATCGGCAAGGGCCGTGAATTCGAAATGCTCCGCGAATACATGCACGGCGACAGCTACGAAGACATCCACTGGCGCGCCACCGCGAAACGGCGCTCCCCGGTCACCAAGGTCTTCCAGATCGAACGCACCCAGGAGGTGTACGTCATCGTGGATTCCTCCCGCCTGAGTGCACGACGCCCCGGCGGCTACACCCGCGATCGCGAGATCGCCGAAGAGGTGCTGCCGGAACAGGAAAGCCTGCTCGAACGCTACATCACCGCCGCCATGTTGCTCCACCAGGTTGCGCATCACCAGGGCGATCTCTTCGGCCTTCTGGTCTTCGATGATCGCGTAAAGAATTTCGTCCGCGCCCGGGGTGGCAAGGCGCACTATAGCGCCTGCGCGGAGGCCCTCTACACCCTCCAGCCCAACATGGTTACCCCGGACTTCGAGGAGCTCTTCTCCTTCATCCGCCTGCGCCTGCGCAAACGCGCCTTGCTGATTTTCCTCACCAACCTTGACGACCCGGTCATCGCGGAGTCCTTCTCCAAACACGTCGAAATGATCAGCCGCCAACATCTGGTCATGATCAATGTGATCACTCCCAAAGGCGTTGAACCGCTCTTCGGAAAGACCGAAGTCAACGACCTGGATGACATCTACCTGCAGCTCGCCTATCACTTCCAGTGGGAGCAGATTCGCGACCTGGAAAAGTCGCTGAAAACCTCCGGTGTACACCTGCAACAACTCACCAACGAACGCGCCTGCGCCGACATCATCAGTCAGTACATGCAGGTCAAACAGAAGCAGATGCTGTGATCATCGACCTCCAACACTTTCTCGCGACCGAGCGCCCGGTCTGGAATGAGCTCGAAGAAATGCTCAACCGCATGGAGCGCGCAACCAGCAAGCTCGACCTCACTCAACTGCAGCGCTTCAACTATCTCTACCAGCGCACCGCCTCCGACCTGAGCAAGGTCTCGACCTTCAGCGCGCATTCCGAAATTCAGGTCTACCTCGAATCGCTCGTCGCCCGCGCGTACAGCGAGATCCACGCGGTCGGGGAAAAGCCTCATCGCTTCACCCCGCTCCATTGGTTCTTCGTCACCTTCCCCAGCACCTTTCGCCGGCATGCCAACGCGTTCCACCTCGCCCTCGGCATCACCATCGTCGGCGCCATTTTTTCGGCCCTCGCGGTGCGCTTCGATCCCGAATCCAAAGCCGTATTCGTCCCGCCTCAATTCAGCCACTTGTTTATGGACCCCAATGATCGCGTCGCCGAAGAAGAGGCCGCCCAGGCCGAAGGCGATCGCATGGCTGGACAAAAAGGCACCTTTGCCGGCCACCTCATGGTCAACAACACCCGGGTGTCGATCAACGCCATGGTCTTCGGGATCACCTGGGGCATCGGCACCATGGTCCTGCTCTTTTACAACGGCTGTATCCTCGGTCTGGTCATGCATGATTACATCACCGCCGGCCAGTCGGTCTTTCTCGCCGGGTGGTTGCTGCCCCACGGCTCCATCGAACTCCCCGCCATCTTCATCGGCGGCCAGGCCGGCCTGGTCATCGCGGCCGCCCTCATCGGGCGCAATCGACGCAAGGCCATGGGTGCCCGCCTGCGTGAGATTGCCCCCGACCTCGTCACCCTGATCATCGGCGTCGCGCTCATGCTCGTCTGGGCTGGCATCATCGAAGCCTTCTTCTCCCAGTACCACGAACCCATCATTCCCTACGCGGTAAAAATAGCCTTCGGTACCGTCCAGTTGCTCTTGCTGATCGCGTACCTGACCTTCAGTGGCCGCAAGTACGAGGCGGCCTGACCCTCTTGCATAACGCAGGTCTCGAAAACCACGCGAATCGAGTCTTCCTATCATCGGAACGATTTTCTAAACTGGTTCCTATTATCGGAAAACTATGAAAACGACCCTCCTGCTTCTCGCCAGCCTCCCCGCCCTCCTCTTCGCCAAGGAAATGATTCCCACCCCGCCGGACTTCCCCGTTCTCGGCGCACTTGAGCCCTACCTCTGGCAGGAAATGATCGAGAGCGGAAAAAAAGATGCGGGCTTGAAGGACGTGAATACCCAGGAGGTCTTTCAGGCGATTATCGCGACCAATGAGATGAAACTTTTTGGTGGACCGGTTATCGGTGACCTGACCGATACCTCCGCCCTCATCTGGTTGCGCACCCCACAGGCCGCAGAGGTCCAGGTGCTGGTGAACGACGAACCGGCATTCCACCAGGGCTGGTTCAGCAGGCCGCTCACCACTGGTCCGCAAACCGATTACACGGTGCAATTGCCGATCAAGGGGCTGCAGGCATCGACCCGCTATTATTACCAGATCGAAGTGGACGGTGAAATCGCGCTCAAGACGCCAGCGAGCTTTGTCACCGCACCCGCGCGCGGAGAACGAGCACGCTTCTCCGTCGGCTTCGGAGGCGGTGCCCGGTACAACCACGTTTACGAAAACATGTGGGACACCATCGCGGCCCGTAAGCCCCTCGCCTTTCTCTTTCTCGGCGACAACGTCTACATCGATGATGGGCTCAACCGCAGCCTCCAGCGCTTATACTACTATCGCCGTCAGTTGCGGCCCGAGTATCAGCGCCTCAGTGCATCCACCGCGATCTATGCCATCTGGGACGACCACGACTTTCACAACAACGATTCCGCCGGCGGCCTCGACCCCTTCAAGCCGGACTACAAGGTTCCCGTCTGGAACGTGTTCAAGGAAAACTGGCCGAACCCGTATTACGGCGGCGGTCCGGAACAGCCGGGATGCTGGTTCGACTTTCAACTCGGCGACGTCGACTTCTTCATGACCGATGGGCGCTACTACCGCGATTTCAAACAGGGCAGCATGCTCGGGCCGGTGCAGAAAGCGTGGCTGAAGGACAAACTCAAAGCGTCGACCGCCACGTTTAAGGTCATCGCTTCCGGCACCCTCTGGACCGAAACCGCCGACAAGAACGGCAAGGATTCCTGGTGGGGCGTTCCGGAGGAGCGCGAGGAAATCCTGGGCCTGCTTGACGAACATCAGATCGGAGGCGTAATCCTCATCTCCGCCGACCGGCATCGCACGGACGTCTACCAGATCCAGCGGCCGAAAGGCTACACTCTGTACGAGTTTGAAACCTCGAAGCTCACCAACAACCACACGCATGGCACCCGCAAGGACGCGATCTTTTCGTACAACAAAGGGAACTACTACGGACTGCTGGATTTTGACCTGAGCAAAGAAGATCCGACCGTGACCTTTCGCTGTGTGACCATCGAAGACCAGGACGTGTACAGCATCACGATCCCGCGGAGCCAGCTACAGTCCAAGTAGTGTTATTCAGGTGTGCGTGACGCTTTTAACTCGCTGAAGTACTCGGTCATTTGCTTGATCGTACACGCACGCTCGGTCGTGAGCTCAAACGTTTCCAGGTTCACCAGATTATCGAGGGCTCCCTACAGGGGCCCGGGCGAATGAATCTTCAATCACCGGACAGATGCATGTAAAGCTGCTTAAGCGCGTTCGCGATATGACTCCAGTACGCAAGACTTCGCACGCGGGCTGTCGTCGGAGAGGCTGAAAAGGAAGAGGAATCGAAGGCGGCACATGTGGTTGGGTCGCGTGGCAGTCCGATTCATTAAAGGACCGGCTGAAAAGAGCAGGCGGCCCGCGGCATTCACTAAAAATTGCGTAAATCGGTGTTCCCCTCGCCTGAACCTATGATGTACTCCTCGGGTTCATGCGTTTCACCATCGCCATCGCCTGCATCCTGTTCACCGCATCGCTCCATGCGGAGGAATTCCCGTCGATCCGCGCCCTGCGCATCGACACGCCGCCGCTCATCGATGGGAAACTGGACGAAGCGGTCTGGGCGCAGGCGGAAGCCGGCGGGCCCTTGACGGAATACGAACCGGAGCAGGGGCCGCACATGACGGAGCGCTCGGAGTTCAAGGTGTTGTACGACGCGGAAACCCTCTACGTCGGCATCTGGATGTATGACACCCGACCGGAGGACATCATCGCCCGCAAGATGACCCGGGACGGCAGTATTTTCTCCGACGACTACACCTATTTCGCGATCGACACCTTTCACGATCAGCGCAACGGCTACGTCTTCTCGATCAATCCCAACGGCGCGCGCTACGATGGGACGGTGAGCAATAATGGAAAGGTCAATGCCAACTGGGATGGAGCCTGGC
>JBLIND010000204.1:0-11311 GCA_047639095.1 Candidatus Omnitrophota bacterium | reverse complement strand
ACGTCGCTTTTGAATAAAGACTGCATCATTTTCGGGCCACACAGCCTCAAACCGCGGACATCGATTGCTCGAAACCCCATGATGGCCGGAGAAATTTATGCAATAATCCTGAAGGAAGGACGTTCTATGGCCCATGAATGGTACCGCCATCAACTTCAGGAGATTGCACGTGAACCCGAAACCCCGCCGGAATATGCTTCCCGCTTTACTCATCATGCTGATCCCACTGCTTGCCGGGTTTCAAGCGCATGCCGTATCCCCGGTTCAGCTGAGTCAGAAAGAAAGCCCCTTCTCCGCTTCTGACAAAATCGATGAACTGATCAACACCTATCATCGCGAACGGGGCATCTCCCCCCTACCCTTGGTGAACGACGAAACATTCGTCCGTCGAACGTATCTGGACATCGCCGGTCGGATTCCCACCTTCCAGGAAACCATGGCCTTTCTCGGTTCACAGGAGGCTGACAAGCGCCCCCGCCTTGTGGAAGATCTCTTGGATTCGGAAGCCTTCGTACATCACATGTTCACCTGGTGGGCAGATCTGTTGCGGGCGAAATCGCGGTTGAGTAATCAGGTACCGGGGGGCAACGAGTATGTCGAATGGATCAAGAACAACATCCGCGAAAACCGACCGTACGATGAGGTGGTGTATGACCTGATCACGGCCGAAGGCTATCCACGCGACAATCCCGCGGTGGGGTACTATTTGCGCGACACGGGCATGCCACTCGACAACATGTCGAACACGGCACAGGTTTTTCTCGGCACGCGCCTGCAGTGCGCGCAGTGTCATGACCATCCATTCGATACCTGGACGCAAAAGCAGTTCTACGAAATGGCCGCCCATACCTACGACGTAAAGACGCGCATCCGCCCGCAGGACAATCCGATGTTACGTGAGGTCATTGCCTATGCCCGAAAGGACAAGATGAAAGAAGTCGGCCAGGCACGTATGCGGGGCGAAACCGTTAGCCGGGAATTGATGCAGCCGGACCGTACCATGCAACGGGCGTACCAGGAAATTTTCGCGCCTTACAGCTTTGGCGCGATGGGAAGCGATCGTGCCCTTCGGCTGCCAGGTGATTACGCCTACGATAACGCCCGCCCCAGCCAGCGCGTTGAACCCAAAGTCATCTTCGGCCCCGAAGCTATCATCACCCATAAAGATGCGCCGCGCGAAGTCTATGCCCAATGGCTGACTTCACCAGAGAATCCACGCTTCACCACGGTCATTGCCAATCGGCTTTGGAAAAAGGTCATGGGCCGCGGGCTCATTGAGCCCGTGGACGACCTCACCGACAAGACCACCGCTACGTATCCGGAGTTGATGGCCTTTCTCAGCGCGGAGATGATTCGACTCGATTACGACATGAAGGAATTCCTGAAGGTGCTCTACCGCAGTAAACTCTATCAACGTGAAAAATATAATCGGGATATCACGTCCGAGGAAACGTATCATTTCCCGGGTCCGGTGATGACCCGGATGAGCGCCGAGCAGATCTGGGATTCCGTGATGACTCTGGTCGTGGAGGATGTCGATTCGCGGGAAGGTCGTCCGGTTCAACAGCGCTATAACGATCAAACGGAACGCGCAAAGGTCCTGGAAAACAAAACCCCGGAGGAAATCGTCGAAATGGCCAATCAGCTGGCTGCGCTGGAACAGGAAAAGCAGGAGAACTTTGCCGCAATACGAAAGCAGGCTGCCGAAATTCAAGATCCCATGGCCCGTCGACGCTTCATCCAGAAACAAGGCCAGTCCAACCGCGAACGTCAGTTGAAGACCAGCGCCATTCTTGGGGGCGGGAGCGCAATGAGTATGATGAGTGACCGCCCTTACGGCAATGGCCGCGGTGCCTTTCTGGTTCGCGCATCGGAACTCCAGTCGCCCATGCAGCCCGGCAGTTTTCTCAGCCAGTTTGGCCAGTCGGACCGGGAGGTCATCGAGAATGCGAATGCGGATGCATCCATCCCGCAGATCTTATCAATGATGAACGGGCAATACTCCCAGTCGCTACTCATGGAGGATTCCCTGCTGCGCAAAAACCTCAAAGCGGATTCCGCGAAGCCGGGTGTGATGCTGGACAACCTGTTCATCACCCTGCTCAGCCGTCGACCCGATGCCGACGAGAAAGCTCTGCTGATCGATCAGCTGAAGGAGAACGGCAAGATGGGCATAGCCAACATCGCCTGGGCCATACTCAACACCAAGCAGTTCATTTTCATCCCCTGATCGGAGCACCACTATGAACCAAGCACCATTGAACCAACTGACCCGCCGAGACTTCGCCGCCCGCGCCGCGAAAACCTTTCTCGGTCTGAGCGTTCTTCCCATTGGAGTGCATGCCGCCACCGCGGCCAAAACCGGCAAAGCCAGGAACGTCATCTATCTCTACCTCGCAGGCGGGATGAGCCACATTGATACCTTCGACCCGAAACCGGAGAACAAGGAGGTCCAAGGCCCCGTGGGCACCCTCAAGACGAATGTGCCGGGGATTATCGTGAGTGAGTACCTGCCCCGTCTCGCCCGACAGGCGGATCAATTGGCCATTGTACGATCCCTCACCAGCACGCAGGGTGCGCATGAACAAGGCACCTACTTCATGCACTCCAGTTACGAAAAACGTGGAACCATCCAGCATCCAGGCATGGGTTCATGGATCCTCAAGCTGGATGGCCTGCACAATGAACGTCTCCCCGGAAACGTCTCGATTGGCGGCGGAAGTCGGGGCATCGGATCGGGGTTCATGGAGTCCAGATACGCCCCCCTGGCCATCGGTGATCCGGCCAAAGGGCTCCAGGACAGCAAGCGTCCCAAGTATGTAACCGAAAGCACCTTTCGCGACAGGCTGGACCTCGCCGAAGCGCTGGATGCCCGGTTTGAACGCACGTACGATCTCAAAGAAGTCCGGGCGTACAAAGACATGTATGCCGATGCCCTTCGCCTGATGAAAAGTGAGGACCTCGATGCGTTCGACCTCAATAAGGAGCCCAGGCACCTGAAGGAAGCCTATGGCGAAAATGGGTTTGGCCAGGGCTGCCTGCTGGCCCGTCGCCTGATTGAAAATGACGTTCGATTTGTCGAGGTGACCTCCGGCGGATGGGATACGCATACCAATAATTTTGTAACCGTTCCCGAAAAGGCTGCCGAGCTGGATCAGGCGTTATCCGCCCTGCTCACCGACCTGAAAGAACGTGGCTTACTCGACGATACGCTCGTCGTGGTGGCCACGGAATTCGGTCGCACACCGGAAATCAACTCCAATGACGGGCGCGACCACTCGCCCACCGCCTTCACCGGCCTGCTCGCCGGCGGAGGAATTGCCGGTGGCCAGGTCTACGGAAAAACGGACGAAGCCGGAAAGCAGGTAGTCGAAAATCAGATCAAGATTCCGGATTTTAATGCGACCATCGCCTATGCGCTCGGCCTGCCCCTGGATGAAATCGTCACCTCTCCCTCCGCACGACCCTTTACCGTCGCACACAAAGGCACACCGGTGATGGACCTGTTCGGGTAAGGAACCCTGGCTATCTGAAGGCTTGGAGCCCGGCTCACTCCGGCAACAGGTCCAGGATGTGGCGGGCAGGCACACTGATACTGAACTTCCCCCCGGTCGGGTCGCTCCAGGCACCATTCAAAATCCCCGTGCATTTCACCGAGCCATCGGGCAGCTCGTAAAAGATGGGGCCGCCGCTGAATCCTTTTCCGGCTGGCGGGTTTACCAGATACGCCGTGTCAACATGGATGCCATCGAGGTCGGCATCGAGGACAATTTCATCGCTGGCCAGATGAACGACCGCGGTGATCGGAGAGATTTTGCCTCCTCGCGTTCCAAGGCCACCGGGGAAACCGCTCACAACCAGCCGCGAAGTGCGAGGGGGTACCGCCAGATACAGGTCCTCCGTTCGCATCGCGACATCACTAAGTTCACCCGGCCCCTTCTCCGGGATATGCAATTTCATGGCCGAGAGATCGGTTTTGGGATGATGAATCCAGGTGAAACGCTCGGCGCTTCCGACCAGTTTCGCGAAAATGAACGAACGAGAATCACCACGCGCATTAATAAATCCCAGTCGGGTGCCGGGTGTCATGCTCCGGGCGACATGCCGGGCGGTAATGAAATAGTACGCGTCCTTATGAAGTAGAAAGAAGCCGGTGGCTCTACTGCGCTTCATCTTCGGCTTAATCTCATCCGTCTCAACATCCTGCTTCAGAATCCGAAATTCTAGACCGTCTTCTTTAATTGTTTCTGGACGTTCGGTAAGGACGAAGACCGCAACCTCGAAATAGGCTTCCCCTCGCGCAGTAAGATCTGTGTGCGCGGAATGCACAGGCACCTCAGCCTCTTCCGATGCGGCATGGAGGGTTACCACCCATCCAAGGATGAGCCAGCGCAAGCAGGCACGCAGGTTATCTCCGAATCTTCTCATGATCTTTCACCTGCCGCTTCAGGGTGTAGAGTTCTCTGGAGATCTGCTTATTCTTTTCTTTCAGCAGGGCCGCCTCCGCCTCGAGATTTTTAATCTCCGCCGCGTTGGTTTTGGCCCAGGCATCAAACTGGCTTTTCTTCGCCACTGCCTGATCATAGATCAATTGCAGGGTCTTATCGGATTGACCTCCGGTGGCAACGGGCGATCGGGTTCGACCGGAACCCAATTTGACCACGGTGCGGTTATTCGACCGACTGTTTTGTCTCGCCAGGTCCCGCGCCTTATCCAGGTTATCCTCCGCCACATCGACTTCGTTCTCCACGATGGTCTCGAGCCGACGCTCTTTTTCCTTCATGGAATCCTGTTTGCCGTCGAGGGCGACGATCCAAAATTTATATCCGCGTTCCTGCACTTCGGTGAGTTCCATGCGGGCCACGAGATTGGATTCGACCTTGCTGGCCTCATAGGCGTCGTCCACGACCGATTTATATAAGGCAATGGCATCATCGTACTGCCCGTTCTCCATGAGCCCTTCATTCATGCGCAGGAGATCCTTCAGCTTCTCCAGGGAGTAGGTCACTTCCACCTCCTGGGGCGGCTCGTTGTTGAGTCGGGTGCTTTCCGTAATCTCGGCGAGAATTTTCGGTTTCGGCGTGGATCGCGACAATCTCTTTACGAGGTCATGCGAAACAATCAGCACGTTGCGAAACGAACGCGAGCGGGTCCGGCTGATCTCAAATTCCAGTTCCCGGGCATTTTCGGTCAGAATTTCCCCTTCGAGCACCTCACCGGAAATCAATTCCAGGGTATCCGCCCAAACGACGGACCCAACGGTTAAACAAAGTATCAAATACCACTTCATGATCTGCTTCCTTATACGAATTCAGCCCTTCCGGCCGGACATTGCTAACCTACCACGTTATTTCGGCAGCAAGTCAGCGAAAAAGACCAGCATGCGCTCGCGAAACCGATCCAGCGAGAATTCCTCTTCGATAAACGCCCGCGTCTGCACATCGTTTATATAGGTTCCGCGATTTTCGATCAGATCTTTCAACACATTCTTAATTTCTTCATGACGTTCTGGAAAAGCGAGCAGGCAATGGCCCAGATCCCGCAAACGCTCGGCGAACGGGCAGTCATGCACACAAACCACAAACTTATTGCAGGACATGTATTCGAGCACCTTCGTGGGAATCACCATCTGGTAAATTTCCTGATCGATGGTGGAGGAGTAACAGAAGTCCACCGCGCACATATATTTCACCAGATCGTCCCGGCTCTGATACCCGAGGAAGGTCACCAGCGATTCCAACCCATGCGCGCGGGCGAAGCTCATCACGTTTTCTTTTTCCTCCCCATACCCAATCAGGATGAATCGAAAATTCAGCGTTTCCTCCTTGAGCAGGACCAGAGCCTTCATGAGGCCAATCAAGTCCATGTAAACCGCATGGGAACCGGCGAATAAAAAGGTCACCTTGGATGAATCGCCAAACAACGCTGGATGTGCTGCACGGAAGGTCTGCACCTCCGCCGCGTCGAGCGGCTTCAGCAAACTTAAATCCATCGGATTATAAATGAGCATGCACTTAGCGGGTGCAATCTGCTCGTCGATGTACCCACAGATCCCTTCCACCACGCCACAGGCCTTTTCAGAACGCGCGTAAGCCGCGTGGGTCCATTTCAACAAGGTCCGGTACTTCCAGGTATCCTTTTTGATAAACCCCATGCCGGCCACGATCTGAGGCATGAGGTCTCGAATATCGATCGCAAAGCGGAAGTTGCGTTTAAACGTCGAAAGTAGCGTGACCACGTACATGGGAAAGACCGGAGGCGAAGTCACATAAATCAAATCACCGGGCTTCATGCGTTTAAACAGCAGATACACAAACAGGCTGGCAGCGAAGGACAGAAAGCCGATCGTCTTTAAGAGGAATCCACGGTTGGGAGCCGGGATCTCCCAGAGACTCAGCACCCGTTCACCCTCGGGGCCAACCCGCCGTTTCCACAGGCGCCCCCAATAGGCGCTGGGCAGTTTTCCGGAGGGATGGTTCGGAAAACCCGTGATGACCTCGACCTGGTCATCACCATATCGGTCACGCAAAATGCTGGACAGATACCCAAACCGATTGGCGGGCGGATTGGATTCGGGATGGTAGTAATGACTGATCAGATAGATCATTCAGGCGGATCCGGCGGAAGCTGAGACAACCGCTGGGTGAGGTCGTTTTCGCGCTGCTGCTGCATGATCAAACGCCCTTGCATGATGCGATGCTGGAAAATATGTCGACCGACCAGCTTGTCCGCAAGATTCACCAGCGGACGCAGGGGCGAGTAGCGCAAGCGCAGGCGGAAAATCGCGAGAAGCATTTCCCAGGAGGACTTCACGACCTTGACCTTGGATCCGGCAATATCGTGCCAGGTGGTCGGATGCTCGGTAACCTTGAACCCCTCGCGGGCGACCTGAAACAGGAGATCGACATCAAAGGCCCAGAAGTGGCTACTGACCTTAAACACAGCGCGATCTACCGCCTCGCGGGTAAGAAGCTTGGCCCCACACTGGGTATCGTGAATGTCCACCCCGAACAACAGCTTGACCAGGCGATTGAAGATCCGTGAAACGATGCGACGGGGTAAGGGCTGTTTAAAGACCACATTCGATTCGGGCAGCCAGCGCGAAGCGATGATGCAACCGGCATCACCGATGTGATCAACCAGATCCTGGAACGCTTGGGGCGGGGTAGCGCCATCGGCATCAACGAAGCCCACCAGATCACCGATGGCTTCATGAAAGCCGCGTAATAAGGCCCCGCCCTTCCCGATCCGGTCTTTGATATCGACCATCTTGACGTTTTTGTATTGGGCAATGTACTCGTGGACCACCCGAACCGTGTTGTCGATGGAGCCATTTACGATGACGATGTATTCGACCTTGTCCCCATAGATCCCATTAAAATAGTCAATGTAGGCGTCGAGCGTCGGCCGTATCCGCTCTTCTTCATTGTGAGCCGGGAGTATGATGGACAGTTTCATATCCTCAGCACCCGCTTGATTTGTTTCCCTGAATCATCTTAAGCTAATGCATTCGTAATTTTTATTTCGTGCCGAATCAATGAATTTATCTGTCGTCATCCCGGTTTACAATGAAGCAGGGAACATCGCACCCCTGCTCGATGAGCTGGCTACCATACGTGACGCCTTCGAGGGCTATGAAGTCATCCTGGTTGATGATGGCAGTACCGATGGTACGCCCGACCACCTGAAACAGGCTCAGGAGCGCTACGCCTTTCTGCGGCCCATCCTCTGCACGAGCAACCGTGGCCAGTCTGCAGCGATGCTGACCGGCCTGAACGCGGCAACGGGGGAGCTGATCGCAACCCTGGACGGAGATTTACAGAATGATCCCGCGGATATCCCCGCCCTGGCTCGGGCGGCCTCATCCTACGACGTGGTGTGCGGCTACCGGGAGAAGCGGATGGACAGCTGGTCCCGACGCCTGGGATCCCGCATCGCGAACCGCGTGCGCAGCGCGGTCACCAACGATGGAATACGTGATACCGGCTGCAGTCTCAAGGTCTTCAAGCGCGAATGCGTTGGCGACCTCCCTCCCCTCGATGGCGTACACCGGTTTATGCCTGCCTACTTCATGCTGAATGGCAGAACGATTCACCAATTACCCGTCAACCATCGCTCCCGTATCCATGGCACGTCCAAATACACGAACCTCAAGCGCCTGCCGCGCACCTTATACGACCTCTGGGGCTTCGCCTGGTATCGCAGCCGGTATTTAAAGTAGCGACATCGCCACACGCGGGATGACGCAAACTCCGACAGCGTCGTTGACGCTCCCCCTCCTCTCCGTCAAGATAGACTTCCAAATGGCCAGACGTAGCGAACGAAAAGAAAACAGGGGACGCGACCAGCTCATGCGGGAACGCCTGCAGGTCCCCCAATATCGTCCCGAGCGAAAACCACGCGATCTGTCGATTGGTGATCTCATTCCGCAAGTAGTCAAAAAATGCGGCTTGGAAGGCGCCTTCTGGCTGGATGAAATCAAAGAGCGCTGGGAGGAAATCACCGGGGCTCAGGTCGCTCGCAACACGCGTCCCGGGCAGTACGATAACGGCCTGTTGACAATTTACGTCAGTCATTCCGGCTGGCTCATGGAAATGGAACGATACGCCAAAGGCATGGTCCTGAACAACATTCAGGACGTTTTTGGCAAGGACAAGGTCCGCGCCATCGAATTCCGGATTGATCCGGGCGATTGAACAGAGAGAGAACGCTATGATGAACGAAAAAAATGCCCTTGATCACCTCATGGGCCTGCTGGCGATACCCGGACTGAGCGGCCGTGAAAAAAACGTTTCGATGGACATCCAACGCCGTCTGAAAGCGGTCGGGGTCAAACCTTCCTGGATGATGATCGACCAGGCTAACAAAAAAATTCCCGGCGATTTCGAAACCGGAAATCTCATTGTCAAGCTTCCCGGAACGATCAAGGGCCCACGTGTGCTTTTCTCCTCGCACATGGATACGGTCCCCCTCACCCGCGGGGCCGTGCCCACCATCAAGGGCAAACGAATCGTTCCCAAGGGACCCACCGCACTGGGTGGAGACAATCGAACCGCCGTGGCCTGCCTGGTTACCCTCGCGGAAACGTTGCTCACGAAAAACATCCCCCACCCGCCCATCACTTTGCTGTTTACCGTAGGCGAGGAGATCGGACTCTGGGGCGCCCGTTTCGTAAAACCGAAGGACCTCGGAAACCCGGTCATGGGCTTCAATTACGATTCCGGTGATCCCGCCCTCATCGAAATCGGGGCGATCGGCGCCCATCGCTGGGACGTCAGCATCCAGGGCGTCGCCTCCCACGCAGGCGTGCATCCCGAGCACGGCGTATCCGCCATTCTGATTGCCAGCCAGGCGATTGCGGAGATCAAAGCCAAGGGCTACTTCGGAAAAATTCGGATCAAAGGTAAAAAAGGCACCTCGAACGTCGGCGTGATCCAGGGAGGCGAAGCCACCAACGAGGTCACCGGCAAGCTCTTCCTCAAAGGCGAATCCCGCAGTCACGATCCGGAATTTCTCGAGGAGATTACCGGCACCATCGAAGCCTGTTTTCACCGGGCGGCCAGCCGGGTGAAAAATCACAAGAAGGTAACTGGAAAGATCACCTGGCACTGCGAAAAAGATTATCACGCGTTTAAGATCGATCGAAACGAACCCTGCGTGAAAATCGCGTGTAAAGCCGCGAAGACGATTGGGTATAAACCCCGTTGCGCGGTGATCGACGGTGGCCTGGATGCCAATTACCTGAACGCCCATGGCATCCCGACCGTGACCCTCGGCGCCGGGCAGCACAACCCGCATACCCTGGACGAATATGTCGACCTGAAGGAATACTATGACGGCTGTCGGCTCGCGCTGGAAGTGTGCAAGGAATTGGTTGGATGACCTACCCCCCCGGCGCTTCGCCTGAGCTGTTCCTGCCCGTCTTCATCGGCATTGCGATTCTCGTCGGCTTTTCCAAAAGTGGCATTCCCGGGATCGGCATCCTGCAGGTGCCCCTGATCGCGCTCGCGGTCGGCGATCCCCGCTCGTCGCTCGGCTGGCTGCTGCCCATTCTGATCTATGGCGACGTGTTTGCGATCCTGTTCTATCGCCAGCATGCTCAATGGAAAAAGATCGCCGAGCTACTCCCATGGATCGGCCTTGGCCTGCTCGCCGGTTGGCTGGGGCTCCGCGTCATTCGTCCTGAGATCTTCGGCCCCGTGCTCGGCGGATTGATTCTCAGCATGGTGCTGATCGACACCCTCCGGCGACGGATGGACAGTGAACGATGGGAAAAGCATCCCATCATCGCCGTCTTCATCGGTATCCTGACCGGTTTCGCGACGACCATCGGCAACGCCGCAGGGCCGGTGATGAATATTTACCTGATCTTTCGCGGCTTCAACAAGACGGCGTTCCTCGGCAGCATGGGCTGGCTGTTCCTCATCATCAACGTCTTGAAGATTCCCATTTACGCCATGGAAAACGTTATCAGCTTGGAGGCCTTCCTGAGTACGCTCTGGATGATTCCCGCCGTGACGCTCGGAGCATTCGCCGGCCGATGGCTGCAACCAAAAGTCCCACAGGCCGCATTCAACCACATCGTCATCATCTTAACCGTGCTCGCCGCGATCAAACTTTGTCTGTAACGCGTTCGCGTGCCTTGCGCTTGGCAAAGCGGAGAACGTAATGTCCCGGAACTCAACCGGCCGAGGTGCAGCGCTCGAAACTTGATTACTGAGTCCGTAGTGATGCCAGGAGTTGTTGAAGGATGTTTGGGTGGCCGTGATGACCAGGTCTTCTCCACGAACCGCCGTAAAGGTATAGCTGATATAGTATGGCTGATTCGCCGTGGGCATCCCTGCCGAAGTGGCGTCGTCCTCATTGATCAAGCGTGTTGCATCGTTTATCAGGCCAGCACCATCCGGGTCAAAGACCAGGATGGCCTGCCGACTTGGATTTACAGCCCATTGCCGAACATAGATGCGGGTTTCATACGTGGTACCTGGACTCAAGCCCGTAAGCGTCCAGGTCGTCGTCCCTCCGGGATCGTTTCCGCCATTATACAACATGTCGGTCATCAGGTTACTCAAGTTGCCCGTGACATTATGATTGGCGTTGCATGGGTGATCCGCCAGCGTGCTGGTGAATACCGTGCGTAAGAAATTTAACGACCCGTTGACCGCCTCGGGATAAGCGTCGAATTGCTCGTCATTAATCAAGGCCCCGGGGCTTCCCTGACCAAAATCCAGCGTGTGGGTATACGTGATGTTCGTGCTGATGCCTGAGTCGGCATCACCCGTGATTGGAGCGCTGATTGCGGTGCGGGTGC
>JBLIND010000203.1:0-11316 GCA_047639095.1 Candidatus Omnitrophota bacterium | reverse complement strand
GCCAGCGCATTGGTCGCCGTGGCCAGTGCATTGGTCGCCGTGGCCAGGGCATTGGTTGGCGTGACCGCAGCCTGGACCTTGGTCACCATGTCCGTGACGGTAAATTGTCCGATGTTCAGGTCGTAGTAGGTTTGGATTTGCTCATCCGTAATCTCTGCCTGGGCCGCAGCGACGTAATTGCTTGCTGCGATGGCCACATAGGATGCGCTTCGTTCTTCCGGTGTTTTGAATTCGTCCTTGTGATCTTCGTAGTAGCTGGCAAGTTCAGCATCGCTGACGCTTACTTCGCCGGCCTGGTCTCGTTCAAGGATCGTATATTCAACTGTGAACTGATCTTTGACCTGATGGTAGAGCTCCTTAATTTCACTGGGCGCCAGGAGGAATTGATCCGCAGCGACATTCCGCAACTGGCTTTCGACCAGGAAGTCGGCCCAGAGCGCTTCAAAGGCATTGGTCTGGCCACCGAATTGCTGGTTGATGAAGTTTCCATAGGCCTGGGGGCTGTAGCCCTGCGGGCCGCTGAAATTCTGGGCAATGCTATTCTGAAGATCGTTTGCACTGATGCGCATCCCCAGCTTGCTGGCCATCTGGTGCGAGGCGATACGCTGCCAGGTCCGATCTTCCAATTCCCGATCTGTCAGGCGTTGGTTGAACAGATTGTTGATCGCACTGACATTTCGCTGTGTGCTGCTGTACTCCGGGTAGCTGACAGGCTTGCCGTTGAGTATGCCCGCATCGTTTTTGGGTTTGCCGATCCCAAATGGATTCATGCCGTCCGTATTTGGAATGAACGTGAATACGAAAAGAATCGAGATGATGGTGATGAACAGCCCCCAAAAAATCTTGGAGCCGATCAGCCGGTGAAATTTAGTAATCATCATTGCCATAAGTACACGTCCAGGTCGGTTGCCAGTCTAACTAAATAAGCGAAGAACCATAGCCGGGGGAATGGGGTCGGTCAACAGGGAAAAGGTTCGGTTTACGGGGTAAACGCGGGGCCAAAACACCTCAAGCACCTTTTACGTCCCGTTCGGGCTCATCCCAGATCAATCGGGGGTCGAAGCATTCCGCTGCAAACATGGTGATGACCACGACCGCGGCGAAGGCGGTGGTCCCGATTCCAGCCGTGATATAGGCCAATTGCTGCAACTGGACCAGGGCGACCAGAAGGGATATCACAAAAATATCCAGCATCGACCAGCGCCCGATAAACTCGATAAAACGATAGGCGACCGTCCGCTGGCGGGCTGAACTGGTCCAACGTAACTGAATACTGAGTAAAAGGTAGAGCAATCCGAGCAGCTTCACGACCGGGACCGCGATGCTGGCGACAAAGATTAGAAAGGCGATACCGTACATGCCTTCATGGACCAGCTCGGATATCCCGGAAAGAATGGTGTTGGGTTCGCCCTGTCCCAGCCGGAGGGCTGTCATGATCGGAAAGCTGTAGGCCGGAACCAGGAGCACCGTGGCCGCGATCGTCAGGGCCCAGGTACGTCCAAGGCTGTGCGGTTTTCTTGCGTGCACGACGGAGTCGCAGCGAGGGCAGTGGGCCTCCTCGCGCTCGGCGGAATGCGTATGTTCTACCAGTTTGCCGCACGTGTGGCAGCGTGCGTAGCCTTCCTGCATGGCGGAAGTCATGTTTCGAGCTGCTCCCAGATTTCGTGTTCATCCAGCGTGAGTTGTGCGCCGAGGCTGGCCACGAGCAGGCCAACAAAAGAATAAAGGCCCAGGCCGATGACCACTTCCGCAATGTCGCCCAGCTTGATCAGGGCAATCAGTACCCCGAGCAGATAAATCTCCAGCATGCCCCATGAATCGATATGATGGTAGTAGCGGAACCAGCGCGCGAGCCGTGGGGAAGGCCGCTTACTCCACCAGAGTACCGCGGTTAAAAGCAGAAGTTTCATGAAAGGAATCAACATGCTTACCAGGAAGGTCAGGATCGCGACTGCATACAAGCGATTGTCCATGAGGGCGAGTACGCCCTTAAATAAGGTGGCGTCCTGTTCAAGGCCCAGCGCACGCAGCTTCAGGATCGGATACACATTCGCCGGAATAAAAAGCAGCAGACCTGCCATCGCCCAGCCGAGAGCACGACTGGTACTCCGAACTTTATGCTGGTAGAGCAAAGATCCACAGCGTTCGCACAACGCGGCATCACCTGGTTCAAGACCCCGCATTTCGCAGAGTAAATCGCAATGAGGGCAGGCGATCAGTTTCATTTACACAGGGTAGTGAAATCGAAAGATTTGACGAGTATCGATCACCGGTTCCGCTTGGAAGATCCTGCACGGACTTCAGCTCGATGCAGGAATGGAGGAGCAGAACCTGGTGCTAGGCAATTAGACCACGTTCCCGCATAAGCGCGATCACGGAATCAACGCAGTTCTGAACGGCTTGTTGGGTGGTGTCGAGCACCAGGTCGGGTGCCGCGGGTGGCTGGTAAGGTGCCGATACCCCTGTGAACCCTTTGATCTCGCCGGAACGGGCTTTCTTATACAGGCCCTTGGGGTCGCGTTCTTCACAAACCTCGATCGCGGTATCGATATAGACTTCAATGAAGGCGTCATCACCAATGATTTCTTTGGCGCCGATACGGTCCTTGGTAAAGGGGGAGATAAAAGACGTGATGACGATCAGGCCCGATTGATTCATTAGTTTTGCAACTTCCGAAATGCGGCGGATGTTTTCCGTGCGTTCGGCGTCGGAAAATCCGAGGTCGCGATTCAACCCATGTCGAACGTTGTCTCCATCGAGCACGTAGGCCGCCTGGCCCTGTTGGATCAGTCGTTCTTCCAGGGCCTGGGAGATGGTTGATTTCCCCGAACCGCTCAGCCCGGTCAGCCAGATGGTAACCGGCTGTTGCTTCAACAGGGAAGCGCGTTCAGAAGCCTTAACCAGACTGGCTTCTTTCCGGATGTTCTTACTGGTGGGCTCGGCTGATTCGGAAACCGCGGTGGCGGGTTTAGTCGCGCGCGAACCCCGTTCAATGATCATTCCCGCACCCAGAGTAAGATTGTTGAGGCGATCGATGATGATGAACGAGCCGGTTGTATGATTTTTGCTGTAGGGATCGTGACAAATCGGCTTCTGCAGGTTGACCGTGACCCGACCAATATCATTCACGTCTAACTGGGCCTGGTTTTCCCGGTGAAGGGTATTCACGTTGATGGCATACTGGATTTTATCCACTGTGCCGGCCACCATGTTGGTGGCGGACTTGAAGGTGTAAACTTTTCCCGGTAGCAGGGCGTCATCGTTCATCCAGACCACCATAGCATCGAATTCCTGTTCAACACGCGGGAGGTTGTTCGGGTGAACGATCATGTCGCCCCGGCTGACGTCGATTTCATCTTCGAGAGAAATGGTAACCGCCATGGGCGGGAAGGCCTCTTCAATTTCGCCTTCGAACGTGGTGATGGCTTTTACCCGAGAGGTCTGCCCTGAGGGCAAGGCTAGAATCTGATCGCCCGTTCGAATGATACCAGAGGCGACGGTGCCCGCGAACCCACGAAAATTCAGGTCGGGGCGTAAGACATACTGGACCGGGTATCGCAGGTCGATCAGGTTCTGGTCACTGGCGATACTCACGTTCTCCAGATACTGGAGCAGGGGGGCACCTGCATACCAGGGCATGTTCTCACTGCGATCCACCACGTTGTCGCCTTCGAGCGCAGAGATCGGAATAAACTTGATTTCGGACGGTTCTAGCCGCGCCGCGAAGTCTTCGTAATCGTCACGGATTTGTTCGAAGACCTCTTCGCTGTAATCGACGATGTCCATCTTATTCACGCACACGACCAGATGTCGGATGCCGAGCAGACGAGAGATGAAGCTGTGCCGCTTGGTTTGTTCCATGACCCCATGACGGGCATCGATCAGGATGATGGCCAGATTGCAGTTGCTTGCACCGGTGGCCATGTTGCGCGTGTACTGTTGGTGACCCGGACAATCGGCAATGATGAAGTTGCGTTTGTCCGTTGAAAAATAGCGATAGGCTACATCAATCGTGATGCCTTGCTCGCGTTCGGCGATGAGGCCATCCGTCAGGAGTGCCGGATCAAAATCGGTATTGGTCGTGCCATGGGTTGCGCTGTCTTTTTTGACGGCGGCAAGTTGGTCCTCATAGATCAACTTGGCGTCATATAAGAGGCGTCCGATCAGAGTGGATTTTCCGTCGTCCACACTGCCGGCCGTGATGAAGCGCAGGAGGTCTTTCTCCTGATGCTTTTTCAAATAGGCTTCGATGTCCTTGCTGATAAGTGCGTCTTTATTCACCTAAAAATACCCTTCGCGCTTTTTCTTTTCCATCGATCCCGACTCATCGTAATCAATCACGCGTCCTTCGCGTTCTGATGTCGTGGCAAGGAGCATCTCCTGAACAATTCCGTTGATGTCTTCCGCATTGGATTCTACCGCTCCGGTCAGGGGGTAACAGCCCAGCGTGCGGAAGCGGATTTTCTTCTTCATCAACGTTTCGTCCTCCCGCAGTTCTATGCGATCGTCGTCCGGCATGATCAGCGTGCCATCGCGTTCGATCACGTTGCGTTCTTTGGCAAAATAGAGGGGGACGATGGGGATGTTCTCAAATTTGATGTAAAGCCACACGTCGAGCTCGGTCCAGTTGGACATGGGGAACACGCGAATGGATTCGCCCTTGTTCACCTTGGCATTGTACACGTTCCACAATTCAGGACGTTGGTTCTTCGGGTCCCATTGGTGAAATCGGTCACGGAAGCTGTAGACTCGCTCTTTTGCACGTGACTTTTCCTCGTCGCGGCGTGCGCCACCGAACGCGGCATCAAAGCCGTAGTGATCGAGCGCTTGCTTCAACGCCTCGGTTTTCATGATCTGGGTATATTTAGCAGAGCCGAAGTCGAAAGGGTTGACCTTGTCTTTCACCCCATCCGGGTTGCTCCAGACCAGGAGGTCGAAACCCACTTCAGCGGCCATTTTTTCCCGGAAAGCGATCATTTCCTTAAATTTGAAGGTCGTATCGACATGCATGAGGGGAAAGGGGATTTTCCCGGGTGCAAAGGCCTTTTCAGCCAGCCGAAGCATGACGGACGAATCTTTGCCAATCGAATACAGCATGACCGGCCGTTCAAACTCGGCGGCGACTTCACGAAGGATGTGGATGCTTTCCGCCTCCAGTTGTTTCAAATAGGACAGGTTGTATTTCATGAGATTTGCGGTGGATTCCTAAGTGAATTACGGCGTTTTGACAAGCCTTTATAAAACAGATGGGAGGATTCCTTGGCATTAAAGATGCTGATGTATGACGCGATGGGCAAAAGGACGAAGATCTTCTTTCGGATACGCGTGATACTGTTGGGCCTTTTGCTGTCCGGTGTGTTCCTGCTCTACTTCTGGAATCATCATCACGATCCACGCTTGTACCTCTTCTTGAACTCTGCCCCGGGACGAACCCTGGACGATGTTTTCGATATTTCGGACGAACCCGTCAAGGCCGTTGAGAAGCAGGCGGCGACCTGGACCTCCGAAGAAAAAAACATGCATCAGAAGCTTGAGCGTTCGATGCAGGCTGAGCAGCCCGAAGATCTGATCATTTGCCGGGATGGAACCATCATCACCGGCGAGATTTTGTCTGAGTCGGAAAATGCGGTGACCATTCTTCAGACCTATGGCGATTCGGCATCCATGCAGTTCGTCGTCAAGCGCTCCGACATCGCCCGCATGAATGCGCGATCAGTTGCTCGGGTGGACATCTCCTACCGCGACGTGCGCTTTCGTATGGAATTCCCCGGTATGAATTTTTATCGCCGGCCGCCGTTTACGGTGATGACCACCGAAAAGTTTTTTGATGTGGAGGAGGCGATTCGGAATCTCGAGTACCTGCATGAGGATGTGTTACGCAGTTTTGGGCCGCTGATTGAACAACAGTCGCGTGGGAAAAGTATCCAGATCGTTTTTTTCTCACACGAAGAGGAATTCAGTGCGTACCGGAAAAAGCATGCACCGAATTTGGGCTACAGTGCTGGATTCTACAGCCCCAACCTTGACCGTCTCGTATTGTATGATCAAACCTCCTCTTCCGAAATGGATGCGGCCAAGAGGCAGTTGTCCGGTATGCACAGTGAGTACAAGCGTGTGTACGCTTCATATTCCGGAAAGGCGGCCGTATACAAGTGGCATCAGAATCAGCAGCAGAAATTGGAGCGAATCGGTCAGCAGGAGACCGAGCGCGTATTGAAGCATGAAGGTGCGCATCAACTGTTTTACACCTACGGCGTTCATTCTGCGCATCATTCAGAAAACCTCTGGCTGCTTGAAGGCTTCGCCACCTATTGCGAAAGTATGAGCGTCGGCAGCAGACTGGATTATGCCGTGGAAGAGCTGCGCGAAGCGAGTCGCCTGAACGATCTCGTAAGCTGGCAGAAGCTGGTGAAGTACCGCAGCCCGCAGGGCTTTGCCCGACTCGTACGCAACGAACGCATTGGATTGGCTTACTCGCAGAGCTGGTTACTGACCCACTGGTTGATGCAGCCCGAGCGTCGTAATGGATTTTTTGCGTATATCCGGTTTATTCGAAATCCTGCGCATGCGGCAGAGGTCGCGAAGATGAACCATTTCGATCGTCTTGCAAAATATGTAGGTGTGGCTCCTTCAGCTATTCCGCAATCGCTGGAAACCTACTTGCAGACCCTCTAATTTTCTGAAGCTTGCTTGAGGTTTTTCAGTTCTTTAACTGTCCACGGCATTTGGCGGTTAAGCGTCGATTCACGGATGCGTTTGACCGTAGCGGGCTGTACGGGCTTTCCTTCATTTCCAAAACTGTTACGAACATAGGTCAGAATTCCCGCAATTTTTTTATCGTCCAACGTGGGGTGATCACGATGTGGAGGCATGACCAGATTCCATTCCTCTTCGTCCACCTCGATGACACCCATCAGACCATCCAACACGATGGCGACCAGTCGTTCGTCCGGCCCCATCACCCAGGGGGTATCGATCAGGGTGGGGGCCAGGGCGGGCAGGCCAGCCCCGTTTACCTGGTGGCAGGTCATACAGCTAACCGTGTAATACATCTTTCCGACGTTGAAGAGCGCCTGGTCGGGTGCGGATAATTGCGCGGGCACTGCTTGCTGGCGGTCATCCCCTTTCCAGGTGACGTAGCGCAGGGCGGGTTCCAGAGCCGGGTGGCCATCCAGCAGGTCCACTGCGGCCGGTTTCTGCGCAAGGACGACGGGTTTGGACTTCCCGCCTGAGCTACTGATGCCTTCCAGCAGAGCCTGTTTGACCCAATCCCGGGTTTCCGTGGCTGCGAAGGCCAGCAGGTGCTCCAGTGGCTCGGGACGTCGAATGGAAAATAGGCTGACGGCTAGTCGCTTCATAAGCGGCCCGGCCTGCGTAGGGTCTTGCCAGGGATCGGAAGTCTGCATCATCTGCAAGGTGAGCAGCTCGTCACCGGCCAGGCTGCTCATCGCGGCTTCCTGGAGTAGGCGGTCATCTCCGTGCACCTTGAGCAGGCGGAGTAGAGCCGTGATCCTGACGCTTACCGATTCAAGTGCTCCAAGACTGAACGCGAGTTGGATGCGAACCGCGGGATCAGGATCATCGATAAGCGTAAAGCAAGTCTCGGCGGACACATGGCCTTCGCCTGTCTGTAACGCCGCAAGCCGCACCTTCGGGTGTGGATGCCGGCAAGCGCGTTCAAACAATTTACCACTGGGCTGGCCAAGACCAGCCAAGGTCCAGAGTGCGTGGATGAAGAACAAGTGGTCGTCATAGGCGTCGTCGGGAAGTCCTTCAAGCAGGCCTTGCGTTGCGGGGGCTTTCCGTTGAACCAGGAGGCGCTGCGCGGTATCGCGGAGAACCCCGTTTTCGTGGGCGAGTTGGCGTATAAGCTCACGGGTGGATGCCTGTTCCAGGGCTAGAGGCGGGGGTGGTTTCGGGCCATCCTCATGGACGATGCGGTACAGCCTGCCTCTCATGTTGTCCTGGTCGAGACCGCGTTCCTCGATTTGGGTGCGCAGGTAGGTGGTGACGTACACTTTGTGCTGGAGAATACCGTGATACATGTCGAGCACGTACAGGCAGCCATCCGGACCGGTGTAGGTGTTTACCGGTCGGAATCGTTCATCCGTTGAGGTCAGAAACTCAACCTTCTCATACCTGGGGTGTGGATAGGTCTGGTGTTCGCCCTTCACCTCAATCCCGTGCTCTTCGAGCTTGAAATGCGCGATGGCATTGGCCGAAGGCTCGGGAACAAAGGCGTCGCCCACAAATGTTTTCGGGAATTGATCGCCGCGATAAATGGTTGGCCCACACACGGCCGTCACCCGGCCGAGTCGACCATCTGTAAGGAGCATCCCCCCCTGATATCCCCGATTGATGCCGGGGTTAACCCGGGAGGAAAAAATTTCACTGGTCCGATGTACGGCGGCACCCAGACCAAAGCCCTTGCTGCTTCGTCCGTTTCGGAAAAAATAGTGACCCGGCACTTGATCCACGTGCAGGTAGCTGGAGTTGCTGTTGTAGTAGAGGCGGCCGTAGTTGTCCTGAACGATGCCCCATTGACCCTTGCCATTTACCTTCTCATCCATGATCTCTCCGGCGCTGAATCTGAACCTTCGACTGGACTTCGCATTGTACATCCAATTGTCCATCGCGGGGAGGAGGCCATTTTCGGTATGTTCAACCGGCCCTTGGCTGCCATACTTTGTCACCTGTTTCTTTTCATCGCAGACCAGATCGCCGTCGGTGTCCTGGCAGTACCAAAGGGCCGGGGGCTCGGCGACCAGGACCCCTCCCTCCACCAGGGCCAGGGCGCGCGGCATCTGTAAGGCGTCGAGGAAAATGGTTTGTTTGTCCATTTGGCCATCGTCGTCGGTATCTTCGAGTACGCTGATCCTGCCGATGCGGGCATCTTCACCGGTTCCATCCACCTTCGGCATGTAGGCGCGCATCTCAACCGCCCAGATCCGGCCATTTCCGTCCCAGCGGATTTCAACCGGATTCTCCAGCAGGGGTTCCGCGGCAACCAGTTCGATGCGAAATCCCGGAGCGAGGTGAAAGGTTTTAAGGGCCTCCTCGGGGGATAGGGCGGGCGCGGCGGGTACATCCATTTCGCGCCAGACCTCAGGCTGCTGTTGCTGCCCTCGATCTCCGCGTTGTGCCGAAGCGAATGAGGCCAGTGCCAGGATAATGATTATAGAGCGATTCATAGGAATAGATACGCCCAATCCACGCATCTTTTACTGGCAGGCTGAAAGAATCATGCGGGCGGACCCCACTGGACCGCCTGTCCGTCGCCGCTTACGAGCGTTTGTAACGGGATCCCGCGATCTTCTTGTTAAGGATCGCTTCATATGCGGCGCCATCCAGCGGCATATCCACGGTCTGATTCGTCCAGGCCGAATACAGCATCGCGTTCGCCAACTCGACCGACCAGATGCCTTCGGCCGCTGGAGCGATGAGTTCGGCTTTTCCGCGCACCGCGGCAACAAAGTTTTCCATGATTTCCAAATGCTGGCCGCCAGGCCCGCTGGTGGGTAAGGTGCAGTGCCAGGCGGGAGGATGGTCCATCCGTTCCGTGGAGGTCCGGGCGAATTCCGGGACTGAAACCTCCGTGCGATCGAAGCTGAGTTGCTCGTTTTCGGCCACGAACTTGCCGCGGGTGGTGTTGATCTCCAGGCGATTGGATCCGGGGGATTCTCCCGTAGTGGTAATGAATACTCCGCTGGCCCCGTTTTCGAATTCGATATACGCGGTTACATCGTCTTCGACTTCGATGTCATGATATTGCCCGAAACGGCAAAAGGCGTGGACTTTTTTCGGCATGCCGCAGAGCCAGATCAGCATGTCCAACTGGTGTGGGCATTGGTTCAGGAGCGCTCCTCCGCCTTCGCCGGCCCAGGTCGCCCGCCAATTGCCGGTCGTATAATAGGTGTCGCTGCGAAACCAATCCGTAATGGTCCATTGCACGCGGGTAATTTCGCCCGCTTCGCCACTGCGTAACACCTGGCGAAGTTTTTTGTACATGGTGTCGGTCCGTTGGTTAAACATGGCGCCAAAGACCAGGTCTTTATTGGTGTGGCCGGCAATCAGCTTTTCGCAATCCGACTTATGGACGCTGATCGGTTTTTCAACCAGCACGTGATGATTGGCCTGAAGCGCGTCGATGCCGATACTGGTATGAAAAAAGTGCGGGGTGGCAATGAGCACTGCGTCAGCAACGCCATCGGCCAGCAGCTGCTTGTGATCGGTGTAGCCCGGGCAGTCGTACTGCTTGGCCAGTTTATCTACGACCTCCTGGTTAATATCACAGACGGCCCCGACAGAGGCATGTGCCATGTCGGTGATTTTTTCCATGTGCTGTTGGGCCATCCAGCCGGTGCCGATGACAGCGATACGTACGTTTTCCATAAGAATATTCCTTGTGCGCTTGGCCATGCCTTAGCGATTTGTGTGGTCGCAGGCAACCTGAATGTCGCGGCGCTCGCACGTGCGTCACGTGGTGTCTGCGCCCTTACGGGACGAACCCCGTTACATCGGCGTCACGGTTCAGCGTGGAGTATGCAGCTCTTTGATCGTTCGCTGCATCTGTTCCATCTGGCGCTGCATGTTCTCCATGTTCTCATGCATTTGGCCCAGTCGGCGTTCAAGTTGTCCTTCACGCTCACTGCCTTTTTCGCCATTCTGGTGGGCAATGTGCCGACGCATTTCCTCGATCATGTGGTCGCGTTTGCGGACTTCGCCTTCGAGCATGCGGATTCGCTCTTGCATTTGCCGTACCAGGACCGGATTGGGTTGATCTCCGCCTTCGCGATTTCCGGATTCGCGGCGTTGCGCCATTTCACGTTCACGATGCTGTGCTATTTCACGTTCGCGGCCCTGAGCCATTTCACGTTCACGATGCTGTGCTATTTCACGTTCGCGGCCCTGAGCCATTTCACGTTCGCGATGCTGTGCATGCTCGCGTTCGCGTTGTTGTGCCAGCGCGCGCTCATGGCGTTCCTGCTGGTCCGTGCGTTTTGGACCTCCACGATCACCATCCCGCCGCGCTGCATCTGGACGATCGCCATCCCGCCGCGCAGCATCTGGACGATCGCCATCCCGCCGCGCTGCATCTGGACGATCCCCATCCCGTCTTTCTCCATCTGGACGATCGCCATCCCGTCTTTCTCCATCCCGTCTTTCTCCATCCGGACGATCCCCATCCCGTCGATCCGTTTCACGTCGCTCGCCTTCGCGTCGTTCGCCTTCGCGTCGTTCGCCTTCGCGTCGCTCGCCTTCGCGTCGTTCGCCCTCACCATCAGCGGCCTGCAAAGTGGTTGACGTGGGCAGGCA
>JBLIND010000202.1:0-11343 GCA_047639095.1 Candidatus Omnitrophota bacterium | reverse complement strand
ACCATGCGGGGTCGTCTCCGCGATGATGTGATCGCCGTTCCAGCGATAGCGCTTGTTCGTGTAGGTCACGTACATCCAGTTGTCGAGATTCCAGATGAGCCCGCTGGGCTGGTGCTCCAGGTTGCCCCCACGAGAACCACCGGTATACACATTCGTTTTCTTATCGGCCACCCCGTCGCCGTTGGTGTCCTCGTACATGTTTAAGTCGAAGGTGTTCGTCTCGCGAATGATCACGCGATGATCGATGCATTGAATCATCCGGGGCAGGATCAGCTTATCGATGAAGACCGTTCGCTTGTCCATGACGCCATCGTCGTTTGTATCTTCGAGGCGCAGGACCCGGGAGACCGGATCGTGCGCGCCGGTTCCATCAATGTCCTGCATGTAAGTCAGAAACTCCGCCACGTACATCACGCCGTTGCCATCCCAGGCGATGACCGCGGGCTCGTTGACCATCGGCTCCGAAGCGACCAGCTCCAGGCGATATCCCTCCGGCACCTGAATCCGCTTCATGGCCTCTTCCGGCTCATAGGTCCGGGCATGTTGGTCGAACAGCGCCTGGTCAAAAGGCGTGGCAGAGGCCTGGGCAAGGAGCAGGCCGAGAAGGGTAAAGATAAGGCGTTTATACATGAAGGGTCCAATACAGAGGGTTATTTCAACATCGTCGGCTAATGTACGCCGTTGGGGAGCGGATTCTTATCAAAATCCCGGGAGATTTGTGATAAAATCCGGCATGTATGTCAGACCGGGGAAAGGGAGGATGAAGCAGGGAATAAGTCTCGTCGAAGTGCTGGCTATAATCGTCTGTGTAATCGCCTTAGTGGCGCTGTTATTTCCAATACGTTCTGGCCCTCACTACCTGGGTCCGCGTGAAGAGTGTAAAAGAAATTTAGGCCAGGCGGGCAAAGCCCTGCACATGTATGTAACCGATCATGGATTGCGTTTCCCCGGCTCGGAAGGAACCGAATCGTGGGAGAATCCCCATCGACTGAATCTCGGCGGAGGGAAAGAGGGGGGCAAAAAGAACAGCCAGATCCCTGACCCCAATCGGCCTTTGTACGATTACATCAAAGACCCGGAGGCCTTCCGCTGCCCGGCAGATCGTGGAAGCGACAGTCATGACGCCGGGGTGACAGCCAACGTTTTTGCAGCGTTTGGAAATTCATACATGTACGCCCTGAGCAATGATCTATCCAACGGAATCATGGGGCTGGGAGACCTGAAATTGACCGATCCCTCCTTTGATTATTCCACGCGGAAAATTGTTCTGTACGAGCCCCCCTTCCAGGGAACTGCGACACGTACTCCTTCGAAACCGGATCGCTGGCATTATAAGGATAGGCGAAGCACATACGCCGCCTATCTGGACGGGCATGTCGACAAAGCCGACTCCATGGGATACACCGCGTCACCCACATCCCCCGCACAAGCCGCCACGCGCGACTATTACTGAAGTCCACGCTGGTCACGATCCTTCCACCCCATCCGGGGTGAGTGTCGTTGGGGCAAGTACCCCGGGCTGAAGCCCGCGGCTAAAGAATGCTGCCACTCCGTGGCGAAGAGTGGCGAAACCGTATCATGGAGCACCGCTGATAACCTTGCGGCCGCTGCGCGTCCCTGCTATCTCTCCGCCATGGAAGACCGATTATCACAACGGGCGCTCATCGCCACCCATCAGCGTTCACCCGCAGACGATCGAGCCGACATCGCCCCTGTCACCTTCCCCTTTGCCGAGGGGATGCGCCACCCGCTACCCGCGGCAATGGAAACCATCTATGCAAACCTGGCTTCGAGCCCGGATGCCTTCGCGGTCAGCCCGACCCTCGGCCTCGACCCATGCCGGCAGGCCATCATCGCCTTCGAACGCGCGCTCTACGGCACCGAGCTTGCACCAAAGCAGGTGGCCATCGGCACGAGCGCACATCAACTGATGCAAACCCTGATGCAGGTGCTAATCGATCCGGGCGACAAGGTTATTTTCCCCGATCCGAGCCCGCACAGTTACCTCCAGCAGCTGCGCCAGGTGGATGCCAAGGTCCAGGCGTTTACCCTGGTCAACTCCGCAACCTGGACCATTCACGAAGCGGATTCCCTGGCCTACCTGAATCGCATGCTCCGTCGAGAACGACCCAAGCTGCTCATCCTCGCGGCCCCGGACAATCCCTGTGGTCATGTGCTCTCTCAGGAGTTCGTCGAAAACGCGGTGCGCATCACCGGCGATGAGGGCGGCTTCGTCGTGATCGACTTCTCACAAAAGGAACTGACCTTCGACACGCCGCCCGCGTATTTTTCCTGGGGGCCAAAAGACAACCTCATCCTCCTGCGCTCACATAGCCTGTACCCGAACGGCATCGGTTGGATCGAAGCGCCCGCGTTTATCATTCGCGCCATCGAGGCCCTGCAGGAATCCAGCATCGGCGCCGCGGACAGCCTGCATCAGCGCGCCTTCGCCACCTTCGTGGAGCAAACAGGTGGAGACCTACCCGCCGTCCTCGCGGACACACGGGCTCTTTATCACACCGCGGCTCAGGTGATGTCCGAAGCCCTGGATGCCAGCGGCCTCCCACATATCCCCAGTGCTGGCGGCCCGTTCAATGCGGTCAAAGTCGGCGAAGACGGCTCAAAATTTGCCGAACGGATGCTGCGCGAACACGTCCTGGAAGTTGTGCCAGGCTGGAGCTTCGGCGAGAGCATGCAATCCGCGATCCGGATTTCGACCGGACCCCTGGTAACGGATCCGGATAGCATCCGCGAAGGCCTTCGCCACTTAAAACCTTAATCGGACGGTTCGATGAACCACCCGCCCTGCGCTTTCAGCCAGGCGCGCATGCGGCCGTAGCGTTGATGCGTACCGCCATCCACATATTTCAGCGATGCTGGATCTTCATCCCCCCAGGCCATGTGCTGCAGATGCGCAGACAACTCCACGGTAAACCGCGCGACCCCGTTTGACGCGAGGTGATTCGACAGGAGCACATCATCGCTTGACCGAAACGCCTCGGGTTGACCTGCCAGCGTCTGTTCCAGGCGCGCGCGATCCAGGTGCCGCCGACGATACGCACAGGCCCCGTACCCTTGCAGCACATGACAGGGCACCCGATCGCCACGGATCTGCAGCACGTGTTGAAGGTCTTCCGTGAAGTCGAAGCCCTTGCCGCCAAACGCGGCCTCGGGATTTGCTTCGGCGGCGGCGTGCAAGGCGGCAATCATGTCCGGAGGATAGATCACATCATCGTCCAGGGTGATCAACAGGGTATCCGGATCCGTTTCCACCTCGAGCGTGGGAAGGATTTTCATGACCGGACCAAAATCCTCCGGCGGACGTAAAATCGTCAAGCGCGGTTCAGCGAGCAAGGCATCGGGGATGATATAGCTTTCGGCGTTTCGAAACCGCTCGGGCAGATTGAGGTAGACCGCATCGGGGAGAAGCGTCTGCGACCAAAGCGCCTCCAGCAGCTGCGGGAGATGAACAATCCGGCTCGGAGACGTGGAGAGCGTACCGACGATACGCACCCTTACTGGGTCTTTCCTTCGGTCAGCTTCATGAACACGGTCTCCATATCCATGGCCTCCGGTTGGAACATGTGCACCTTCGCGCCCAAACCATGAATCTTCGTGAGGAGCTCGCAAGGGGCCATCAGGTCCTCTTCGATATACACCGCCATGCGATCGGTCTCCTGCTCGGCTTTACTCACGCCGGGGATCGCTCGAATCTGATCCAACAACCCATCCGGTTGCTCGACAATTTGCACATGGATCAGGCGTTTCAAGCTCAGGGTCCGGTAGATCTCATCCAGCGATCCGGAAGCGACCAGCTTTCCCTGTTCGACGATACCGATCTGGGTGCAGTACTCCGACAGCTCATGCAGGATGTGGCTGGAGATCAAAATCGTCTTCCCCATATTCATCAGTTCTTTGAGCAGCTCGCGAATTTCGATGCGCGCACGAGGATCCAATCCACTCGCGGGCTCGTCGAGCAGAAGCAGCTCCGGATCGTGTAGCAAAACCCGAGCCAGTCCCAGGCGCTGCTTCATCCCACGGGACAACGCGTCGACGGGCGAATCGATCTTCTCGACCAGGTCGGTCAAGGAAAGGACATCCTTCACGATGGCATCGCGTTTGTTCCGATCGATCCGATAGGCCGCGGCAAAGAAATGCAGGTACTCCCGGGCGGTCAGGTCTTCGTACACCCCGAAAAAATCGGGCATGTACCCGATCATCTTGCGCACGGCCTGGGGATCCTCGGTGACATCGACACCGCCGACCATCGCCTTGCCCTGGTAGGGCTTCTGGAGGGTCGCAAGCACCTTGATGGTGGAGGTCTTACCGGCGCCGTTCGGACCGATGAACCCAAACACGGAGCCCTTGGGAATCTGGAGGGACAGATCCTTCACCGCATCAAAGGTTCCGTAGCGCACCCCCAAATTTTGAATATCGACAAAGCAGCTCATGATGCGTCCTTCTGGTATAAACACCGGTATAAAATAATCTCGCCCTTCCGCTCTTCGATGGCGGCCACCACATAGGCATCGGAATCCGTGGGATCCAGCAGCGCCAGGTCTTCAAAACTTCCCGCACCGTTGGGCGAGATGGCGCTAACCAGAGAAAACCAGCCAATCCTGAATCGGGCGGAGAGGCTCTCGACAATGGAATCGCCGATCAACGGTGCGCCCTCACCCCATCGCACGGGGCCACGCGAAGATCGGATCAACAGGATATCGCCCTTAAAATCAGCACTCACGCGTGCGCAACTTTTATCGAGGTTTTCGGTCGGAAGGATGTCCTTCCAGAACGTGGGGACCGTGAGGTCCTCCCCTCCAAAGGTCATCTCCCTTACCAAGGTCGGCGTCCACTGCTTGACCGTATGCTCGAAGGTATAGGAGCCCGGTATGCGTCCGGTGTAGGATTCCCCCGAGTCCCGGAAATCATCCATCATCCCTCGACTGTTGTAATCATCGGTGTAGTTCGAAAGCCCTTCATGATTCACCAGCGAAATCAGACTCCCCTCGCCTTTCTCTTCCATCAACTTGTGTTTGGCGGTGAAATACATGGTCAATCGGTTCTGCCGGAGGATGTTCCCCTCAATATCCACATCGACCACGCGTAAGGTCTTCCGGTGATCATTCGTCCCCATGAAATGCTCGGCCATCTTGACCATGAAAACGGTAAAGAGAATCGACATGAGCGGAAAGAGGATCCAGGTGTATTTTCGCTTTTTGAATTTTCCGAGCACGATGTAATCCATCGGTCCAATCACCAGCACGAAGATAAAGAGCACGAGAAAGATCGCCCAACCCGGAACCAGGCGCATGTCCTTCGGAAGCAGATGGTCTGCTAACAAGCCTCCGACATTTCCAGGTAGCGGCTGCATCTGGAGACGATGCATATTGCCGTGCACGTATTCGTTCGCTGGCACGTAGCTACGCGGATAGTTTTGCGTACCACCAACAGCCTTTTCGTTATTCACCAGCCACTTGCCTGAGACAACAAGGGAGGCCGCCTGCTTTTTTTGAAACTTGTAGATATGTGCGACAGTCTTGCGCCAGCGACGCTCCTCCAACTCTCCAATCGCCACATCATCGACATCCTTTTTGGGATCCGGAAAGACCACCGCCATCCGGCCCAGGCCCGGCCGATACAGCAGGTGGCCCGGAGTCATGCTCGCCCGGTTCGCCTGGATCGACCCCTGCTCATTGAGGGAAAAGGCCTCACCACCCGAAAGCCGGTTGAGGAAGGCGAGGTGCTCCGCCTTCACGGCCGTCGTCGGGATGACCATCACACTGCCGCCCGCTTTCACCCAGGTGGACATCGCCTCCAGTTGCTTTTCTTTCACGAGCGAAAAGCCGTTCCCCGCCAGGAGGAGGACGTCATACGCACAATAGTCCATCGCCTGGACCCCGAGCGTTCCCGGCGAAATATAGGCCATGCTGGCATCCACCGTAGCAAAGGCATCCTCTTTTTCCGGGTCGTACCGCATCAAGGTGAGGGCCCGCATCACCTGGCGCATCCCGGGATAGGTTCCCAGTTCCGGGTGGGAGGTTGCGACGGTTACATTACGCGCGATATCGGTCGACAGGGGGAATGAAAACCTGCCGAAATCGATCGTCTTCTTCTCTGTGGTCAGCAGCGAGCACTGCGCTTTGCCCATCGGACTGCCGCCTTGGGCGGTCGCGGGTGGCAAGGTGAAGCGAAAACGGATCTCGCCTGAAGAAATCGCCAGTTCCGGGCTCTCCCAAACCGCCAGAGAGCGGCCCCCTTCGCGCAGGACGATGCGCAAACGACCTTCGACCAGCTTGCCGGGTTCGAGTCCACTGAATTTGGCCTCAATGCCGATCGGCGCGTTGCTCCGCGGCTTGGGCGCATCGGGGAAGAGGTCAAGCTGCAGCCCCTTCTTCGGCTTCGCCCCCGGATCCTGCTTCACGAACTGAGCCTGTACGAGGCCACACCCCATCAGCAGAATGATCGACCCCAGCATCGCCTGTATTCGATTAGAAATCCTCATGTACCCCTTGCGCTTCGAGACACCCAGCCGCCCGGTCGACGTTGATAAAAAACCCACTCGACCAATAAAAGGATAAACGCGATCAAGGTCAGCATCGGCCACAAATTACGGTCCGTCTTTTTCTTTCCCGTGCTCGCATCAACCGACAACTGATTAAATACTAACTTGTCCACCCCGGTCAAATGCGTTTCCAGCGGATTCAACAAACCGAGGCTCACGGTTCGAATGGCTTGACCATTTTCCTCAATCACATAGGTGCCAACCTGGGGTGCGGGGACCCCGTTGAGCAACCCCGACGCGTTGCTTTGCCGATCCTGGGAGCCAGCCGGTCCCGTGATATGAAACGTCCCGGATGGCGTGGCCTGCAAGGGGGGCAGGACCCCGGTGCGATGCGCGCGCACTTCATGCATGCCCAGGCGACTGTTCGCCAGTTCCTTGAGATTGCTGAGCATGATCGGAAAACCAATGCGAAACGGCAGCGTGGAATAATCGGTATGGAAGAGCATATAATACGTTTGCTTCGTTTCCGTGTTTTGCCCCACCAGCAAGGGCCCCTGCGATCCATGCACGAGAATATTGAACGCACGTTTCTCGACGTCCTCATCACCCACGCCTTCTTTGTAGGCGGACTTGTTCTGGATCACCACGTCGGTCCAGTTCACGTGCTGCAGGAACGGATCGTTCCGCTCCCAGTCGACCACATCGCTTGCGCCGTCGCCGGAATCAATGAGCTCGTTCAATTCGTCCGGCTTCATCCCGACGAACAAGCCAACCGCATACTCCAGCGAAAGATCCGCCCGAGAATCGCTGATCACGACGTCGTAACTGGCCTGCGCACCTGCATCGCCGAACACCGTGATGCCATCGACTCCGGCCAGGGCTTTATGATAAATCGAGAGGCTTTTCGGGCAGTACACATACAAGGTGCGCAGGGCCGGCAACTCGATCGACGCCGTGTTGTCCGAGGTAAGCGCATCGAAGCCCTGGGGCACCAGGCGGGCGCTGAGCGTGGTCTCCACCTCCCCGGGCACCTGGAAAATCAGACGCTCGGCCGATCCGGGTTCGAGGGAAATAGCCTGGCGGTCGATCTCCTGGCCGTCCTGGTCGACATGAATCGTCGCATTCACCTCAAACGCCGGATTGCCTTCGACGTTGACGAAGACATCCCAGCTCAAGCCGTCTGAGCGGCGCGCATTGAGCGAGGTGATCCCGGCATTCGGGCCGGCGGGAGGCAGGCGTTCGTAGTCGAGGGTGTAGCTGAGTTCAAAATCGCTGCGCTCGGGAAAATTGCCATCCGACATCATCAGCACTTCGTCAAAGGGCTCGCGGCTGTTCAAGGCCTGGGCCATGCGGAGCGCATCCTCGGGATTACCGGGTACATCCAGCACGGTCAGGTTGTCCAGGGCTGTCTTCAGAATGCGTTTGTTGTCCGTGAAGGGTGTCAATTTTTTCGCGCGGTCGCCAAAGGAGATCAGGCAGATTTTTTGGCCGCGCAAGAGGCGGTCGATCCGCTGTCCCACCCGCTTTTTAGCTTCGTCGAGCTGCGAGCCTTTGGTATCTTCGCTCCCCGCATCCATACTCGCCGAGATGTCGATCAGGATGGGGAGCCGTTGCGCGCGTCCGGCATTTCCCCGCCAGAACGGCTGCATCGCGGCCAGGATCAGCAGCAGAAGCAACAGTAGTTGCAGGAAGAGCATGAGGTTGCGCTTGAATTTCTGAAAGGGCGCATTCACGCGGCTGTCCTGAAGCACCTGTTGCCAGAACACCAGCGACGGAATTTCCACCCGTGGCCGTTTCAGCTTCAGAAAGTAGAAAAGGATCAGTGGAGGGATCAGCAGGAACAGCCAGGCTCCGCTCAGCGCGGTAAATCCAAACGGGCTCATTTTATCCAGCCCTTTCGCAGCAGCTGGTCAAAGAGGACGTGCTCGAGCGAGTCGCCACTGTTGGTCGAAATAAATTGTCCACCGCGTTTGCGGCAGGCGCCTTCCAGGTTCGCTTCAAAGGCGAGTCGATATTCCTGATAGAGATCGAGGAGGCTTGCGGCCGAAGACACATCCAGGCGCGTGGAGGTTTCACAATCGACGAAGCGCACATCGCCGGTGACATCCGGGTCGATTTCGGTCGGCCCGAGAATCTGCAAGGCCATCACCTCCATGCCGGAACTGTAGAGCAGATTAAAGGTCCGGCCGATGTCCGCCGGGGTGAGGAAATCCGAAATCACGATCGCGACCCCGCGTCCACGATGATACTTGAGCAGGGTTTCGATGCCCCGATCCACGGGCGTGTCGCCGCCGGCTTCGACCCCCTCCACAAAGGAGAACAGTTTGTTCATCTGGGTCCGGCCGGTCGTGGGTCGAAAGCGCGGCAGCGGACCCGTGCCATCGTTAAACGCCCAGCAACTCACGCGCTCCAGCGCCATCAGGCCCATGGTGCCGAAGGCCGCAGCCAACTCTTTCGCACGCTCGAACTTGCCTTCGAACTGCATGGAGGACGAGCCATCGATCAGGATCACCACGTGTTGCTCTTCTTCCTCATGATAGATTTTCATGTACGGCCGACGCAGCCGGGAGAAGATGTTCCAATCGATGTAACGCACGTCGTCGCCATCGCAGTAATCCCGGTAGTCACTGAATTCGATGCTCTGCCCGCCCTTTCCCGCCAGGTGCTCACCGCGACTCTTGTTGGTGAAGCGGCGGGACGAGTTGATACGCAAACGCTCGACACGTGCGAGGGTCTCGTTGCTCATCAAGCGGGTAATTTGTGACGTGCTCATGATTTCGGGATCTCCGCGGCTATTCGCCCATCGCCTCGAGGCTGGCGCGAATGATATCGCCGATGTCCTTGCCCTCAGCCTGTCCGTCGTAATTCAACAGGACGCGGTGACGTAAAACATCTTCGGCAAAATGCCGGATGTCGTCGTAGGCGATGTGCGCCCGGCCCGAGGCGAGCGCGCGCACCCGGCTGGCCCGGATCAGGGCCTGGGCCGCGCGCGGACTGGCGCCCCAGCGCACGTACTTTTTCACCACATCGCTCGCAAATTCCGTATCCGGATGGGTGGAGAGGACCACGCGCACCGCGTAATCGCGAATCGGATCGGCCACGACGACCTTGTCCAGAATCTCCCGCAAGGCCATGATCTTGCTCGCATTGAGCACCTTCATTACCTCGGTCTGATGCTTGAGAATCGTGCGGTTGACGATTTCGTTGAGCTCCTCGCGATTCACAAAAGGCACGCTGACCTTGAACATGAATCGGTCGAGCTGAGCTTCGGGAAGCGGGTAGGTACCCTCCTGCTCAATCGGGTTCTGGGTGGCCATGCAGAAGAACGGCGGATCGAGCATGTAGGTATGTCCACCCGCAGTGACCGAGCCTTCCTGCATGGTTTCCAGCAGGGCCGACTGGGTTTTCGGCGTCGCCCGGTTGATTTCATCCGCGAGCAGGAGCTGGGTGAAGATCGGCCCCTGACGGAACTCGAACTTGTATTGCCCCTCGGCATCGTGGTTCATGATGTTCGTACCGATGATGTCCGCCGGCATAAGGTCCGGCGTGAACTGGATCCGGTTGAAGTTGAGGTCGAGCGCATCCGCCATCGCCCGCACCAGCATGGTTTTACCCAGGCCAGGGACCCCTTCCAACAACACGTGGCCACCGGCGATCAACGCGGTGAGCGAGGCTTCGACCACCCGCTCCTGCCCCACAATCACCTTGGCAATTTCGTTTTTAACGCCCTCGTAGGCTTCCTTGAACCGGACGGCTTCTTCACTGAGTTCATGTTCGTTCATAGTTTGTATCCTTGGTTAAATCGTTGGGCATATTGGGCTCCGGAGGAGACGTGGTTCAAAGGTAAGCGAGCATCCCGGTCCCCGGAGGGGGCATAGTTTTTAGCCCCGGGCTTCAGCCCGGGGTTTACTCCCACCAACATCTCTTGTCCCGGAGGGACGGAGTAATTGCACCACCCCATCATGACCCTTCCCGCTCCTCTTCTTCGCGCCGCTTCTTCAACGCCAGCAGGCGGCCGGTGGTCGTGGTCTCGTCGATAGACACCTCACTGGCCTTCGGCTTGGCTGCTGCGGGCTTGCGCTCGACCTTCGGGCGCTTCGCAGCAGTTTTATCCGGCAACACGATCGTTGCTGGGCGTTCGCCGCGGCGTTCATCAAGTGACTGAGAAACATCCTGCTTGCGCTTCAGGAGCGCACCCATGGTCTCGGTCGACTCGCCGGCTTTCTTGTTCAGCCCCAGCCAACCCTTGATCACATACAGATCCAGCTGAATCCGTCGCACCCCTACGTCCAGGGGAATCAGGAAGGCAAGCGCCCAGAGAAACCAGTCGAAAATCGGGCGCGAGCTCAGGCGCGGGCTGCGCTTGGTGGCGTAAAACGATTCGGGCGACTCAGTTCCACTCAACACCCGGCCATTCGTTTTTTCGGCGATGCGTTTGAGCGAAATCGAGTCGGCGCGAAACTTCAGATACTCGGGCGAGTACGGCACCGCGAAACCACCCATGATCTGCTCGTTGCGGTCACCGCCGGACCCGGCCGCGAGCACCTGGTAACGGCCCTTGCCCTCCAACGGAAATTCACCGCGATACAAACGCGGACCCACCTGCTTCATGCGAACCTTTTCCGGCCGCCGACTCGGACCGTTGATCTCCACGTCGAAGTCGAGGAAGGACGCGCCCTCGTGATAATCTTCGATGACCACGACCCCGGTGTTACCATCGGCGAAGGACTGCATGCTCAGCTCGGTATGCTGCTGCACCCGCGCGACCTCGGTGATCAACTGGTCGACAAAGGCCCGGTAATGCTCCCAGGTCACCCAGTCGCGTCCCCAGTTGGCGTTCA
>JBLIND010000201.1:0-11418 GCA_047639095.1 Candidatus Omnitrophota bacterium | reverse complement strand
CGGCGTCGCTCCTTTGCGATGCACGATCACTTCTTTACCGTCGTGGATTTCCTTCCATGCGAAGTTGTGGTGGTTCTCCACATCCAACAACACTTCGACGCCGAGGTGATCGGCGACGTGACGGTGAATGCATGCATGGTTGGCTGCGGCGTACTCGCCCATCAGGATCATCGCTGCCCAGTAGGCCTGACCCGCTTCGGAATCCATCTCGAGCCAGGCGAGGTGACGTAGCTCACGCGGAAGGTTCGTATGCAAGGACTGCGCGAGGCGGCTGTAAAACCCGGCGACGGTTGCGCCGGCCCCACGACTTCCGCTGTGGGACAGCAGGGCGAGATAGGTTCCGGCTTCGAGACCCAGGTCCGCCTGTTCAAGCGTGAGGGTTCCGAATTCCACGAAGTGGTTTCCGCTTCCGCTCGTCCCGAGCTGCGCCCAGGCCTTGTCCTTGATCTCACGCGTGGTCTCGGTCACCGACCAGTCGAGATCCATAACGTCATGGGCACGACGATCCTTGAAATGTGAACCCATGCCGAAGCGGGTTTCCTTTGCAATCGCCTTGATCAGCTTGTCCTCTTTGCGCTCGATGTGACTCGGCGGCATGTCGAGTACGGTCAGCTTCATACGACAGGCGATATCCACACCCACCGCGTAGGGGATGACCGCATTTTCGGTGGCCAGCACGCCCCCGATGGGCAGGCCGTACCCCGGGTGCGCGTCGGGCATCAAGGCTCCGGAAACCGCCACGGGAATGTTGGCCGCGTTGGCCATCTGCTGCAAGGCCCCGCTCTCCAGGCCTTCTCCCCAGATGCGATAGGGGGCCGGCGCGTCGCGCGGAATGTACCCGGGACCCGCGGCGAATTCCGCCTTCACCGCTTCGGCGAGCGCACCATAGATTTCGTGATCCATAAACGCCGCCGGATCTTTCACCAGCGCGCGCAGATCTTTTTCGGTGTCGCGGTCGTCCAGTCGCAGCTGGCCCGTTTTTTTGATCACTTCAACTCCGAGGTCGAAACAGGTTCCCTTGGGGATGCCGAAATTGCTGAGTCGTTTTGCTTTCATCGTCGTTCTTCCTTCTCGTTGCATTTAACCGAGTCCGCGCACCGTGCGTGAATCTTTTCTCGGTCCTGCTTGGCCCGGGTCGCAACCTGTGTGGCTGTGAACCTATTATGCATGACGCATGCCAGGGCGTGTGGTAGAGAGGGGTGTAGGATGTATCTTGTTTATATCAGGTAGTTTACAGTTTTAAGTCGAAGCCCGGGTGGTTAGCATAAAGTGACATAAAATAGCCTGTAATCTATGAATATATCCCATAATCTAGCATGTATGAAGCGCACGCATCTCATTGGCGTGGTTGGTTCCACCCTGGATCGCGGCCTGCGCCCGGAGCGTTGGAATCGCTGGCGACCCTCGGTGGCCTTGTGTCAGCACGAGGATCTGCACATCGATCACTACCACCTCCTGTATTTCAAACGCGAACGCGCGCTGGCGGAGTTGATCGCTGCCGACATCGTTTCGGTCTCACCTGGAACCACGGTGGAGCTCCAGTTGATTCATATGCGCGATGCCTGGGATTTTCGCGACGTCTACGAAACGTTATACGATGTGGCCCGGCAGCTCCCGGACACGCAGGGGATCGACTACCTGGTGAACGTGACCACGGGCACGCACGTGATCCAGATCTGTTTGTTTCTGCTCACCGAGTCGCGGCAGATCCCGGGTCGGCTGATTCAGGCACAACCCCTTCCACGGAAGCAGCAACAGCCTGCGGGGAGTTATTCGATCATCGATCTGGATCTCTCGAAGTACGACGGGCTTGCCGCGCGCTTTGCGGAGGAGAAGCGGGACGACATTTCGTTTCTCAAATCGGGCATCGCGACCCGCAACGAGGCGTTCAACCGGCTGATCGCCCAGATCGAACGCGTGGCGGTTCGTTCGAGCGAGCCCATCCTGTTGCTTGGACCCACCGGAGCCGGCAAGTCGCATCTCGCCCGTCGGATTTTCGAGCTCGCGGAGCAGAAGCATCGAATCACCGGCGCGTTCGTCGAAGCCAACTGTGCGACGCTCCAGGGAACGGCGGCGATGAGCGCGCTGTTTGGTCATCGTAAAGGCGCGTACACCGGGGCGACCACGGATCGACCCGGATTGCTGCGCGCGGCGAACCAGGGCATGGTGTTTCTGGATGAGGTGGGCGAGCTCGGGCTCGACGAGCAGGCGATGTTGTTGCGCGCGGTGGAGGAGGGGATCTTCTACCCACTTGGATCGGACACGCCGGTGAAGAGTCGCTTTCAATTAATCTGTGGCACCAACCGCGATTTGAGTGCAGATGTAAGCGAAGGGCGCTTTCGTGCTGACCTGTTGGCGCGCATTAATTGCTGGACCTTCCGTCTGCCTGGCCTGCACCAGCGCCGCGAAGACATCGAACCCAACCTGACCTACGAGCTCGAAGCGTATGCGCAGCGCACAGGCCAGCGGGTGCGCTTCAATAAGGAGGCGCTCGCGCACTTCCTGGCCTTTGCGCATCAGCCGGGCAGCGTGTGGGCCGCCAACTTTCGGGATCTCAATGCGGCGGTCTTGCGCATGGCCACGCTCGCTCCGAGTGGACGCATTCGCGTGGACGAGGTCGAAGAGGAGATGGAGCGCTTGCAGACCAGCTGGCGGGGGGCGGAAGCGCCGGAGGAGGACGGGTTGACTGAGGCCCGCACCTTGCTGGGCGAAGCGGCCTGGGAGCAGATCGACCGGTTTGATCGGTATCAGCTGGCCGGCGTGCTGCAATCCTGTCGTGCACACGCGACCCTGGCGGATGCGGGTCGCTATCTGTTTGCCGCTTCTCGCGCCACGAGGACGACACGGAACGATTCGGATCGACTGCGCAAGTACCTCCAGCGTTTCGGCCTGGAGTGGTCGCAGGTCAATGGCCGCTGAAATCCGCTAAGAGTCGCAGCGCAATCGATCAATTAGATAGGGTCGGACGGATGATCTTTGCCACGGAGTGGCTGGCGCCGCACTAGCTCGGGTTTCAAGCCCGAGATTGATGCACAAAATATTCAGCGCCCGGGAGGCGGCGCGCGAAAGCGCAACGGCATGGATTCATAGGTGGATATTCATCTCATAGTCTTTCGTGTAGCCGTATTCGTCCGCCCCTCCGGGGCGATGCGATGTGGTGTTGAAGCACTCGGGGTTGAAACCCCGAGCTATGAAGCGTTGTCCCCTCCGGGGACCATAAATAACAATTTTACGTCTCAAACCATCGATCATTCAGCGTCATTCTGGTCAACGGCTGTTGAAGCTACTTTGCTTTGAGCAGGCCCAGGTCCACCAGGAACGCATCCGTCTTCACCATGGTGTCGAGGTAGTCTTTACCGTCCCCTTTACCGTGGTTGAAAAATCCGTGGGGCCGTCCGTCGTAGATGTGCAGGTCGCTGCGGCTGCCCACGTCTTTCATCGCTTGCTGAAACGCCTTCATGGTGGCATCCGATACCAGCGGATCCTTGGAGCCGAAGAAAACAATGGCCGGCGGAACGCCTTTGCGGATGTTATGAGCGGGTGAGATTTCCTGCCAGCGCTCCTCGACGCGCTTGTGGCCGTATTCGCCGGGTCCGTTGTTGTACACCGGGTTGAAAAGCACCATGGCACAGGCGCCGGTGCTGATGCTTTTATCTTCGCCTTTTTCGTTCAGTCCGGGAACGGTCGCGACCGCCGCGGCCACATGGCCCCCGGCAGAACCGCCGCCGATCGCCAGCTTGTCGGGATCGATGCCCAGCTCGGCCGCATGGCTGCGGATATAGCGCATGCAGGACTTGCCATCCTTCACGCACTCAAACGGCGTGGTCTTCTGGCGGGACTGCACCCGATAGTCGGCCGACATCGCGACCATGCCCCGCGAAGCGAGGTAGGCGCAGTGTGGATGGAACTGGCTGGGCGAGCCGCTATTCCATCCACCGCCGAAGAAAAAGACAATGGCCGGGCGCTGATCGGAGGCCTTGTGACCTTCCGGTTCGAAGATCTGGAGCTTGAGCGCATGACCGTCAACTTCCTTGTAGACGACTTCGCGGGTCGGGGGAAAGCCTTTCACATCCAGGGCGGAAACGGCCGTGGCAGACAGGGCGATGAGACAAAGCTGAATCAGGATGCGCATAGGTTTTCCTTGGTAGGTCAGGCGATGTGCGCCGCGGGTCGGTCAATCAGCACCTGACAGATTGCTGGTTCGGCAAAGGTATACCAAGCCACCTTCTCCCGGCAAGAAGTGATCAGGGCTTGTTCATATCCAGGCAGACGATGTGACGATCGTCGCGCAGGTAGAGCAGGCCACCGGCCAGGGCGGGTGCCTGGCGGGTGGTGCCAATCACGGTCGCTCGACCGAGCTCGTCATAGGCTTTTGGCGTGGCGCGGAGGATCACAAGCTCGCCTTTCATGGTGGACACGAAAAGCTTTCCATCCGCACCGATCAGGTTCCCGTTGCCAAAGCGAAGTTGTTGCCAGACGCGCTTGCCAGTCGCGGCTTCGACGCAGGTGAAGTGGGTCACCGGGCCAGAGCTGCCCACGTTGTCGAAGCCGTACAGATGGCCGTCGATCAGGATGGAGGTTTGCCAGGCATTGCGGAGCATGCTCCCGCCCCCCTGGGAGGACCAGACTTCGCTGAGCGCAAAGGTATCGCCGGTCGGTTTCAGGTCGAGCAACACGCTGCCGTGGTTTTCTCCTGCGGAGATGAACAACCGGTCCTTGATGGCGAGCGGCGTGGCGATGTTGCAGTCGTAGTCGGTCTTGTATGGATAACGCCAGAGGACGGTTCCCTTTGTGGGGGCAAGGCCGAGCACCGATCTCCCGGTAAAGACGACGATCTGGTCGCGCCCGCCGAGGTTCAGCAGGGCGGGGGAGGAATACCCCGCCGAATCATCACCTGCTTTCCAGGCGAGGTTCCCGGAGGCCGTATCGTAGGCGGTAACCGTCGCACCGGGTGCGCCCGCTGTCACGATGACCTGGTCGCCCACCACCAGGGGCGAGCACGCCATGCCGTAGTCAGCCGGTTTCCCGCCCAGCTCCTTGACCACGTTATGTGACCAGCCTTGCTTGCCGTCCGTGAAGTTCAGCGCCGCGAGAATGCCTTCGCCGGTGAAAACAAATACCTGCTCGCCGACGATGGTCGGGGTCGCACGCGGGCCCTTGCCCTGTCCGTTGAGATATTCCGGAGCCACCGCGGTTCGCCAGATCGACGTGCCGGTCGTTGCATCCAGGGCGATGACCCATTGTTGCCCCTCGGTCTGCACCATCGTCACCAGTCTGCCCCGGCTGATGGCCAGGCCCGACATGCCAGTGCCACCTTCGACCCGCCAGACTTCCTTGGGTCCGCCGGTCGGCCAGGTGTCGATCAAGCCGGTTTCTGTCGAGAGGCCCGTGCGGTTTGGGCCGAGGATCTGCGGCCAATCGGATTGCGCCCCTGCGATAGAGCTCGCAAGAGCGGCGAGGGCGATGCTGCTGAAGGTGATGATTCGTCTGCGCATGATGAGGCCTTATAGGTTGTTTGACGCGTACGCTGGTGGTTTTCCTGTCATCGGAACACGCGTGATATTTGCTGCCGATGATAGGAAGCCGCTTCGGTGAAGTCAAAGAGGATAGTACTGGCAGGTTGGGTCTCTGACCCGACAATTCCGCGGACAATTCCGCGGACAATTCCGCGGAGATGGAGCGTCGGGACAGAGACCCAACCTGCATTTCAGTAAGGATGGTTTGAGTGTTCGGTTCGTGATATAGAAAAGGATATGGGATCCCGCGATGAATCGTAGTGCCCGATTTCTTTCTGCCGCCGTGTGTGCCTTCATGTTGTATAGCGTTCATGCGGAACAAGAAGAGGTTGGGCCCGTGAAGAGGGGCCTCGTCCTGCATTATACCTTTGATCAGGTCCGGGGTGGTCAAGTGGACAGTGTTCAGGGCGAGGAGCACGCGGGGATGGGGGAGGAGGCTTCTTTTATCCCGGTTGAAGGGTCGGGCATGGCCTTGAGTCTTCAGCAGAACAGCATCCCGTCCGGTTATGTTGAAACCCCGGATCACGAAGATCTGAATCCGCAGATATTCACGGTGGCGGCATGGATCAAACTCGGGAAGACCAACAAGAACGGTTCCGTTGTTTGCAAACACGATTGGCAGGACGGAGGCGCTCGCGGCTACGTGCTTCGCTGTTACACCGAGCAGCGGTTGAACTTCACCGTCGGCGCAGGTGGATGGATCGCGGCGGTTGGTGCGACCACCATACCCGCCTATGCATGGACGCACGTGGCTGGCGCATTCGATGGCACGAATATCACGGTTTATGTGAACGGTCGACTCGACGGGCGCAAGCAAATCCAAAAGCCTTACGAAACCTCGTCGTATCCCCTGCGGATCGGACACGGCGCATTCAAACTCGACACCCACCGAAAGTTCGATGGAGAAATCGATGACGTTATGATCTGGAAGCGCGTCTTGTCGGAACAAGAGATCCGTACGGTGTATGACGATCAAAAAGGATCCAAACCCGAGCCGCTCACCGCAGAGGCGATCGCGCATCTCGTCGAGCAATTGGGTGCGGATAAATTCAAAAAACGGATCAAAGCGCAGAAGGAGCTCATGGCCATCGGGTCGGAGGCACTGCCTTTACTTGAGCCGCATCGAAAGACCGAGGACCCGGAGATCCGCTTGAGGCTCAAGAAGGCGGAGAAGGCGATACGAGAAGAAGCCGGGAAATGAATGGAAGCGCTGCCAAAAAGGATCGAATCGACATTCAGTTCGCTGCCAAACTCGGAGAAACCATCTACGTGGTCACAACGAGCTCCGTCTTGCAGGAAGTTGTTGAAGGTGGGGGTCCTGAAGGATGATCGACCTCGAACAAGCAGGCCTCCGTCCACGGAGTGGACGGAGGCCTGCGGTTCAAACAGCTTGAGCGAAATGCCTGCATAGGATAGCGTTCCACCTATGGAGGATTTCCAATCAGATTCTTTTGTCCTGGGCGTTTTTACGGTCATGGTTTCCGCGCATAAGCGCGTCCATGAATTCGGAGGCAAGCCCTGATGGATGACGAGCAGATCGCGACGGCGCATGCCGGATCAAAAGGCCGTTTTCGTCTGGGCATCGCCCGCCTGCCCGGGCAGCTCATGGGTCGCAATCCCTTCGATGGAGATAGTCAGCCGTCCCGCGTAAAGCTGTTCCATCCCGGGGCGGGACGCCCGGCCTTACCTTTTCCGCATCCATGGAACTACACCCGGCCCATCGAGATTCTGGAAACCTTTTTCTGTCAGACGGATCAACTGGATGGCCCGGCCCGGAACAATCGTTACCTGGAGGTCCCGGGCTTTGCCCCGATCCTGGTCAGTCGGGATCCCGGCATCATCCGGGCGATCCTGCATGCGACCGGGGACGGTCCGGGCAAGTTTGATCGGGACACGCTGCCTTCCACCGGGATCGCGCGGGCGACCGGGGAGGACACCCTGCTGTACGCCAATGGTCCCCTGTGGAAACTCCAGCGCAAGTTGGCCGCACCCTCCTTTAATAAATCCAAGCTATTCCAGCCAGAGCGTTTTCAGGAGTTTGAAGACACGTTTCGCCATACGATTGCCCAACGCCTGGAGGTTCTTCGGAGCGTTTTGGCAGCGAGCGGCCAACCCTCGGTGCAGCTCGCGCTCGAACCGGAAATCAAGGTGGTGATGTTGGAGATGCTGGCCAACAACTTTTTTGGCGCGGAAATTCCCTATGAAGAAATACGCGATCGCTTCGCGCCTTCTCTCCAACGGGTGATCGATCATATTGTAAGTGATACGGTGGTCAATCGGCTGGGCATCCCGATCCAGCGGATGCCGAATTTTACGGGGAACATCGCCCAGGTGAAAGCGGCCTTCGCTGACTTCGAAGAGCTGACCGATCGTGTGCTGGCTCCGCGTGAAGCGGAACGGGGTTTGTGGAAGCAGTTTAAGTCCGATGCACCGGATGAAAAATTGCGGAGCAACATACGGGTGTTTCTCGCGGGTGCACTGGAGGCCACAACCTCTTTTGCCGCCTGGGCGATCGCCCATCTTGCCCGACATCCTGAAATTCAGGAACGGGTTTACCAGGAAGTGAAGGCGGTCGATTCCTACACGCCAGATAATCTGAAACACGCAAAGGAGTTGAGCCAGGTGTTGGATGAGACCTTGCGCCTGACCCCTTCGCTCTACTTCCTCCCGCGCAAGGCGACCGCGGACACCTGGGTGGAAGCCGCGGATGGACGGAAGATGTATATCCCGAACGGAACCCATGTTCTGTTGGATGTCTGGCATGCGAATCGGCTGGAGGACTACTGGGGCGTCGAAAATACGGGGTATCCGGCTGCCGATTTTGCCCCGGATCGCTGGGCGGTCCTCGCGGAGAGGGGACTCGATCCCAAAAGTTTTCTGCATTTTGGATTCGGCCACGGCCCCCGGGTCTGTCCCGGGAAATTTCTCGGGCAGCTTGAGGTCGGCCTCGTCGTCGGTGCGATCGTTAAGACCTTCAGGTTTCGTTCCGTCGATGCAGAGGATCGTGTGAAAGCGGGCGTTTCCACCAAGCCCGTTGACGGTGCCCAGGTGGAGTTGGCCTTGCGTTAAGCGTTCGCCCAACATGGGTTGGAGCTCATACAAATCCGGCGGATGATCCCCCTCTGGCATTTGCTCCCAGAGGATGACTCCATATTGCCAAGACCGGGGGTTTCGGGCAGGGTCCCTTCAACTGAAAACCCAGAGGTCCAAATGAATCCCATGAAATCGACTTTTTCTCTGTGCTTGATCCTGCTGAGCACGCTCTTCACCGTCCCCGCAGCCGAGCTGGAGCTCAACAAGGGCGATCACATCACGTACGTTGGAAATGGCCTCGCCGACCGCATGCAGCACGATGGCTGGCTGGAAACCTACATCCAGATCGAACGGGCGGACCGCGAGCTTGCCTTTCGCAATCTGGGCTTCGCCGGCGATCGTTTTGACCGTCAACCGCGGCACGGCGGCTTCCCTAATCCGGATGACCAGCTGACGACCTGTGAAGCCGATGTGATCTTTCTCTTCTTCGGCTACAATGAGTCGTTCGATGACAGTCCAGAAGTCTTCGGCGCCGAGCTCAGCGAATACATCGATAATCTTGGCAGCAAGCACTACAACGGCGAATCCGATCCACGCTTCGTGCTCGTCTCGCCGATCGCCCATGAGGACCTGAAAGATCCGAACCTGCCGGATCCAGCGGATAACAATGCACGGCTTGAAGCCTATTCCGATGCGATCGCCATGGTCGCGGAAGAAAAAGATGTGCCCTTTGTCGATTTATTCGCCACCTCCCAGGCGCTCTACAAGAAAGCCAAAGGTCCCCTGACGATTAACGGCGTTCATTTGAACAGCGAAGGCAATCGCCAGATCGCAGGAGTGATCTTTCAATCGCTCTTCAGCAAAGCCGCGCCCTCGAGCGCACAGGTGGACCGCGTTCGGGAAGCGGTACTCGACAAGAACTGGCATTGGTTCAATCGCTATCGGGCCACCGACGGCAACGACGTCTGGGGTGGACGTTCCGGTCTTCGTTTTAATGACCAGACCAATCACCAGGTCCTCATCCACGAGGTCAAGATGCTCGATGTCATGACCGCCAATCGTGACAAAGGCATCTGGGCCGCAGCCAATGGCCGGAAAATCGAAATAGATGACAGCAATGTCCCCGCGGCCCTCCCGGTGAAAACCAACCGCAAGGGCAAGAATCCCGATGGCTCGCATACCTTCCTCGGCGGCGTGGAAGCGATTGAAAAGATGACCTTGCAAGAGGGGCTGGAAGCCAATCTCTTTGCCTCGGAAGAAATGTTCCCCGAGCTGGTGAACCCCGTACAGATGGCGGTCGACACCCGCGGACGCCTATGGGTCGCCGCCTGGGAAACCTACCCGAAATGGGAACCGCTGAAAGAGATGAAGGATACCCTGCTGATCCTGCCCGATGAAAACCGGGACGGCAAAGCGGACAAGGCAATTCCCTTTGCGCGCGTGCACAATCCGACCGGCTTCGAATTCTGGAACGGTGGCGTGTTGGTTGCGAGCGCACCCGAGATCATTTTCCTCAAGGATACGGATGGCGATGACCGCGCCGATGTGCGCATCGTCATGATGCAGGGCATCGACTCTGCCGACACGCACCACACGGCCAACGGATTTGTCTACGGACCGGATGGCGGATTGTTTTATCAGCGGGGTGTCTTCCACGTGAGCAATGTGGAAACGCCCTGGGGGCCGCCTTCCCACTCCACGCGCTCGGGCATGTACCGGTTTAATCCGCGCACGCACGAATTCGGCTTTCACGCGAATAACAGCCCCAACCCGCACGGGGTCAGCTTCGACTATTGGGGCTATCACTACGCCACCGATGGCACCGGCGGTAACGCCTTCCAGGTGGTGCCGAACGGCGGGGGAGGGTTCACCATGCGCAAGCTGCTGAACAAGAAGGTGCGTCCCGTGCCCGCGAATGGAATTCTTTCCAGCGCCCAGTTCCCGCCCGAGAGTCAGGGCAATTTCCTGATTTGTAACTCCATCGGTTTTCTCGGACTCAAGCAATACACTCTGGCGCACGAAAAAGGGCTCGCCACCGGAACGGAAGTCGACGACCTGCTCGTATCGAGCGATCCAAATTTTCGCCCTACGGATGTTGAAGTCGGCGCAGACGGCGCCCTCTACATTTCCGATTGGGCCAATCCCATTGTCGGCCACATGCAGCATAACGTACGCGATCCAAGTCGGGATCACCTGCATGGGCGTATCTACCGGGTGACCGCCAAGGGGCGCCCGCTTCAGGCATCGGTCAAGGTCGACGGCGAATCCATCGAAAACCTGCTCGAGAACCTCAAGCATCCGATTGACGGCGTGCGTTACCGCACCCGCATCGAGCTCAGCGAACGGGATACGGGGGCCGTCATCGCCGCGGCGAAAAAGTGGGTCAAAAAATTTGATGCCACGAAGAAAGAAGATGCCCACCATCTGCTCGAAGCCCTCTGGCTGCATCAGCAGCACAACGTGAAGGACCTGGAGCTCCTCGAGGCTGTGTTGAATTCACCCGAGGAGAACGCCCGCATTGCGGCCCAGACCGTACGCCAATACTGGACCTTTGAACCGGCCGTGGGGGCCCCCACCAAGCCCGTTGCCGGCAAAAGCCCGGACGGCGCCAGCTTGATGGCCAGCCATGTGGGCACGTCCCGTGAAGAATTCGACAAGGCTTTTGATAAAAATACCGCGAGCAAATGGTACGTTGGCGATTCGCCCCGCATCTGGGTGAGCTACACCTATGCCGACGGTGCCGCGCGCCGGGTATCCGCCTACGCGATCACCTCCGCCAATGACTCGTCCTCCCGCGATCCCCGCGACTGGCAGCTCTACGGTTCCAACGATGGTAAAAAATGGGCCGTGATCGATAAGCGCACGAACC
>JBLIND010000200.1:0-11534 GCA_047639095.1 Candidatus Omnitrophota bacterium | reverse complement strand
ATTCAGGATGGATATTTGGTCACGTTCGGGAGAATTCTGGTATGATGCTGGCAAGGCCACCCTTGGTTGGAGTGGATGTGTGTGAATAAGAAAGTTGGAGGACCTCGTCCTCGAAGGAGAGAGCAACAGTGAAAACGAAAAAAACTAAAGGCTTCACCTTGGTGGAGATTATGATCGTGGTGATGATTATCGGTTTGTTGGCGGCCATTGCGATTCCGGGATTCGCGAATGCCCGGCGCACCGCTCAGAAGAATGCGTGTATTGAAAATCTTCGTCAGCTCAATGGTGCGGTTCAGCAGTACCTGATGCAGCAGACGACGACCAACATGCCCCCGACGATCCAACCCTTCCTGAACGCCTACTTCCAGAACCAGGCTCCGACCAACGGCCCGGCTGGGGGTACGTACAACTTGCCGGCTACCGGCGATGAAACCCCGACCTGTACCCAGGTCACGGAAGGTCACATTCTCAGCAGTTGATCGAACGATTGATCTGAGTTTTTAAAAGCGGCTGAGCGTTTTCGTTCAGTCGCTTTTTATTGTACCGACTTCCAGCTTTGCTTGCGCCGGTAAAATCCGAGCATGTCCAGGCTGCGAGCCAGACCATAGGCGGCATACAGGATGCACAGCTGAACGAAGCGACCCGGCTTGCGTGCCCTCATACTGATCATGGCCGCGGGGAGTGCGATGAGGCCGGGCCAGGGCAGGGCCGCAATCAGCCACCAGGGATTTTGCGTGATCAGCGTCGCGGCGCAACTTGCGAAGAACAGGCCAGCGGTGACCAGGTATAACACGGTAAACTTGGGTGCATTACCGCCGGTTTGCGCACGGCTTTCGCGGATGATCTTCGTGTAGCTGCTGCGGTTGGCGTGCCAGAGTTGTTGCTTGTAAAATTCCCGCAACGTTTTGGGTTCGCCGTAATGAATGACCTGCAGCTCGGGAACGGCCATCACGCGCAGTCCTCGCTGGTACGCACGAAAAACGAAATCGGTGTCTTCGCCGGTGGGCAGCGCTTCGTCAAAGCCCCCGATCGCATCCACGATGGCACGGTTCATTACCAGGTTGCGCGTCGTGATCAGGCGGAAGGCCTCGTTGCGCACCACCGCCCGTCCCCCCTCATCCTCCAGTACCAGATTCTTGTGGGTCCAATGCGTGTGCCATGCCCGCTCCACCCAGGTGCCCGGTTCCGGTGGTGCCACCGGCCAGCCCATCACCGTGGGGGTTTCGCCTTCGAGAAAGGGGCGGGCCGCCTGCAACCATCCGGTGGACAGCTCGCAGTCAGCATCCACGTGGGCGATCCAGTCCCCACTTGCGGCTCGATTCCCGGCATTTCGACACACCGGAATGTTGGCCCCGGGGAGGACTTCCACGCGGGTAAAGCCCAACGCGTGCGCGTATTCGACCGTCCCATCCGTACTTCCACCATCGATGAGCAGGGTTTCCACCTCGACGTCCCCATCCAGCGTCAGTGCATCAAACGATGCTTTCAAGCGGCCGATGTGCGTTCTCTCATTGAAAGCCACCACGATGATAGATAGTATGCGCATAGTTGAAGCCTGAGGTTTATACCCGGGTCAGCGTGGACCCTATGAAAATTTGTTTCGTCTTGCAAGATACCGGTCGCATCTATGGTGCCCAGCGCGCGACCCTCGATTTGATCGAAGGGTTGCAGCTGAGCGGCGCCTGTGAGGCCCATGTACTCCTGTTTCAGGAAAACCGGGCGGCCGGCGCTGCCGAACAGTATCAATCGGCTCTGGCGGACACGGCGGCGAGCCTGACTCGGGTTCTCGTTGACCAGGCGTATTCGCGGACCTTGATCGCCGCCATTCGCGCTGCGATGGAGCGGCTACAGGCGGATGTGCTGCATTCCGTTGGGTATAAAGCCGATCTTCACGCCGGTAAAGCCGCCGATTTCGGCAAGCGATGGCCCCTGGTCAGCACCGTGCATGGCTGGTTTTTCCTGCCCGATTTTAAGGAGCGCTTGTACTATCGCATCAATCTGTGGACGCTCAAACGCTTCCAGCGGGTGATTGTGCTTTCCCGCTACTACGAGCAGCACCTCGTGGACCATGGCTTTTCCGCGGGCAGCCTCCGACGGATCCCCTCGGGTTTTCGTACCCGGGAGAAGGGGCCGCTGGCACCCCCATCGATCCAATATCAGGCCGGCGTACTCAGCCGGTTCACGGGCGAAAAAAATCTCTCCCTGTTTCTGGATGCCTTAAAGATCGTGCACGCTGCGCGTCCGCAGGATCGCTTCCTCCTCGCGGGTGAGGGACCTCAAAAGAATAACCTGGAACGCTTTCGCCGCGGCTGTTCGCTGGATCAGGTGGTGGAGATGCCCGGCTTTGTCGACCGCGATACGTTTTTTCAGCAGGTGCAGGTGTATGTGAATTGCTCGACCATCGAGAACCTGCCTTACACCGTGCTCGAAGCCATGGAAGCCAGCCTTCCGGTGGTTGTTACGCGGGTGGGGGGAATGCCGGATCTGGTTGAGCACGAGAAAACCGGTCTGTTGGTCGAGCCGAGGCAACCCGAAGCATTGGCAGAGGCCTTGATCCAGCTGCTGGAAGATCGCACGACCCGACGTACCTACGGCCAGGCGGGACGGGAAAAGCTCGAGCAGGAGTTTTCGCCCGAGCACGCCGTCGCTTCCCATCTCGAACTGTATGGGGAGCTGTTGTGAGTCTGGTCCTGCAGGATGTGCTCGAAGATTACCGAAGGCTCGACACCTTGACGGATGCCGATCTTCCGGACGTCGAGGTCGTGACTCACGAGGACTGGTTTGCGCCGGGGCAGATGCGGGTGATCAAGGACCTGGGGTGCTTTTCCTTTCTTCTTTACGTGCCGCTCGTCGGCGATGTGCTGCTCGCGCTGCGTCTCTTGTTTGCAACCGGGAAGAACGCCTCGCTGCTGCTGAACCAGGTGGATCGCGCCCCGCAGTTTGCCGCGATCATCAATCGCCTGCTCATGATGCGGAAACGGAAGGTCGTGTTGTACGATGTGTTTATCGATACGCCTTCCCGCATGCGGTCCCTGGCCGTAAAGTGGCAGGTTGAAGGGGCCGCGTGTAATGTCCTCTTCTCCCGGTACCAGGTCGGCGCCTACATGAAACGCTTTAATTTGCCATACCCGCGCTTCGCCTACGTGCCCTACCAGGCCAGTCACTCCAAGCGGCCCTTCCTCGATGAGCCATACGGTGATTATATTTTCGCCGGGGGAAACAGCGCGCGCGATTATCGAACCCTGTGTGAAGCGGTGCGCGGGACGGGGGTGAGGGTCAAGGTGACAACCACGAATATGGACCTCTTCGCCGGAGTTGAGCTTCCCGATGAAATCGACATCACGCCCGTAGTCGAGCCCGCGTTTACCCAGTTGATGGCCGGCAGTCGTTTCGTCGTGATGACGCTCACCGCGGGACGTGATCGCGGCTATGGTGAGCAAACCATTCTCAATAGCTGGTGGCACGGTCGGGCCGTGGTGGTTGCGGATGATGTATCGGCTTCGGATTATGTCACCGAGGGCAAAGATGGCTACGTCACCCGCCCCGGGGATGCCGCCGCACTTCGGGCGCATATCGTCGATCTCTGGAATCACCCTGAAAAGGCCGAGGCGATGGGGCGGCAGGGTCGCGATCGCACGCGGACCCATTTTCATCATGAAAATTTTCTCCATCGGATGAAGATGCTCGCCCTGTTAGTTGCGCGAGATGGTGGCTTCGCATGATGTGGCTGGTCGTCCATTCAGTTTTTAATCGACTTGCCACCTTCCCGTATGGATACATAAAATACGTACAGCGATGAAGCAGGCGATTAAACAGCAGATCTACAAATCCACCCTCGGAGGCCTGATCCGGTCGGCGCGGAAAAAACACATCACGTTTGGATTGTGTTACCACCGCTTTGAGGAAGCCCTCGGGCAGGATCCGATTCCCGGTATGGCCCATCCCGCCGAAATGTTTCGCTGGCAGCTGGAGACCCTGAAGGAGCTCGGCCGCTTCGTTTCCATTGGCGAAGCGCTCCAGCCTCAAGGCGACGGCATTCGATTCATGCTCAGCTTCGACGATGGGTATGCCGACAACTATACCGTCGCGCTGCCCATTCTGGAAGACCTGGAGATTCCGGCCTGTTTTTATATCACCACGGATTTTGTTCGCGGAAACATGCAGCACCTTCCGCATGATCAACAGGCGGGCTTCACCGCGAAGGCGCTCACGCCCGATCAGTTGAAAAAACTCGCCCGCCATAAGCTGGCGACCATCGGGTGCCACTCCGCCACCCATAAGCGCCTCAATGATTTCTGGCGCAAGGTCTGGAATGAAGAGTTGGTGGCGTCCGACCAGTGGCTCGAAGACACCATCGGCGAAGAGGTGATGGACTTTGCCTATCCCTATGGCGGACCGGAGGATCTGGTCTGGCACTCCGCACGCCGCTACCTGATCGAGACCGGGTATCGCAGTGTCGCGAGTAATTTCGGCGGCAAAAACCGCGCCGTGAGTGACGATGTGTATGAGCGGGACGGCAAGCAGCTCAGCCATTTGCATCGGGTTCCCATGCCGGTTACGATGGATCGCACCGCGCTCCTCGGCTGGACCCTCGGCTACGCCAATCCAATCGAGCGCTTCCTGCCGAAACGGTATCTCGAATAGGCGGGGGCATCGCCCGACCGATCATTTCCTCTTTATCACTCTTGTATAACCCCTTTTGACGTTCTAAATTATTCTTCTCGATGAAACTCTCAATCGTCATACCTGTCTACAACGAAGTCGCCACCCTCGAACAGCTGCTCAATGCCGTGCGTGCGATCGACACCGGCCTCGATCGTGAAATCATCATGATCGACGATGGCAGCACCGACGGCACGCGCGATTTGCTCCCGGTGCTGGAAGCGAAGCATGAGGATGTCAGCATCGTGCTGCACCAGCAGAACATGGGCAAGGGCGCGGCATTACGCACCGGGTTTGAGAAAGCCACCGGCGACATCATTCTGGTCCAGGATGCGGACCTCGAATACGACCCGAAAGAATATCCGAATCTCATCGCTCCGATCTTATCCGGGCATGCCGATGTGGTCTTCGGGTCGCGCTTTATCGGGGGCGGCCCCCACCGCGTCGTCTATTACTGGCACTACCTGGGCAATCGGTTTTTGACGACCCTTTCCAATATGATGACCAATCTCAACCTCACCGACATGGAGGTCTGCTATAAGGTCTTCAAGAAGGAGGTGCTTGCGGATATTGACATCAAGGAAAACCGATTTGGTTTCGAGCCGGAGATCACGGCCAAGGTCGCGAAGAAAAAGGGCTGCGTGATTTACGAGGTGCCCATCGCCTATTACGGGCGTTCCTACGAGGACGGCAAAAAGATCACCTGGAAAGATGGTGTCCGGGCCATCGTCTGTATTCTGAAGTACCGCTTCGTCGACTGATCTGCCGCTGTCGTAGATTGGGACTCCGTCCCGACAACCGCCCCGGTTAGGTGTCGGGTCAGATACCCAACCTACTTCTGGCGTACCTTCTGGCGCAGGGCCATGTCCATCAACACCAGCGCCGCCATGGTTTCCACGATGGGTACCGCACGGTTCACGACGCAGGGATCATGTCGGCCCTTGGCTTCAAGCACCGCCGGATCGCCTTCGAAGGTGGCGGTGGGTTGTGCCCGGCTGATCGTGGCCGGCGGTTTAAAGGCGATCCGAAAGGCAATGGATTCTCCGTTGCTGATCCCGCCCTGGATGCCCCCGCTGTGGTTGGTCACGGTGCCCAGGTGGTCGCCCTTCTGCACGAAGGGGTCGTTGTGTTCCGAGCCGCGCATGCGCACACCCGCAAAACCGGAGCCGATTTCAAAGCCCTTGGTTGCGGGAATGGACATCATCGCCTGGGCGAGGGAGGCCTCCAGCTTTTCGAAGACCGGTTCGCCGAGGCCGACGGGGATATTGCGACACTCGCAGGTGACGATACCGCCCATGGAATCGCCGGCGTCACGACAGGCCTTCACCGATGTGATCATCGCCGCCGCGCTCGCCGCGTCCGGACAGCGCATGATGTTGCCGTCAACTTGCTCACGGGTGAGGCCGGTGTTTTGCAGATCCGGCGCGTCGTGCTCGCCTGCCGCACTGACCCACGCGACGATTTCCGTGCCGTACCATTCCTTCAATATCTTCTCGGCGATGGCCCCGGCAGCGACGCGGCCGATGGTCTCGCGTGCGCTGGATCGCCCGCCACCGCTCGAGGCGCGAATCCCGTATTTCATCTGGTAGGTATAGTCCGCATGAGAAGGGCGGGGGACTTGGTCCATCTCGGTGTAGTCCCCCGGACGCTGATCCTTGTTGTTCACCATCAAGCCAATCGGCGTGCCCAGGGTTTTGCCAAATTCGGTGCCGCTGAGGATCGTGACCTGATCCGCTTCATCCCGGGGCGTGCTCACGTCACTCTGCCCGGGTCGACGCCGACTCAGCTGGGTCTGGATATCGGATTCGGTGAGCTCAATCCCTGCCGGGCATCCATCCACGATGGCGCCGACGGCTTTGCAGTGGGATTCACCAAACGTGGATATGCGATACAATGTGCCGAAACTACTGCCTGACATGGGGGGCCTGAGTTAGAGTGAAGAAAAGAGCGGACAACCCGGTTTATTCTGCGGGGAGTTGTTCAAGGATTTCGAAAAAGGTGTTGACCCGCTCTTCCACCACGTCGAAACGACGGCGGAGCGCGGAATTTTCTTCGTTCAGTTTTTCGATCTGGCCTTCCTTCTCCCGAAGCTGAAGGATCAGGCCCTTGATCGCCGAAAGCGCAACCCCGTCGGCATCGATCGAGCTGATATGGGTGTCTTCTTCGCCAATACCAAAGGCCTGCTTGAAGTCCTGCGAGGTCGGGCCGACGTGACGAATCTCATCGGACTGCGATTTGTAATTCCAGCTGTAGACGGGAAGGCGTTCCAGTTGTTCAAGCACTGCCGTGGGGTCGATCTCAATGAGGTTGTCCTTGTGGTTCTTGTCGGAGAGCATCGACCAGGATCCCGAACCGGAATTCAGCTTCACCCCCGAGCTCAGACGGCTATTGGAATAGATATGGGTACCACCGGACGCGCGTACGGCGAACTGATTGATCCCGGTTGAGCCGAAGGTGCTGGCGGTGGCATCAGCCCAGACAAAGGACCCAGCGTGATTGGCGGCCGCGCGACGACCGGCCGCGAGGCTGAAGTCGCCAACGGCTTCGTTCTGATACCCACCCGGGATGGTGGCATAGGCGCCGGTCACTTTGTTGCTGAATCCGCCTGCGATGGCGGCCAGATTGGCCGTGGCTTCGTTTGCGGCTCCGCCGCCCACACTGGCGAACAGGCCATCGGTGATATTCATAAAGCCTCCGCCGATCGCACCGGCCGTGCCGCGTCCGAGGTTGTCCTGGCCGCCACTGATCGTCGAGTCGAAGCCGAGGACCCGGTTGCCAAAACCACCGCCAATGGTGCCGTACTGGCTCGTCACCAGGTTGGGTTGCTTGTTGTTGCCACCGCCGCCGATAACCGCACCTACCGCACCATCCGCCTTGTTCGACGAATGACCGCCGATGATATTCGGGCTCTCCGGTGTGCCGTTGATGCGCAGACCGGACACGGACAGATTGCCTTCACCATCCACCGTCATGCGGACCACGCCGCCGCTGGTCAGGGCCAGGCGGTTTCCGTAGTCGATGCGTTCCTCCAGAAACAGGCCCTTCCAGCGACGTTTTCCGCTGCCCAGTTCCGCCGAGGCGTTCTGGCTGGGGCTGAACTCGCCGGCGATCACCAGCTGCTCGAGTTTCACCGCACCGGGGGCCAGGTGGCGGGCCGTAATGGATCCATCCTTCAAACGAAGCGCATCGGCCGGACCTTCAACGTCCCCTTTGAAGATCACATCCGATTGTAGCGTGTTGGCCTGCAAGCCTTCGATCATCTGCGTGATTTTCATCGCATCAATTCCGGTATTCTTGATCTCGGCGATGTCCCGTGCCAGCTGCTTCGTGATCTGGCTGCTGTTGACGGCATTTTCGATGATCTCGGGGTTGATCTTCAGGCCGTCCACGGTGCCGACAACGTCGCCGTGGAACACCGTGTTTTTGGTGATCGACTGGCCGGCCAGCTTGGACATGGACGAAGCGACATCTGAACTCTTCAGATAGGTTTCAAACAGGCCGGGAGCCAGCTTGTCTGCAGTGATGGAGCCGGGCTTGATCTGGAGTTTGTCCGCGGTGCCGATGAGGTCGCCACCATAGACGGTATTCTTTTTGAGCGTTGATTCGCCGATCTGCGCAATGGATGTGGCGAAGGGGGCCAGAATGCCGGCCGCCAGTTTGTCGGCTGTGACCGATCCGGGCTTGATCTGCAGGTCGTTGGCAGAGCCGATGATGTCGCCCTTGAACATCGTGCCGGCGGTCATCGTGCTGCCTTCGATTTTGTTCATACGGGTTGCGAGGTCTGAGGTTTTCAAGGCCTGGTTCATCCGACGCTCGATCAGGCCGGGAGCCAGTTTGTCGTCGGTAATCGCGCCCGCCCGAATCTGGAGGTTGGAATAGGCGCCGGCCACATCGCCGTTGTAGTGCAGGGCGTTGGGCTCACTCATCTGGCGCAGGGTTGCCAGCTCTTCGAGAATCTCAGGAGACAGCTTGTCCATCTTGATCGCGCCGGGCTTGATCCGGAGGTCGTTGTAGAGGCCGGCCACTTCGCCGTTGAATCCGAGTCGCTTGGGATCCGCGATCTGGCGAATGGCGGCCAATTCTTCCGTGATCGCCGGATCGAGTTTTTTTGCATCGACGGACCCGGGCGCGATCTGCGTGTCGGCCAGCGATCCGGTGATGTCCCCTTTGAGCATGATGTTGGCCGGGTTGGCGATCTCGCGCAGGGCCATCATTTCATCGTTGAGGTCTTTGGACAGTTTGCCCGCGTCGATGCTGCCCGGACGAATCGTCAAGTTGTTGATGTCACCGACTACATCACCTTTGAACGAAAGTTTTGACGGATCCGCCATCTCGCGCATCGTGCCCATCTGCTCCACCAGCCCCGGCACCTGGGCGGCACTCTTGATCACCCCTGCGATCGCGGGATCGAGTTGGTCCGAACCGACGGAGCCTTTTGCAAGCTGAAGGTTGTCCAGGGTGCCTACGACGTCTCCACCGACGACGATGTCGCGCCGAACCGCGTCGCGCATGAGCTGGGTCACCTGGGTGGTAAGCGGGCTCTGCTGAAGGGCTTCATCGATCATGCCCGGGCGCAGGTGGTCTTCCATAATCGCGCCGGGCTTCAGGCGCAGGTTGTTGGATAGGCCCGCGACATCACCTTGGAAGTTGGTTTTTTCCGTCAGCGCCGTGCCGGCAATTTTGCCGGGAGCGATGTTGGCCTGGGCGGCAATCTGGGCATCGGTCAAGCTGCCCGGCTTGGGGGTGGTGGCGATGCCGGATAGGCGTGATCCGTCGCCGATGAAGGCGTCGGCCTGCACGTTGCCAGCCACGCTGAGTTTTTCCTTGGGCGAGGTGGTGTCGATGCCAACGTTGCCTTTGGCGCGAATCAGAAACTGATCCGGTGCGGTTGAGACGATGTCTGCTGCCTGGCTGCCGCCAAAAATAACCGTGCCGGGATGCGACGCCTTGGCGCCCCGTCCGGCAGCAAAGCTGTAATCGCCCGATGCCACGTTATCGCTGCCTCCGGGCACCACGGCGAAGTCGCCGGTAACGAAGTTGTTGGTACCGCCACCGATGGAGGCGTAGTTGCCTTCCGCTCGATTGGAGTGTCCGCCGCTCACGGTGGCCGCATCGCCAGCCGCCGTGTTTTTCCAGCCGCCGCCTACGGTGGACGCGTTGCCTTCCGCGTGGTTGCCCTGGCCACCGCTTACCGTGGCGACCTTGCCCGTCGCGATGTTGTTCCATCCGCCGCCGATCGTGGCAACGTAACCTTCATTCCGGTTCCCGTAGCCGCCGCCTACGACTCCGTAGCTCTGGGCCACGAGGTTGGAAAATCCACCATTCACCACCGAGGCGACCCCGCCAGCAATATTTTCCCGGCCACCGCCCACTACGGAGCGGTCGGCTGCCGCGAGGTTGCCGGCTCCGCCGTTGACTGAGGCAAAGTCTCCTTTGACCTGATTGGGACTGCCCGGTGCACCGCCGCCTGAGATGGTGGCGCCTACGACACCGGTACCGGTGCTGTTGACCTCATGGCCGCCGACGATGTTGGGGCTGGTCTTGGTCGGCTCCAGGCGAAGTGCCCGCTTGTTGCTTACGCGGAAATCGAGGGGACGCCCGTCGAGGGTGCCGATGAAGGTGATTGTGCCGCCCTGGGTGACGTTGCCGCTGGTGCTCCAGTAGGACTGGCTGAGTTTGGGAGGGGTGACCGCGCCGTCGGCCAGGTGATCGGTGCCCACGGCGTTCTGGGCGAGGTGGATGGAGGTAACGGACTTTGGCGCGAGCTTCGTTCCGGAGATGCTGCCGTCCTTGATGTGGCTATCCGCAACCGTCTGGGGGCCAATCATCTCAGCCGTAATGCCGCCCGGGCGAATGCCTTCGGCCATGGTCGCATAGGGGACGGAGGAGAGGCGCTCACGCGGGGTAAAGGTGATGCCGTTCGCGGTGACTTCGAGCCAGCTGGAGGGGGCGGCCAATGCTTCGCGAAGCGAACCTGAGGTCGTGTTGTCGCCGAGAAACGTCGAATAGAGCCCGTCCACGACGCTGACCGTGCTCGTATCCTCGTACAACTGGCGTCCACCGGTCGGCTGATCGAAGATCCGCATGATCATTTTGACGTTCCCCTCGAGGGCTTTTTCACCGTCAAACAGACGGCCCTGGCAGTTGATTAAGGGGGGCTGGCTCTGGGCGAAGACCGCAATCACGGTCGTCACAAGCGCAACGCAAAGTTTTTTGTACATGTTTTTCATTTTTAGCTCCAATTGGACACAATCCAACAGGCGATTTATTAACAGGTTAGGCCGAATAAGTCAACGACGACGGGGGGTGGGAAGGGGTCGGCATCGGCGTGCTCGGCGAGGACATCGCTGCGCGAAACCGCGCATCTTTTCCGGCGATGCCTGAGGCGCTTCGCGGAGGCTGGATTGGGCGTTGCGAATACGGAGACGGACCGGTGGTCCATGGTACGGTTACAGATGGACCGGTGGTCCATGGTACGGTTACAGATGGACCGGTGGTCCATGGTACGGTTACAGATGGACCGGTGGTCCATGATACCTCGGGTGCGTGCTACTTGGTGTCGGGGGATTTGCCCGTGCCGGCGTCTTTCTTGTCTTCCTGCTCGGCTTTGAGAATCTGCTGCGCCTGGGGTTTGCGGCTCTTGAAATCCAGGGTGCGGTACTTGGTCTCTTCCGGGAAGATGCGCAAACGGAGATTCACCCGCAGGCTTTCCGGCACATTAAACTTAGCTCGATAGTACTCCATACCTGCGCGATCGATCTTGGAGAGGAACTCGCGATCGAGGCCCTCGGGCTGGAAGGGGATGTCGGTGAATCCGTCCGCCAGGTCCTGAAACTCGGGGAGACCGTAGAGCTCTTGGTACAGGGGCAGGT
>JBLIND010000199.1:0-11535 GCA_047639095.1 Candidatus Omnitrophota bacterium | reverse complement strand
GCTGGAGGCGTCATGGTTCCCTACAATGAAAACGACACTATGCTCGACTTGATGAAAGCGATGGACCTGCCGATCATCCTGACCACTCGTGCGGGCCTTGGCACGATCAACCACACCCTGCTTTCACTCGCCTGCCTTCGGAATGCAGGACTCACGGTGGCCGGTGTCGTCCTGGTCGACACGATGGACACCCAGTGGGGATTTATCGAACAAGACAATCTCATCACGATTAACACCTTCGGCGATGTGCCCATCCTCGGTTATATCCCTTTCTTCAACCGAATGAATGAACCGACCTTTGCGCGTCTCTACCTCGCCGAACGCGGCCAGAAAATACTCAAACGCATCGCGCGACTTTAATGTCCGACCCCTCGCACATCTGGCACCCCTATACCCGCTTCTCCGCACTGTCAGCAGCCGATCCCATCGTCATCGAGCGGGCGGATGGCAGCTATCTCTATGATGTTGAAGGGCGGGCCTATCTCGACGCCGTATCCAGTTGGTGGTGTGTAAATCTCGGCCATGGTCGGCCGGAAATCATCCAAGCCATTCAACAGCAAGCAGCAAAGCTTCAACACAGTATTCTCGGCAATCTCGCCCATCCCGGAGCCATTGCACTCGCTCGCCGCATCGTGGACCTCATGCCCTCACCCCAGCGTCATGTGTCATTCGCCTCAGATGGTGCCAGTGCGAACGAGGCCGCCCTCCGGATTGCCGTCCAGTATTTTTACAATCAGGGACGTCCGGAAAAGAACCGGTTCGTTGCACTCACCGACCCCTATCATGGCGACACGCTGGGCGCGGTCAGCGTGGGATACCAGCCCACCTTTCACCAGCCGATCCGCTCCCTCCTGTTCGATACCTTTTTCGCGGAACCCACGGTCGAAGCGCTCAGCCAGGTCATCTCCGAAAACGCCGATGTCCTCGCCGGCGTGATCCTTGAACCGCTCTGCCAGGGCGCCGCGGGCATGAAAATCTACCCTCCGGAGGTCCTGCAAGCTGCAGACACCCTTTGCAAAGAGCACGACGTCCTCCTGATCATCGACGAAATCGCCATGGGCTTCGGACGGACCGGCAGTATGTTTGCCTTTGAGCAGGCGGGCATCGATCCCGACATCGTAACCCTCGGAAAAGCCCTGACAAATGGCAGCCTCCCCATCAGCGCCTGCGTGACCAGGGATCACATTTACGAGACCTTCACAGATTGCGGAGACGCAGATCATACCTTCTATCATGGCCACACCTTTGCCGGGAATCCCATTGCCTGCGCCGCGGCCCTGGCCACCCTCAATATTTTTGCCAACGAACCCGTGCTCGAGAACCTTCAGCCCAAAGCGGCTCGCATCGCAGCGGGCTTCGAGCAGCTCCTCCGCCTCGCCGCCGTAAAAGAGGTCCGGTGCCTGGGTATGATCGGAGCCGTGGAGCTGGAAAATGACCACGCGATGCCGGCCATTCGGCAACGAATGCTCGACCGGGGCATCCTCATCCGCCCGCTTGGGAGCGTCGTGTATATCACCCCTCCGCTCACCATCGCAGATGCCGATCTCGAACGACTGATGACCGAACTCCAGGCGGCGATTGAGCTGGAAACACGGGGCAGTTGATTTCCCTATGATCGGAACGGGTCGCTAATTCCGCTCCTATCACAGGGAAATAAACGGCCCAAAACCCTTCATCGTTCTGATCATAGGAACGGTTTTCCCGCGAGCTTCCGATCATAGGAACGAGCGTCCGCCCTCCGCGCACGGCACAAGGGCCACCGTTTTGCGTAAATCGGGCATTTTCCGCAATTTATGCCATAACTTTTTTCCGATTTTTATTCCTAATTTTCGAAACCGTAAGCTAAGCTGCATGCCAAATTTCATAAAAATCAGCATTTTTATCACATCATGACGGAAGCAGGCTTATGAGTACCGAAAACAACGGATTTGAATCAATAGAACTCCAGGAATGGCGCGATTCCATCCGGGATGTGATCAAGATCTCGGGTGAAGACCAGGCGCGAAAAATCATCGAAGAAGTCGACACGGTCGCCCTGCAGCTCGGCGTGGAAAAGTATTTTCCGCTGAACACCTCCTACATCAACACCATCCCCCCCGAAGAGCAGCACCCCTTCCCCGGCAGTCGTGAAGTCGAACGACGCATCAAAAGCATCATCCGCTGGAACGCGATGGCGATGGTGGTAAATGCCAACAATCCCGGTTCACCCAAAGGCATTGGTGGTCATATTTCCACCTTTGCATCGGCAGCAACGCTCTATGAAATCGGCCAGAATCATTTCTGGCGAGGCGCCACCGATGCCCATCCGGGCGATTTGATTTATTTCCAGGGGCATGCTTCGCCCGGGCCCTATTCGCGGGCCTATCTCGAAGGGCGCATACCGGTCGAGAAGTTGCATAACTTTCGCCGTGAGCTGGCCCCGGGTGGAGGCTTGAGCTCCTACCCCCACCCCTGGTTGATGCCCGATTTCTGGCAGTTCCCCACGGTTTCGATGGGGCTAGGTCCGATCGGCGCGATCTACCAGGCACGATTTACCCGCTACCTCGAAAACCGCGGGCTGAAAGAACCCTCGGATCAGAAGATCTGGGCCTTTCTGGGTGACGGTGAATGTGATGAGCCTGAATCCCTCGCGCCCATCAATCTCCCCGGTCGCGAGAAGCTGGACAACCTCATCTTTGTGGTGAATTGCAACCTCCAGCGCCTGGACGGACCGGTGCGGGGCAACGGAAAAATTGTCCAGGAACTCGAAGCGCGGTTCCGGGCCAACAACTGGAATGTCATCAAGGTGATGTGGGGTACCGACTGGGACGAACTTTTCGCCCGCGACACAACCGGCAAGCTGGTTAAAGCCCTGAACGAAACGGTCGACGGCGAGTTCCAGAAGTATTCGGTGTCGAATGGTGCCTACATCCGCGAACATTTCTTCGGCCGCGACCCCGACCTGCTCAAGCTGGTTGAGAACATGTCCGACGAAGAGATCGTGAAGCTGCGGCGCGGCGGTCATGATCCTGAGAAGGTATACAACGCTTACCTGAAGGCCACGACGCAGGCCAATGGGAAGCCTACGGTGATTCTCGCCCAGACCATCAAGGGGTACGGCCTGGGTGAAGTGGGGGAAGGCAAAAACATTGCCCACAACCATAAGGTGATGAACGAGTCTGAGCTTAAGGAATTTCGCACACGCTTCGGCATTCCCATTTCCGACGACGATATCGATCACGACGCGCCCTTTTACCGCCCGGCCGAAGACAGCGTGGAGATGAAGTACCTCCACGAGCGCCGGAAAGCGCTGGGCGGCTTCGTCCCGATGCGTCGGACCAAAGGACCCGACTTTGTGATGCCCGATGAGAAGACCTTTCACATCGTCGATGACGGTACGGGCGACAAAGAGGTTTCAACCACCTTTGTCCTTGGACAGATGTTGAGTCGACTGCTGAAGGACAAGAATATCGGCAAGCTCGTCGTCCCGATTATCCCGGATGAAGCCCGGACCTTCGGCATGGAAAGCCTGTTCGCACAATGCGGCATCTATTCCAGCAGCGGTCAGCTCTACACTCCGGTGGATGCGATTACCGCCAATGGCGAGAAGAACCTGATGTACTACAAGGAAGCCAAAGACGGCCAACTCCTGCAGGAAGGCATCAACGAGGCCGGAGCGATGGCCGAATTCATTGCCGCGGGTTCTGCCTATTCAAGCCACAACTTGAACATGATTCCCTTCTACGTGTTCTACTCCATGTTCGGCTTCCAGCGCACCGGAGACCAGTTATGGCTCGCGGGTGACCAACGTGTGAAAGGGTTCGTTTGTGGCGGCACGGCCGGGCGAACTTCGCTCAACGGCGAAGGCCTCCAACACGAAGATGGTCACAGTCATGTCATCGCGCTCTCGGTACCGAACTGCGTAGCGTATGACCCGGCCTTTGGCTTCGAGCTGGGCGTCATCCTGAAGGACGGGATCCGCCGCATGTATCTCGAGAATGAAGATGTGTACTACTACATCACCTTGATGAATGATGAATACATCCAGCAACCCAAGCCCGCAGGCGATCATATCGATGAAGGCATTCTGAAAGGCTGTTACAAATTCCGCCCCTCTCCGCTGGAAGGCGAAGTGCACACGAACATCCTGGGCAGTGGAGCGATTCTGAACTCCGCCCTCGAAGCGCAGAAAATTCTTGCCGAAAATTACGGCGTGTCCGCGGATGTGTACTCGGTGACGAGTTACAAGTATCTGCAGGAAGACTGCAATGACACGGCGCGCTGGAACATGATGCACCCGGCGGAAACCCCGAAGAAATCCTATGTGGAAACCTTGTTTGAAGGTGGACCGGATTTATTTGTCGCGACCAGCGACTACATGAAGATCCTGCCCGAAGCGCTTTCGCGCTGGCTGCCAGGATCGCTGATCTCCCTGGGCACGAACGGGTATGGTCGCAGCGAAAGCCGACCTGCCCTTCGCGACTTCTTTGAAGTCGACGCGCGCTATACCGCCTTCGCCACCCTCACCGGCTTGGCCAATACGGGTCGCGTGGACCGGGAGGTGCTCATCCAGGCGATGACCGACCTGGACATCGATCCAGAAAAACCCAACCCCATGTATTGCTAACCCGTACGAGGAGATTCTTATGGCTATTGAAATCAAAGTCCCCTCATTAGGGGAAGGAATAGAAGGCGGCGACGTACAGAACATCTATGTTGCCATCGGTGATACCATTGCAGTGGAACAGCCGCTGCTTGAACTTGAAACCGGCAAGGCAACCGTGGATGTTCCTGCTTCAGAAGCGGGAACAATAACGGAAATCCGTGTGGCCGAGGGCGACAAGCTCGTGGTCGGCGATGTCATCATGGTCATTCAAAGCGCCAACGGCGCAAAGGAAGTCCCGGCGGCAGCACGAGCGGAGACCGCGCCAGCTGCGGCTCCTTCACCGGCAGCCCCGGCGGAAGAAACGCCCGCACCGGTCGCCAGCGCACCCAGCGAAATGGACATCGTGATCCCCCACCTGGGTGAGGGCATCGAAGGCGGAACGGTACAGAGTATCTATGTGGCTGCAGGCGATGAAGTCGAAGCAGAACAGGGCATTCTCGAGCTGGAAACCGGCAAGGCAACCATCGACCTCCCCTCCCCGGCGTCCGGCAAGATTGTCGCGATCACGGCGAAGGCGGGTGATCAGCTCGTGGTAGGCGATGTGATTGGCAAGATATTGGGCCAGGGTGCTGTTACGGCAGCACCAGCACCCGTTGCAGCAGCAACTGCAAGCGTAGCCACCACTCCAGCAAAAACATCCGCTCCGGCACCGGCGCCCAAAGCGGCGAGCCCCAAGCGGCCCGACGGAGCCCCCATCCCGGCCGCTCCGAGCGTACGCAAATTTGCACGTGAGATTGGCGTGGACATCGCAGCAGTGGCTGGATCAGGACCCAAAGGTCGCATCTCACTGGACGACGTGAAAGCGTGGTCCAAACAGCGGCACGAATCCAAAGACAGCGGCGAAGGCGGCGAAGGCGGCTTCGGCTTCAGCTTACCGAAACTTCCCGACTTCGCCACCTACGGCGCGATTCGCACAGAACCCATGAACGTCATTCGTCGGATGACGGTGGAACACATGCGCAATGCCTGGGTTACGGTTCCCCATGTGACGCAACACGATCATGCGGACATCACCGATCTTGAGGCCCTGCGTAAAGGCTTCCAGCCTAAGGCAGAGGCTGCAGGAACCAAGTTGACGGTTACCGCCATGCTGATCAAGATTCTCGGATCGGCGCTGAAGGTATTCCCGAATTTCAATGCCAGCCTCGACGTCGAAAACGAGACCGTCGTTTACAAGGATTACTTCCATGTGGGCTGTGCCGTGGACACGCCGAACGGGCTGGTCGTTCCGGTGATTCGAGACATTAATCAAAAGAACATGATTGAAGTGGCATCGGATCTTGGCCAGATGGCCGAAAAAATGCGCGGCGGGAAAATTGCCCCGAAGGACATTTCCGGCGGCTGTATCACCATCAGCAACCTGGGCGGACTGGGTGGGAAACACTTCACCCCCATCGTTAACATCCCCGAGGTCGCGATTCTTGGCGTTGGGCGAGCCACCATGCAACCGGTCTGGCAGGACGATGCTTTTGTGCCGCGCTTGATGATGCCCTTATCTCTTTCTTATGATCACCGTCTGATCGACGGCGCGGATGGCACTCGCTTTCTGCGCTGGGTGATTGATGCGATCGAACAACCCCTCTTAATTTCTCTGGAAGGTTAAACCATGAGCGAAAAACGCGAACTTGTAGTACTCGGCGGCGGACCGGGTGGATATCCGGCAGCTTTCTATGCAGCTGATCTGGGCATGAAAGTCACCATTATCGATCAGGAAGAAAACCCTGGAGGCGTCTGCCTGTATCGCGGCTGTATTCCGTCCAAGGCCCTGCTCCACGTAGCCAAACTGCTTCACGAAGCGAAAGAAGCCTCGGCTTGGGGTATCGATTTTGGCGAACCCAAGATCGACATCGCCAAGCTTCGCGACTTCAAAAACGGCGTCATTAAAAAACTGACTGGCGGCCTGGGCCAGATGACGGGCATGCGCAAGGTGGAGTTCATCCAAGGCACGGGCAACTTCGTGGACAGTAACACCATCGAAGTCGTAAAACCGGATGGCTCCAAAGAAAACATTACGTTTGAGAAATGCATCATCGCCGCGGGATCGCATCCAACCAAGGTTCCGGGCCTTTCGATTGACTCCCCGCACGTGCTGGATTCGACTACGGCGCTGGATCTGGAAGACGTTCCTGAAAAGTTTCTCGTCGTCGGTGGCGGCTACATCGGCCTCGAAATGGGCACGGTCTATGCCGCGCTTGGATCAAAAGTGACCGTGGTTGAAATGCTGCCAAGCATCCTCGCCATGGGTGATAAAGATCTCGTTCAGCATCTGGCCAAACGCCTGAAGCACGACTTTGCCGAGATCAAGTTGAACACCAAGGTGGCCGGCGTAGCAGAAAAGGACGACGGCATCCATGTCACCTTCGAGGACCCTAAGGGCGAGAAGACCACGGAGGTCTTTGGCAAGGTCCTCATCTCCATCGGACGTCGACCCAACAGCCAACTTATCGGACTGGACAAGACCAAGGTTGAGACGGATGAGAAAGGCTTCATCAAAGTGGATCCCCAGCGCCGCACCACCGAAGCCCACATCTGGGCCATTGGGGATATTGCTGGCGAACCAATGCTCGCGCATAAGGCTACGTACGAAGGCAAAATTGCCGTCGAGGCGATTGCGGGGAAGAAAACCATTTACGATCCAGCAGCCATTCCAGCCGTGGTCTTCACGGATCCCGAAGTAGCCTGGGCAGGACTGACCGAGCTCGAAGCCAAAGAAAAAGGCATCGCGGTCAAGGTGAGTAAGTTTCCGTGGGCCGCTTCAGGGCGCGCAACGTCCATCGGCCGGAGCGATGGCCTGACCAAGCTGATTGTGCACCCGGAGACCGAGCAGATTCTCGGCGTCGGCATCTGCGGACCAGGTGCAGGTGAATTGATCGCCGAAGGTACCCTCGCCATCGAGATGGGGGCCAACGTCGAAGACTTGGCGCTGACCATCCACCCCCACCCGACCTTATCGGAGACGGTCATGGAAGCGGCGGAAGCCTACCACGGACACAGCCCACACTTTTTCCAACCAAAGAAAAAATAATTGGGGCCCGGTTGACGAGCGGCTGATCCGAGGAGAACCATCGGCAGCTCGATCACCCGATTCCTCATAGAACAAACAACCCTCAAATCAAAAGAATACCTATGCCACGCAGTCGCGAAGAAACCCTCGGATTCGGCCTCACCTATGAGCAGGGAACCCCCGATTATGAAGCCTTGCTCGAATACGCAAACCTCAAGCTAGCAGCCAATGGTCTACCGACCTTCAGTAAAGCGGTACAGAATCCGCATCTTCAGCTGAGCAAAAGTTTGCTCACCCATTTCATGGAGAAGAACCGACTACTGACCGATTATCTCTGCCCGGCAGACAACTACATCAACGACTTTCTCAACCAGTACCTGGCAGAGGTCAACGAGGCCCCGGAGAAGCCCTGGCTCCCGGCGGAGACCCTGAATATTGAACGCCATGGCCTGGCCCGGCTCTATTCACTGCCCCCGGACAAAGACACGTTCAAGTCCGAGATTCTCGAGTCTTACCGCGTGCAGCAGGGTGTCTGTCACAATCCGATCAACGATCGCCGCACGACCAAGGGCGTTTTCCACATCTGCGAGGGGGGCTTCGCCGTTCCTGCAGACAAAGTGGGGATTCCCAAAATCACCTTCGCGCGCATGCTTCGCAGGGCGTTTGAACCGCCGAGAGAAATCCTGGCCCTGCCTTTCACGGCGAGCCAGGAGGAGAAGGCCGAAACGTTTGTTTCGCTGCTGCTTCGCCCCACGGTCTGCCCTGAAGTGCCGGGTATTACGCCGCACAAGAGCCTGGAGACCCGCTTTTTTGCGCCCGGCAACCTCGTTGCCAACCTGGACTTTGTCGAAACGATTTTCGGGAACGCCGGAGATCCCTTTCTTCCGGAGAACGATGCGCGGCTGGATACGGAACATTGGTCGGGCCATACAGGATGTGTCATCCTCGCCCTCCATCTCAAGCAGTGCACGAAAAAAGAACTGGGCCTGCCACACATCAGCGAAGCGACAAATCGCCAGAAGAAAGACGGCATGTGCTGGGAGACCGAAGACGATCTGTATAATAACGGCCAGCCTTTTAAAGCGACCTGCCGGAATCATCGCGGGGTCATGGTCACCCTGATTTCGGACAACTATTTCGGCTACTGCAAAAAAGAGGTAAAGACGCAGATCAGCTACGCGGCGAATCTTTACGGCCAGGTGGAAGAAGAGCATGCCGGTGGCGCTCTCACCTTTCCACGTTTCGACTTGGGCGAAGATTTTCACCTCAGCGACTATCACAACGAGGTCGACCACACCTATGCGGGCATGCTGACTCGTTATGTCTCGCACATGGATGCCCGACCGGAGGGGTACGCCGTAGACAAGACCTACGACAACATCTACTTCATTCCGGAAAATGTGTATGTAAACCTGCGCGACCAGAAAATAAGCTGGGAAAATAAAGAAGGTAAGCAACAGCTCAAACTGCTGCCCGAAATTACCTACATTATGCCTTCGGGCTACAAGCTGGAAATGATCAAGCCGATGGATGGGCTTCGCTGGCGCATCATGGGAACCACCGCGGAAGGTACCTTCTGCCACAAACCCTGCACGGTGTCGGGTGGCGGCAAATCCGAAATCAGCAAACCGATCACCGACGCGATGATCACCGGCCCCATTATTACGCACCATTTCGAGCAGGATTTTGAGCTGGTGAAACAAATTCTCGATCGCGATTACAGCGATCGTTACACGAATCGAACGGACCCAAGCCAAGCGAGTCGTCCCCTGTTGAGCAAAGATCGTTCGCTGGGCTCCGTGGTTGTTCTTTTGAGCCCAAACCCGGATTTTACCGATGCGTACAATGAATGGCTGGACTCGATTCCGCGAAATATCCGTGACCTCGTCCTGCTCATCAAACGTTTCTGGAAAGACAACTGGGAGGCGGAAGACTGGCAGAAACGCTTTTCGGTTGATGTGGTAAACGGAGAACCCGCGTTCGAGTTGAAGTATCGCAATCAGAAACTTGCCACCATGTACTTGCGCGTGGGATTCACGGAACAGGGCGCCTGGCGCACCTACAGCCTGCGAAAAGATTTCTGGGCGGCGCAGAAGATCCAGATGGAAGACGATATTACGGCTTCCGTGGTGGTACCTGGGAATCAGTTGAAAAATCTACACCATGCGCTGTCGGAGCATTCCTTCAAGTTTACCGCAAACTGCGAATACCGACTTTTCCAGCGCCCGGATGAAGCCATCATTCGTGGACATGACAAGACGGCTGAAGCCGACTTCGGCCGCAAAGGCAATTTCTTCAGCAATTACGAACCGCTGACCCGCGAGAAGGCCGGGACCATGCGTGAAGACGTCATCGAATACGACAAATTCACGCCTCCCATGCAGGACATCATCACTAAGTTCCTGGCAAAAGATCATCCGGACTTCTTCATGTCGACGTCTCATCCCCGGGTGATGGCAGATGGCCTGCGGACCAAGAATCCACGCTACTTGCAAACGCGTTTAGATCTCATGGACGAACGCGGCCGGTACATTGCGGAGATGGGCGCGCGTATGCACCGGCGGATCCCCCTGGACGAAGCGGTGCACTTCCCGGTGAATTCCGTACTAACCGGACGACGAAATAACCCGGCTGACCTGGTCGCCCGTATCCGCCCCCTCGCGGTGTACAACCCCATTCATTATCAGCAGCTGCCCGAGCTGTTCATGGACTTTATTGCAAGCTTGACCGGCAAGTCACCGAGCACGACCGGCACCGGATCAGAAGGCGCTTTGACAAAGGGCCCCTTCAACTGCCTGCCGACCATCATTGACTTGAACAACGCGCTGGTTTCGTATCTGGTTTGCGGCCACGACGGGTTCAGCTCCGCCGCGGGTTATATCGGCCATAAGTATCGCGTGGATCATGACATCAGCCTGTTGATTCCAGAAATTTGGTCGCGCATGTTTGTTGAAGAGCGTGACCCGGACACCATGATTGCAAACGGTCACCTGGAGAAAGTCGAGGACTTCGAGTACGAGGGGAAAACGATACGGGCCAGCCGTCTCGGTTATCGTATCACCCGAAAATTCGTCGCGACCATCTTCGGACGGATTTTCAGCAGCCCCGACTCCCTGTTCGAGGAAGACATGCTTCAGCCGGAACTTCAGAGCCTCGCTCATTTCGCGGATGGCGTAAATAACATCGTCGAAACGCAACAGCGTGTGGCCGAAGGTTACTTTGAGGATGGTACGGTCGAGTTGGCTTGTCCCCCGCTGTATGCCCTGTTGCACATTATGGCCAAAGGCGAATTCGAGGGGAAAACAGCTGACGCCCCTGAAATTCGCGCCCGCTTTAAGCGCGAGGCCTTACTCAAGAGTGACTGGTATCACGAACGCCTGGTCGCCCACCAGCAAACGGTCATTGCGCAATGTGACAATCAGATTTCGTACTTGGAAGATTTCCTGTCAAAGGATCAGTACGAGCGTGAAGCGGATCGGCTCTCCATCCAAAAGCGTTTGGAAGCCGTACACGCAAAGCGCGCCCTTGTAGCTTCTCCCTCCTACCTGGCGAGCCTGAACGGCACATTAGGTACAGATCCGGCGGTACTCCCATCATGAATGAATCGATCCCCACAGAAGCACCCAAGCGAGAAAACATCTGGCTGAACATCGGGCTGAATGTACTCCTGCCCTCGCTTTTAATGTCCAAGGGGAAGGAGTGGCTGCATCTTGAACACGCCCCGCTCCTCTGCGTCGCCCTGGCTTTTCCGCTGGGTTATGGCATTTATGATTTTGTCACGCGGAAGAAGTACAACTTCTTCTCGATCCTGGGTTTTGTCAGTATCCTGATCACCGGAGGGGTGGGCCTGCTCAACCTTCCGAAGGACTGGATCGCCGTGAAAGAA
>JBLIND010000198.1:0-11555 GCA_047639095.1 Candidatus Omnitrophota bacterium | reverse complement strand
GTCCCCTTCCCTTTCACCGAAATCGGCCCGGTATGCTCGGTATCGTTGGCCCACTGTGCGGTGTCCAGTTGATGCGCCCCCCAGTCGGTGAGCAGGCCGCCTGAATAATCCCAAATGTGTCGCCAATGCATCCAGGCGGTTCGATTTTTCGTGAAGGGTGCCTCGGGCGCCGGTCCCAGCCACATGTTGTAATCCAGGCCGTCGGGCACCGGGATCTGCTCCTCATGCGGATAACGATGGCCCGCGGGCAGCTCAACGTGAATCGACTGCAGCTTTCCGATGCGCCCGTTGCGCACCAGCTCCGCCATGCGATGGTAGATCTCCACGCTGCGATCCTCCGTGGACACCTGGAAAACCGCCTTCCGTTTTTTCACTTCATCGCTCAACACGCGACCCTGCCGAATCGTCAAGGTCGGCTTTTCACAAATCACATCCTTGCCCGCGCGCAAGGCCAGCAAGGCCATGGGTACATGCCAGTGATCCGGGGTGGAAATCTGCACCGCATCAATATCGTCACGTGCGAGGATCTCCTGGAAATCGTCCACCATCGCGCAGCCTTTTTGCTGATACCACTTGTCGACGATATCCCGCGCCTTGACCTGGCGGTCCTTGTAGACGTCGCACACCGCGAGGACGCGTGCATCGTTTATCTTAATGAACATATTCAAATTCCGCCCGATGCCATGCCCCCCCACGCCGATGAAACCCATGGTGATCTTGTTGCTCGGAGCATCCGCCCCGAGAACATGAGCGGGAATGATCGCGGGGAAACCCAGTGCACTCGCACCGGCCGACTTGAGGAAGGATCGTCTTTTCATATCAGGGCTTTCGTTCAGATTCAGGAATATGGATGACTGTGAGCGCACAGGTATTAAACGACAACTTATTACGCACACGTCCACCGCGATTGCCATGCCAGGTGATGTAGACCTTACTCCCATCCGGCGAGACATCCGAGGCGTAACTCCCCATCGGAACGAACCCGATTTCCTCTTCATAAAAGGGGTGCAGGAATGCGATCACCTTCACCTGACCGGTTTTCAGATCGTATTGTGCGAGCGGTGAACCATCCTTGTAGCCACCGCCGTGCGCGCCCGGCACGTAATACAGGTAACGCTCTGTCTTGGGGTCCAGGTCGATGGAGGCGATGTACGTCTGATCCCCCGGGACGAGCACGCCGAGGGCGCGGGCGGTTTCGCTTTGCGTATCGAACGCCCAGAGTGCATCGCCATCCACGGTGTAGACCTGGTGGTCACGCGTTTCCCGGGTCGCGGAGCGGAGCCCCAGCACGGCATCGATCGGCTGCGGGGGGCCGGGATGTTCGGGATCGAAGCGTACGAGCGGAGCGGCGGCCCCTTTGCTCTGCTGAAAATACACCCGGCCGCTTGAGCGGGCAAAAATCAGGTAACGCGCCGGTCCCTGATCATCGCTGTAGAGGACCTTTCGGTTCTGAAGGTCATAGGCGAGAAACTGCACGCGCTTGTTCGTATGATCCCCATCGGCGGTTCCCGCGTAAAAGATCAGACGATCCGGATCGAGCACGCTGGTGGGTAGGGTTTGCATCGGCAGTGGAGCTTCGGCCACGACCTCGGTTTTGCCCAAACCGGGATGATGGCGCAGAATCCAGCCGCCGGTAAAATGATTTTCGACCGTGGTTGCACGCGTGCTGCCCCGATGGGTCGAGAAATACAGCCAGCCGTCCTTGCCCAGGTCGATCCGACTGTGAATCTTGGCCGGCGTGTACCAACCCTCGGGTCGGTTCAGCACACGTCGGGTATCGGTCAGCAGGCGAAGATTTTTCGCGGCGGAATCGTAGGCGTAGAGGAAGGCGTTCCCAACCGGGGCCAGGTGATCGCCGATGGACGTGTAGAACGTATCGCCCTCCACAAGACCATCTCCCCAGACGGACCAGGGGTGGCCTTCGTAGGTCTGGGCATCGAAGTAAAAGAAATCAACCGTCGGCGCTGTTTTCGCAATGGCTACACCCGGCTTGAGGGTATCGGTGGGCTTCAGGAAACGTTCCGAGGAGTCGGTGCGATGGGTTTGGTGATCGGCCAGCTCGGGTGGCCAGGTGAGTTGGGCGGAGGTGTTCGCAACGAGCAGAACCAGGGCCCAACCCTTTATCGCGGCAAGCCGCGGAAGACCAAGGCGGCAGGGAGCAGCCGCACTCCAGGGCGTCACTCCGTCACCTCGAACAGCTGATTGGCTTTTACATCCTTGATCGTGCGATCCGTCCCATCCGGAAATTCAACCATGAGGTTCACGGAGGTCCGATCACCCAGTCCGAGATGCGCTTCGGCCACCTGTCCACTGGCATACCCATAGCCGGTCGTGATCTCCCGGCGGCCCAGTAAGGTGCCATCGGCATCCATCACCTTAACCACCGCCCCGACCCCCATGCGGTTCATCTTCCGGCCCAGGACCTTCACCTTCAACCAATTCCCGGCCGGGCTGGTATTGCGCAGCAGGCGACAATGATTCCCTTCAAACCAGTTCACCAGAAACAGATCGATCCGCCCGTCCCCGTCGTAGTCCGCACTCGGGCCAGCGGGAAAATACACCACCTCCCCTTTCGCATCCGCGTCGACCTGGACAAACTGAGGCACGCCGTTTTTCACACCGAGGTTTCGATAGATAAGCGGAGTAATCACGCCGTCGTGCAGCATCCCGGACGAGAAATAGAGATCCGGCCAGCCATCGTTATCGAAATCATGAATCTCCACATGCGGACATTTCTCCGGCCAGGTCGGCAAGGGGATCATTTCAAAGGTCGGAAGACCTTCGACCAGTCCGCGATGCAGGTAGATCCGATTCCGCGCCGGCTTGCCGTGAATCCCCAGCACGAGGTCGGGCCAGCCGTCGTTATTCAGGTCGCCGAAGGCCGCCCCACAGGGCCAGTCTTCATTGTGGTACGGCTCCCATGCAAAGGTTGCCCGCAAACGCTCCGGCTCCGACCAGCGGCCATCGGGCATGCTGATCAACATGCGGTTGCTGTGTCCGATAAAAAAATCGGGGCGGCGATCGCCGTTCACATCGCCCACCGCCAGCCCGAGCCCGAACAGGTCCTCGGGAAGGCCCTGCTCGTGGGTGACATCGGAAAAGTGAAGCGCTCCGTCATTTCGGAACAAGGCGGACCGCGGCTTGGAGGTAAACCGATCCTCTACCACCAGGAGATCCAGGAGGCCATCGGCATTGTAATCCATTACCCCCACGTTGCGCGCCGTCAGGAGCGTATCCGGTGTCGCGGCACAATCCTGAACCGGCTTCAGATTGGGCCACTGATTCTGATACAGCACGCTCCGCTGCACTTTGGCCTTCGCCTGCAGCTCGGGATCGCCCGGTCGCGCACGCGCTTTTGCATTGTTCGCCACGTAAAGCTCGAGGCGACCATCGTTATCCAGATCGGAAAAGATCGCGCCACTCGTTCGGGCGGGCAGGTGGGGCATGGCACCAACCGTAAAGGTTCCGTCGCCCTGATTGATCAGCAGGCGATTCGAAGGCGGATGACCCGCCGCGCCATACGCGGTATCCGGCCGGTCCGCGAAGCCGCCAACAAACAGGTCGGGGTCCCCATCTGCATCCACATCGCCCCAAGCCGCGCCGTGGCCCATGATGCCGACCAGGGGGCTGCGCAGGCGGGCTTGATCCGTCACATCCTCGAACACGATCTGTGCACGGAGCAGACCGCAGAGGCAGAACAAGACGGCGCAGAGCTTCATGTAGCCACTGTACCCGTTCTTACTCCTCCGGCACCAAGGTAAAAGATCGCTTTTCCCATTGGCTCGGCGGACTGGCGGCCCAATGCAGTACTTGCTCAAGAAAGACTTCCTCCTGACCGGCAACCCGGCCCTGCATCTCGCGTGCAACCTGCTGCAGAGCGGGCTCCCACTGGAGCGGTAGTTCATCCAGGATGCGATGCAGGTTGAGCAGGATACGCAGGGTGGTCACCCGATAGGCTTCCGGCCATTTCGGCTCACGAAAAACCGGCAACAGGCGAACGGTGACTTCCTTGGGATGGTATCGCCCGATTTCGACCAGCAGACCCGAGAGTAAATTGTTTCTGGCCATCGCTTCCTGCAGGCGCTCCTCCGGTGACAAGCCCTCCATGGATTCCAGATACCGAGATACCCAATAGTCGCGCCGTGCAGGGGATCGTTCGAAGTCCTCCCCGATCATCTGGCGCGCATAGTAATCCAGGTCCATGGCAAAGACGCCGGATTGCTCCCCGATCCGGGTCTCCCACAATTCCTTCAGCACCTGTACCGAAGCCGGATCCTTTAATGCGGCCATTTCGATCAGGGCCTGGCGCCGAATGAACACATCTTCGGACGGTTGCATGAGGATCCGATGACAACTGGTCAGGCGCTTTTCACGGGGCTGCGCGGCGAGCTGGTGAACAGCCTTGACCCGCTGCTTCATGGTTGCGGAAAAGGTGGAAACCGGCGCGAACCCTCCGGCTCCGGGGGCATGCTCATACACCGCCAAGTCCTTGTTGTACTTGATTGGCAGGAGGTATTTTGTGCCCCGCTTAAAAGGCTGGGATTCGAGGTCATCGTGTTCGCACATGCCGCCGTAGCCCACGGTGATCCAAAGCATCAGCACCTTGCCCTGACGAAACTTGAACTCACGCCCTTCCAGGGGCTGGACATAGGTCTCCTTTATTTTAAATGTGACCCGATACTTCTGAATGCCTCCGTGCTCAGGCTGCGCCACGTATTGAAAAATCTCAGCCGCAACAAAGCCATATCCCTCGGCCAACTGTCGCACCATCGGCGAGGGAGCAACCCGCGCGCACCAGGCACTTGGCAGGTGGAGCAGCAGCGTCAGCAGGATCAGGGTGCGGGGCATAAGCTTCGAGGAGGCGTTAAAGAAGGTTCATCAACCTTGGACAATATCCACTCACTTGGACTCCATGGCGAGCCAGATATCCTTGGATTTGGGTTTTTCCGCGCTTAACTTGAACGATTTGAAATCGGGGGCGGCCTCGTAAAAGATCTTGTCATCCTCCGCGTCCTCCGCGGTGTAGACCCGTCCGGTGTAGGGATTCAGGGGGGCCTGCTTGAGATGTCCGGTCGCCAGCAGGATCTGTACGACCGCAGCGGCGGGCGCAGGGGACATCTTCACGTAGGACTCCTTATCGGCATAGTAGCCCTGCATGCCTTCGAACAGAAGCTGGAGCGTCGCCTTTACCCGGAATTCACGCCGTACGGAGCCCAGCTGATCGGACAGCAACACCAGGGTCAGCGCGGTGAGTACGAGATAGACCCCCAGTTGCAGGAGAACATCTTTGGCCTTCAGACGTTCTTGTTTCACAGGCTGCTCGCCTCCATCAACCATCGCATCAGGACATCATACCTGAGGAATACGAAAAGGGTAAGCATAACCAGACATCCCGCGGCGCCATCGGCGGGTCGAAAGTGATCAGCCCCACCATGACTGCGCACAAAACCCAGCACCGCCCCGGTCGGGCAGCCATACTTGCAGTAGGCCATGGGTACGAAGAGCGAGAATACGAGCCCGACGAGGGCGACTGAAAGCGTCGCGATGCCGGCGGTTTTGAACAGATACGCATCGAAAGGCTCCAGACCCGCCACATCCAGCGGCATGGCCAGCAAGCTGGTGACCAGCACCCAGCCAATCAGGACCAGGGGAATGGCTTTTAAGCCGGCGAGCAAACCGTGGGGCAATTTCGGTTTACGCTTCACCAGCTTGCCCAGCCACTCCTGGGCGGCGCCATGGGGACAGATATGCCCGCAGTACATGGGCCGTCGGGTGGCCCAGGGCACCACGAGCGCCGCAGCGGCCAGGAGGACGAGCCCGGGAGTGAAGCGCCAGGGAATACCCGACTCCGCCCATCCCCGTAGCAGGGATTGCGCAAGCAGATCACCCTGGATCAATCCGATGTAGACGAAGACGAACACCTGGAAGATGCGACGCACGGTTTTCTTCCGCTTGAAGTGGAGAAAGGTCATGGCCAGCCCGCCGAGCAGCGTAATGAGCATGGCCACGTCGGCCCAGGCAACGCGAAAGGCTGGCGGCGGCGGTTTTTCGGCATTCGCCAGGCGCATGCGATAGACGAGCCCCTCGGCCATGCACATACTGGTGCGTGTGGCGCCGCTCACCCCTTCTACCCCAGCTTTCTTCAGGTTCATTTCCGCGATCGTCTGCCAGCTCATGCCGTTCCAGGATTCCATGAACGGGTAATCCATAACGACATCCGAAATATGATTCGGCGTATCGTAACTGTGCCGCAGGCGAATAGCGACCACCCGCTCGTCGGCATCGAACACCACCAGGGTATCCGCGGGGCCGGAATAGCCGGTGATCGCATCGGCGTGGGGCGCGGTGCGAACGGCGTAACCGATGAGGATGCGACCCGGGCCATAGACGACCAAGCCTTGGCGGGCTGAATCATCCGCACCGAGGGCCACGGCATCACCGAGCATCTCCCGGACCTCGGGCAGGGTGATCGGACGGTCCCCGGCGAGGCGGAGGCGGGCGTGATGCGTACGAACCAGCAGCACAATCAGCACGAGTACCGCCAGGCGGTACACGCGCAGCGCAAAGGGCCGAATCCGTTTCAGGTCGAGCATGATTTGTCGACCACCTGCCTAGAGCGCGATCAACTGAATCGCATCGACGATCACAAAACCTATCGTACCTTCATTGGAAATCTTCACCGAAGCCGGTTTACCCGCGGTGAAAAAGTATTCACCCACCACGGCAAACCCGTGGGGCTTATTCCCGCTCACCGACTGGTCCAACCAGGCCTTGGATGTACTGGCTCCGTGTTGAATCGTAATCGGAATATGCGTTGCCCGGCCACCGCCGCCGCGGTAGCTGATCCGCAGCTCGTATACCCCGGTCTTTGGAATGGTGATCGGAAAGGTAGCCGACATCTTGCCCTTGTTCTTTTGTTCGTCGTGGATGTAATCCTTTCCGACGTAGCCCGGGGTGTGCTTGCTGGCGAACCAATCGCCTTCCAGCTTGGCCTTGCGGTTGTCGACGACGATGCCTTTGATCGTATCCAGCGCCACGCTGGCGGCCGAAGCCACATCGGGATTCGCAACCGACTCGCCCACGATCATATCCGCAATCACCGTGGCCCGACGTGAGCCACCTGGCAACTTCATCAAGTCAATCAGCTCGTTCAGGTACGTTTCATAGACATCGCGCGGGCTGCAATCATACTTGGCGCAGATCGAGGCCGCCTTGCCAACCACCACGCCCATCATGCCGCAGGTTTTCATCACACGGACCGTACCGAGGGCCTTGTGGGTCACGCTGACATTGCGTCCGGCCAGAAACAGGTTGTCAATATTCCGCGAATAGAAACAGCGATACGGCACGGGATAACCGACGGACCGGTCCACGCCTTTACCATGGACCGCTTTGGAAATGAACGGATTGTCCGCATACTTCCCGATGTATTGCTCCTTGGGATAGTGCAGATCGATGGACCAGGTGGAGAGCACAGCCGCATCCGGAAAGGCTTTCTTCTCGAGAATCATCGGCTCGGTCAGCTCGATGTCGCCCATGAACTGCTGCGTCTCGCGCGTCCCGCCGACATAGGCCAGCCAGGTCAGGCGTGCATTTTTATGCTGGCTGCCCGTTTTATCATTCCGGGCGTAGGCGCCGTTATTTTTAATCGCACTCCAGGCGCCGTACGAAGCACGGAGATTCCAATCGCGAATGGCTTCGAGATCGTTGAGCGGATGTTTGTCGTAACCACTTTCCCAGAACCACTGGGCGTGATGGTCACGCGGATACGGGAAGCCCGCTTCATCCAATTCCAGTGCCCAGGGCGTTTCCGGAAAGGTCTGGGGTGCATCCGTATCTTCCCAGCTCCACATATTGCTCATCCCCATGCGACCGTTCGGAATCATCTTGCTGTCAGCACCCGCTTTCATCGCGATGTAGCCATGCCCGGTGCAATCCGAGTAAAAAGTGCCGCGAAACTTTTTGGCTTCGCCGGTAGTGACATCGAAGGCATAGACGGCCTTGATCTTCTTCGGAGAGGCATCGACGGCGTAGGCGTGATGATTCAAAAAGAGATCGACGTTGGATTCCGCCAGCACAATCTTCTCCTTCTTCGCATCCTCGAACTCCTCGTAGGTTCCCGGCGATTTTTTGGCATGATCGGAAAGCTCGTTCACGATATCCCCCACCGGATACAAACCACCCGGCGTATTGCCCATGGCCCATACGCGGACCTCGGAACTGCCATTGCCCCCGAGGACGCCGCGATTTTGAATCAAGGCCACCTTGATGCCCATCCGGGCTCCGGAGATCGCCGCGCAGGTTCCGGCGTAACCGCCGCCGACAACCACGAGATCGTAGGGCCCCATATCCACCGGATCGGCGGGGAACCCCAACATTTCTCTGCGCCAGGCGGGAAGGATGTCGCTGGTGTTGTCGGGTACAAAGCCCGGAGTCGCCGAAAACAGGATGGCGTCACAACGCCCGTCGAAGCCGGTGAGATCGCGCAGGGCGAGCGGGTGCTTTCCAGCCTCAATCTTGACCGTGCCCCCATCCTGCCAGTGCCAGTCCGCGCCGGTCGCGCCGAAGGTGGGCTCGAGCGCTTTGCCATCGATGAGCACCTGGAACGTACCCGGTGCGCCCGGTGCTTTCCAGCGGGCCACCCAATCCTTGGTCCGGACCCAGACGCGATAGGTTCCTCTTCGGGCAAAGGTGACATCGGTTTTCGCATCCGCCACCGGTGCGCCCAGGCCGTGGGCGATCAGATAGGGCGACCCCATGATCTCGATGAACTGGGTGTCCAGTTTCCAGCCTCCACGATCCGCAAAGGACTCGGCTTCAACCAACACTTCCTGACCGGAGACCAAGGTCGCCAGCAGGGCACTCAAAACAATCTTATAAACCCATTTCATACAGATACTTCACCTCATTTTCGGTCAGCGCGCGCCCGTAGACCAACACTTCATCTACGACGCCCTTCATACACATTGCGTAATCTTCATCTTTGCCATTTCGGTGGCGTGCGCCAAGAACGATTGGCTCTTTATTCGTCAACCAGGGTCCGGGATCCGGCTTTCCATGCGTGACCTTTCCGTTCACAAAGACCTGCAGACGATTTTTGGTGGTCACGAGTGCCAGGTGTTGCCAGACGCCCTTCTCCACGGGCACGGCGGCGGAAACCGTACTGAATCCAGAGCGATCCGCTTTCCAGCGCACAAAGCGAAAATGCCCCTCAACGATATCGGCCAGAAAAGAGGTTCCGACACCCGCGCCGCTCCCCTTGCAGATAACCCCTCCGCCGCTGTCCCATGTGTCGGGCTTCACCCAGAGAGAAACGGTCAGCTCACCCGGCAGGTCAAAACGATCCTCGTGAGCGAGGGTGAGATACGACGGCGTTCCATCAAAGGCGTAGCCACTATGAAACTTTCCTTCGAGCGACTGCTGCGCGTGCTGCGTGTCTACGGTCAGGGCACCGCCCATGGCATCCGCAGGTGCCTGCTCATCGGGCTCGTCGAAGGGCAGATAGAGGACCAGCCCCTGCTGCATATACGGAGGCACGTTCAAGCGCGGCGGCGCAGGTGCGGCAGCTCCATCGCTCGTTGCAGCTTCACTGGCCGCATCGCGTATCAGGGCCAGCCGTTTGAACGAAGCCAGCACGGTGGCATCCTGCTTGATGCGCAGGACTTCGGCAGTGACAGCCTGAGTCCCGGCGACATCCCCGGCTTTGGCCAGGGCCGCTTCCTGCTCTTCAAGCGCGATGATATAGTTGTCCGCCACGCCTAACACCCGGGTATCCACACTCGTGTGGATCTTCTGGCGTTGCGCTCGATAGGTCTGCATCAGAGTTTTTAAGATCTCGTTCCCGCTTGCCGGAACGGACGCGCTCACGTCCTTCTCCGCAGCGAAGCGTTTGAATTCCTGCTCGATTTCGGCGGCGTCCACCTTCTTATTATCCGCAAGCGTCTGGTCGTACAGGCTTCTCAGCTGCTGCACATACTGTCGGCCAAGCGAACCCAGCTGCGCCATCTCCTCATCGGCCAACCGACTCGAAGCAAATTTATACTCCCCCATCAGGCGTTCGAGCGGAGCCTGGGCCTGGGCCTGGGCCTGTGCCATACCCATCAGCAGGAGAGCAAACCCCAGAATACGCCCCCTCGAATTCCTGCAGCAAAACCATCCACGAAATTGATTCACATGTATCATGGTCGGGAATCTAGCGCATTGACCGGGCCTTGTCCATGCGCGGGCGCATACCCGGTGAGCGCATGGGCGAGGTACTGATGAATCAGGCCCGCAACGTAGGCGTTACCCGACTCACTGTAATGACGCCAATGTTCCTGGAGAAAGTAGGCTTCGGCCGCGGGACCGACTTGTTGAAACGACGGGGACAAATCGACGAAGGGTTGTTTGCGCGGGAGACAGTACGCGGTGATCGCCTGGGAAACCTGGTTGTAGGTATCCTGAAAACCCCGGCTCGTGAGGTCGTTGATCTCCGGTAAGAGAACGAGCACCAGGGGAATATTTTTCGCAGCGAGTTCACTGCGCAACTGATCGATGACCGCCTGGCCGACCTGATACACGTCGTTCTGTTGCCGGGGCGCCGGCGGCTCGGGCAAGGCACCGACCAGTGAGCCCATCGTGCGGGCGAGCCCGCTTCGCTCGATCAGAAACCGATGTTGTTGCGCCCGTTCGATCAGCGGAGCTCCTTTGGGAATCTTTTCCGGCAGGGGTTGCCCCGAGATGGCCAACTGGCCCGACGGACTCAGCGTGAATCCCGGGGTGGCAAATCCGTTGCCCGTCCGGGTCGACCCCATGCGCCAGAAATCGTCGACGATGAAACAGAGCACCACCGCATCGGGCTCAAGCTTCATCCCCTCGCGTTTAAACCATTGATAACACTGCCCCAGGGAATACCCGCCCTGCCCCATGTTGATGAACTGCATCCCCGGGTGCAGCTGCTGGAGGTGGGCGGGAAAGGTCTGCTGATCATCCACCCCGTACCCCATGGTGAAGGAGTCCCCGAGCAGCACGATGCGTTTTCGGCCGGGGGCCTTCTTTCCCACGTAGTCCTCCGTGCCGCGGATCCCGTCCGCATTGATCGTGATCGTCTTACCTGATCCGTAGAAATCCTTCAGCTGCTTGCCCGGAATATGCTCCCACCCGATTTCCGCATCGTATCGCGAATGAAACTCCTCCTTGAATTCCGTGGTCGCACTGAGCTTCTTCTTGAATGCCTTGTAGTCGGTCATCATCCAGGTCAGGCTGCAGAGTCCCTCGAAGAGGACGAGCAACACGAGGGTGATGAGGAGTCCGGAGAGAATTTTTTTAAGGATGGTGGGCATGATTAGGATTAATAAATTTGGAGTGCGCCAATGTGTAGGCGCTACGAAAGGAATGACTGCGGGTAAAACGATCTAGTTACTGTCCAAACTCCAGTGCGCCAACTTGTTGGCGCTTTGATTGCAGCAATGTGTTGCAAGAGAGCTGCCAACAAGTTGGCGAGCTGAAAGCGGGAACAAGTTACCGCACTCCAAAAGGGTCACATTCACTTACCACCATTATTCGAGTTCTCCACC
>JBLIND010000197.1:0-11632 GCA_047639095.1 Candidatus Omnitrophota bacterium | reverse complement strand
TCCAGCTTGATCGGTTCAGCTGGATCGTAATTCGGTGCATTGGTATTCGTCACTTCCGCCAGTCGCCATTCCATGGATCCAAACGTTCCACTCCCCTGCGGATCCGAAAAGACACTCGATTGAAAGGCGAGCGTGCTGGTGGGAAATCCCGGAGTGCCCACATAGCTGATCGTCGGGGTGTTCGGAACTTGCCCGCCCTGCCCGTTCGAGGCCAGCAAGGTATCCAGATGGGTTGCCCGACTGACGATCGGGGCATTGTCTCCCGGCCACTGACCTCCGAAAAACGCGAAGGCTTTCATATCGCCTACCAGCGCTTCCAGCGAAAGGCTTCCCGCTCCGGAGAGTCCATTGTAGCTGCCCGCATCGGCCGGTGCGTTCTTCCATCGGTCGCTATCGGCATCGATGATCGGAGCGAGCTCGGCGGCAAACTGGTCGATCAATGGATTGAGCTGATCCGGTTGCCAGAGCAGGTCCCTGATCTCCCGCACGACGTTGTAATAGGCCGGCCAGATCGCAGGCGTCGACCCGGCATCCGATCCGCCGCCACCGGCTGGGAAAATCGCGTTGTACACGACATCGTGCCCGGCATTCCAGGTCGGGCCCCAGGTCGCGTCGCTATCCCAGGGGAGGATCCACAATTTTCCAAGGCCGTTGTTGCCCGGCGTGTAGGTCGGATGAAAGTAGTAGACCATATTTTTATTCGCGCTCGGCCAGAAATCGTAGTTGCGAATCGCCTCGCTGAAGCCTTTGTACAAAAACCACTTATCCAGCTCGACGTGCTCACGGATAAAAGCCTCGCCACTGAAGCCGGTGAGATTGTTTTCGATGGTATCGTGATCCGAACCGTCTCCCACGCCGGTTGAAGCCAGGTAGCGCCGCTGCTGAATGGCCCCGCGTTCCTGGTTGATCAACTTGTACAAATTCCCCTTGGGCAGCTTGTGCTCATCGATGAAATTCACATCGTAGGTTTCCAGGACCAGGGTCGTCCCCCAGAAATCGCCGCGCCACGGATCCGGTGCCTCCTCCATATCATCGACCACGCGGAGATGCGCCCAGAAGAGTTTCTGTGCAGGCAAACCCAGCTTATCCCACAGGACCATATTCACGCGCTCATTCAACCCGTAGGTCAGCGTTCCGCGATTCTCCGAGCCTTTCCCCGTGGTCAAGGTCCGCCAGCGCTCGTTGAACTTCTCACCGGTTTCGTCCCGCGCCTGAAAGAAGCTTCCATCATGAAAGCGAAACCGCATCGAACGCTTTCCAATTCCCAGGTAACGGCCATTGGCCCCACGAAGCCTATAGCGGATGTTGTCATAGACCACCCCGTCATAGACGAAGGTCGCACTCCAGTTGTACAGGAAGCGATCGCGGTTACCTCCACCCTGCGCGATTTGTCTGGAGGGATCCCAGGCATGGCAATCCCGCCAATCGGCATCACGCGTGAGGACCTGGTAAACCGGAAGCGTGGTCAGATTGGTAGCCGCGTGTCCGTTGTAATCGGGCACGCCGTCGTAAACATAAAACGCGAAGTTCAGTGAATCGTCATCGGCATAAGGCACCTGGATGGAGGCGCCCAGGTTGTCCTCCACGAGGATCCGATAACGGGCCAGGCTCCGGTGAGGCATGTAAACGTCATCCAGACGTACCGAATAGATCCCGTCCCCGGCGACCTCATCAAATATCTTGTCTCCGCCACCGAGATCCGACATCACGTAGGACGTCCAATTGTTCGTATACGCCGGATTGGGCATTCGCGGGAGGGCATAGTCCGGAATCCGATTACCGACGATTGCATGGGGCAAGAAAGCAGGGACATATTCGCCAGCCAAAACGATTTGGAACTCCAGTCGCACGGATGCCACCCCATCGGGATCCGTCACCCGTGCCGTGATCACCACGGGGTCGTTCTCAAGGGGTTCATTCGGCGAATGGCTCACCTTGCGAATGTTCGGCGGAGCATTCGCGGCGAAGGGGGCATTCAAGGCACCCGGCGTGGGTGTTCCGGCGCGCCAGGAGCTACCCAGCGCGTTATCCAGAACCGGATTGATTAACTGAGCCGAGGCACCCTGCCCGTCCGAAGCCACCGGCCAGGGAAAACCCACTGCATAATCCGCTTCGTCGATCACGCGATTCGCGGCATTCCGCAGGCGGATCGTTTCCCCATCCGAACTTAACAGGCCCGCATACACGTCGTCGGGAGCAAAACCAAAACGGGTTTGAAACATACCCGCGTTTTCGGCGAGCACCAGGTAGCCCCCCGAAGCGATACTGACGACATTGGTAAAGACAACATCCACCGCGCTGGACAGTCGATAGCCGAGGAGATTCACATTCGTCGGCCCGGGATTGTAGATCTCGATAAATTCTTCCAGCAGGTTGTTCGTCGGAGAGTTAAAATGAATCTCGTTGATGACCAGCTGCTGCGAGACGTTCACCACGGTCAGGCTGAACATGCGCTCGATCCACAGGCCCACATCGTCGGTTGACCGGACGCGAATCGAAGAGACCTGGCCGACGGCCGAGGAGAAATCCACGTTCGCCTTCAACTGATCGCCGGCAATCGTAAACGATGCGTTATCCGTATCGCCCGGGCCGGCAACAAACGAGTAGAGGTGACCTTCCTCCTTGTTCACATCATCCGTGCTCAGCGTGGCGAGGAATCCGCCCACATACACATTGTCCGGAATTTCATCCTCGTTGAGATGGATGTCATCCGGTGGAGCCAGCGCCGGAAGCACATCAACCGTAAGGGTCGCAATCGGTGAATCGTACCGACCGTCGTTCACCCGAAAGGTGAACGTATCCCGGCCTTCGAATTCCGCGTCGGCTTGATAGATGACGTTCGGTGGTGCACCGGTGACACTGCCATGCGCGGGCAAACGGACGAGCGTGTAGCTCAGTCCGGGATTGGGATAATCATCCGGATCTATGGCGCTCAAGGTGATCGGAGTCACATTCGTTTCTCTCGCAGTAACGAGCTGATCATCGGCGGTCGGTATGCCCGGCAGAACCGCCAGGGTAAAGAACGCGCTCCGCGTCACCATGGCACCGGCGCTTTCGCTCGCACGCAAGGTGTAGGTCCGTTGCTCCGCATTCCCGGCCGTATCCGCGACAGGACCCTGGAAAACATCGTTGGTTGCGGACGAGGTATGAATGATGGCACCCAGTGGATCCAGTATTTCGACCAGGAGGTCGCCCACGACCAGGCTGCTGTCGACCTCCCAAGAGAACAAGGCCGGATTCCCTTCATAGACTTGGGGAGACCCAGAAAACTGCACAATCACCGGGCCACCCAAGCCGGCGACCGGTGCGTCGTTTCCACCATCGACCAGCGCATCACCCACCGCGGCTCCATTGTTGTTTCCGCCGGCCGTGTCGAGGTAGTTGTCATCAAAGGTGAAATACGCGACCAGGCCGGGTTCGCTACCCGAGAGGCCCTGATCAAAGTCCGCGGCGATCTCGGCCGCGCTGCGCGCCTTATCCCAGATGCGGACTTCATCGATCCAGCCATCCCAGTACTCGGCATCCAGCCGATTCCCGATCCGATGGTTGCCGTTGAATACGTTGACGCCATTCGCCGTCCGCGGTCCCTCGAAGGGGGCGCCGTTCCAGTACCATTGCGTTTGCGTTCCGTTAAAGGTGATGGCCAGATGATGCCAGCCATCGCCGTTTGGTCCGCTGGTGTTGCTGGATATGTTCGGCAAGTTGGTATCGTGGTCGTTGCTCCAGAAGAAGTGACGCGTACCCCCACCCGCGAGGCGAAATCCATTGGCCTGGTTGCTACTCTGGAGCCCCCAGAAGGTGATCATGTTACCCCCGTGCACATCCGGGTTGACCCAGGCCTCGGTCGTGAACGGTGCGTTGCCCGCAGGCACGCCGACCCCGTTGAAGGTTACGTAATCCCCGTTTCCATCCAGGAGCAAGGCACCACCGCGGACGTGCGGCAGGCAAAGGTAAAACAAGAGCAGGTAAAGGATGCGATGCATGATCAGGTCTAAAAGAGTATCGACAAAAACAAACGAGCGGCAGCTCATTCAGCGACGGAGATCCCAGGCTTTCAGGTTGGACAGGCGTAATCGACGAGGACGGGCTGAAGCCCATACTACGCTTATCGGCAGCGGCGTATTCGGAACCATATCCACTTGTAACTGACCGAATACCCACCCCGCGACGAGAAAGATGCAAAAGGATAATCTCACCATGGTATCCTTCCAACGATATATCCCCCATGATCGAACAGAAACCGATCTGTTACCGCTGCTAAAAAGCCGCACATGCACGCAATGTTTCCATTTGCACGTAAAAACAAACCCGCATCTACTTGCATCCCATTGGCAGGTGCGTATTTTCCGCGGCTTAACAACCCCGAGAAAATTATGGCCAATCCCCTCATCTCCAAATCGCCCGGACTTGCTAAAGTCAAAAGCATCGTCGCCGTCTCCAGCTGCAAGGGCGGTGTGGGTAAGTCGACCACGGCGATCAATCTTGCCTTCTCCCTCGCGGCCGCAGGCAAACGGGTTGGGATATTCGATGCCGATATCTACGGCCCGAGCATGCCGACCATGATCCACTTGGAGAACCTCGAACTCTTTCGCGAGGACGACCTGATTTCACCGGCCATGTATGAGGGCGTGAAACTCATGTCCTTCGGCTGGATCCCCACGAAGACCGGAGAAGCCGGCCCAGCCATCATGCGCGGCCCCATGGCGACCCAGATTATCAACGAGCTGCTGACCGGTACCAACTGGGGCGAGCTCGACCACCTCATCATCGACTTCCCACCCGGCACCGGCGACATCCAGCTGACCCTCTGTCAGCTCGTATCGCTCACCGCAGCGGTCATCGTCACCACGCCCCAACAGCTCAGCTTTGTCGACGTGGTCAAAGGCATTCAGATGTTTGAAAAGCTCAAAGTCCCCACGATCAACGTGGTCGAAAACATGAGCTACTACGCCTGTGGAAAATGCGGCGAGAAGGCCTACATCTTCGGCCAGGGCGCGCGTCAGAAATTGATCGATCAATTCGGGTTTAAAAACACCTGTGAAATCCCAGTGCATCCGGATCTGTCCCGCTATGGCGACACGGGCCGCCCCTTCGTGCTCGAACAGCCCGATCATGAGTTGACCAAGCGGTATGCGGCGCTTGCGGTGGAAGTGGATCGCGAGCTGGAGTTGATTCATTCCGAATCGGTCGGGCGCCCGACCCTCACCTACAACGTCGGTCAGGAAATGATCCTCACCCTGCCCGATGGCACCGAACACGAATTTTCGCCGGCGGCGTTACGCCGGACCTGCCGCTGCGCGCAATGTGTGGAAGAATTTACCGGCGCGGCAAAAATCGTTCCCGAAGATATTCCCGAGGATATTTACCCCACCCAGATTACCCCGATGGGCAACTACGCGGTGGCCGTGAAATGGAGCACCATGGATTGCGGGTCGATTTTTCCGTTTGAGCGGATCGTCGCGGATCTGGTTAAGTAGCCTTGGAGTGCGGCTACTTGCTGCCGCCTTCATCTTTCGCAGCTTGCTGCGCAGCGAGTCCCGTGAGCGTAGGACATGGGACGGAATAAATTCCGTGCTACGCGAAAATGCCGTTACGCCTTGTCGTAGATGTGGGCATGCAGGAATTCCACCAGCTCGCCGACGGTGACATCCTCTTTCGCCGCGGTGACATCCTCTTTCGCCGCGGTGACATCCTCTTTCGCCGCGGTGACATCCTCTTTCGCCGCGGTGACATCCTCTTTCGCCGCGGTGAAAAGCTGCTCCCAGGGAAAATGATGCCCGTCAAAAGCGTGGTCCAGGCTGGTGATGAGATGCGCCATATGATCGTCATCAAAGCCCAAATCCGTGCGCAAGCCCGCCGTCGACGGGAAGCGGATATTGCCCTCTTCCTCGCCTGCGACCAGGTTCAGGATTAAGTAGGTCCGATGACGGATTTCTTCTTTAGGCATGAGAGACGGTAGTCCTATCGCGGAGCACTTGCAAAATCGATCCGTTTAAAAACCGCTTCCTGCCGATCGGCGACCAGCTCTAGCCGAAGCTCTCGCACCGCGTTGGTGTGCGAAAAGACCTTTCCTTCCGGATCGGGCTCCAGAGCGTGACGCTCGAGGACATGCTGCAGATAGGCCGGATCCTCCCAGCCAAAACGCACCCAGTCGGGCTGAGCATCATACATGGTCACGCCGGCAGGCATCGGGGCTTCGACCAACTGCTCGAAGCGACTCACATGCGCCTTCGTGTTGGCCGCAGCCGCCGTTTTCGCGGCCAGGGTCAGGCTCGCGAGACAGATCAACAGACAGGTCGCCTGTACGATGAGGGCGGAACGCAGGTTGAAGGGCTGCTTCTTCCAGAGACGGCTCACCACGAGGGCGGTCAAGGCCAGGAAAACCGCCCCGCACACACCGGCGAAGATCATCAGGGCGAGGAAGATGGCAAAAGGACTCATGCGGGCAATTAATCGGGTTCAGGCATCCGTGGCAATCATATTGCGCGCGTCTGGGCACTGACCTAAACGCGGAGACTTGATGAGATGATGAAGAAAAACATTCTCTAATAGAACATTTAAACGTGCTTCGCGCACGACATCAATGAGAACCTAGGATAACCATACCCGGAGATCCCCTATGCAAAAATTGACCCGTCTATACTTGCTGATATACCTGAGCTTGGTCACCGCACAGGCCACGCAAATCCTGCAATACGGCTTCGACCATACCAGCGGCCTGGTTACCGATTTTGATGACGCCTTCGTAGGCGGCGGCGATGGCTCCATCCTGGACGACACGGGTAACAATCACCACGGACGACGGATTTTCAATGGCCCCGCGTACAGCGCGGATGTGCCGGCTCCCACCCTGACGCAATTCACTTCGGGCATCGGCTCCCTGGATGTCAACGGTGGGCATTTTACCGTCGGGACAATCCAGAACGACGTAGATTTCGTCAGCATCGCCCAGATGGAAGCTACGGGAGGCCTAACCATGGAGGTCTGGACGAAACAGGTCGCGGCCAACGGCGGATCACGCGCGATGCCGATGAGTATCGGGGGCGCGTTCAACATTGAATTCAACGCCAACCGGATTAACACCTTCGTGAACAGCAGCACCCTCCCCCAGGTGAACACCCCGATCGCCCTCGTGGATCGGATCAACATGGGTTGGATGCACGTCGCGGCGGTGATCAGCAACTTTACCCCGGATGGAGGTGCCAGCCACAACTTCGATCTCACCCTCTTCGTGAACGGCCAGTCCATGGCATCGGCGGCGTACACGAGCGTAACGCCCGCCTTCGCGCTGAATCGCCAGATGGGTATCGGATCGCTCACCCACGACCCCTCCATCGCCTTCCGGTATGACGGTTTACTTTTCGAACCACGTCTCAGCGACGAAGCTTTATCGCCTTCCCAATTCACCGTCATCCCCGAGCCATCAAGCATGGGTTTACTAGCTCTAGGGCTCGGCTTGATCGCTACGATCCGTCGGCGAATAGCTTGATGCAGGCACCGGTTCTCGCCTTCGATATTGGCGGCACGAAACTGGCTGCTGGCCTCTCGACCACGCCCGGAAGCCTCGAGCAGATTCTCAGCTGTCCAACGCCGGCGACGGACGGCACACAGATCATCCCCCAACTGATTAAGCTCGGCAAAGAGTTGCTGGGCGATCGGCAACCTGCGGCGATCGGGGTCGCCGCGGCCGGCCAGATCAACATTGAAACCGGGATCGTCCACTACGCGAGTGATACGATTCGAAACTGGCAGGGGTTAAACATCACCGGACCGCTTGAACAGGCCTTCTCCTGCCGCGTCGCGGTGGACAACGATGTAAATGCCATGGCCCTTGCGGAACATCAATTCGGCGTAGCCCAGAATTGTACAAACGTGGTCTTTGTCGCGGTTGGCACGGGTGTGGGCGGCGCACTGATCTTGAACAGAACGTTGCATCATGGCCGAACCTGGTCGGGCGGAGAACTCTGTCACCTGCAGGTCAACTTTGACGATGATCGGGTCTGTCCTTGCGGCGACACGGGACACCTCGAAGCCTACACGGCCGGGCCGGCAATGGAGCGGCGCTATGGCCGCGAGGGTATCCGCCTGACCGAAATTGCCGCACGCGCGGAACAAGGCGAAGCGCAGGCACAAGCCGTGATTACCGAAGGCGCACGGATCCTCGGCCGATCGCTCGCCGGGGTGATGACCTTGCTCGATCCGGACATGCTGGTTATCGGCGGGGGCGTATCGAACCTGGGCGAAATTTGGTGGTCGCCGCTCCTGGAAGCCCTGCGGAACAATCACGTACCTGGTCCGGCGGCCGTGGTGATTAAAAAAGCCCAATTCGGTTCTGATGCCGTACTCGTGGGTGCCACCTGCCTGGCCGCTCGGCCCTAGCCCCATCCAATGATCAACTTTTCAGGTGTGTTAATCAAACCATGCTGAAAACACCCATCCTGTCCGGCCTTGTGCTCCTCATGCTGGGGACCGGTACGGCTGCGCCGATCATCACGGAGTTCATGGCGGCGAATACCATCACGCTGCAGGATGAGGATGGTGCGTACAGTGACTGGATCGAACTTTTCAATCCCGGACCCGACGTGGTCGAGCTCGCCGACTACGGACTCAGCGATCGCGCCAACCAAGTCACCTGGGTTTTTCCCACGGGGGTCGTCATCGCAGCGAATGAATACCTGCTCGTCTTTGCGTCCGGTAAAAATAAGCGCATCGCAGGCCAGGAGCTGCATACCAATTTCAAATTGAGTGCCGCAGGCGAATCGCTGGTGCTCTTCGCACCGGACGGCCAGACCATCGTTTCCAGCTTCATCGACTATCCCGGCCAGCAGAACGACATCAGCTTTGGCAGCGAATCGGTGGAAACCTGGATCGAAACGGGAGACCCTGCACGCTTTCATGTTCCGAATGACGGGAGCCTGGGTACCCGCTGGGTCGGCACGAACTTCCCCGACATCAGCTGGCAGAACGTTCAATTGGGCATCGGCTATGATACCGGTGTGACGTCGGCCCTCGACGGCGTACGTTCCTCGACGGATTTTGCTCATACATTTGACCCCGGCGACATCCTGCCGGGCCCGGGAAACAGTGACTTCAGCATTCGCTTTGACGATGCGGTTGGGCTGGGCAACGGCACCGCATTTGCACTCCTCGGGAACACCCTTACCTACGAGACACACGAAAACGCAGGCGGCCTCCTGCTCGATGGGGATCATTGGCTGAGCAATGTCTCGAGCTCGTGGACCTTTGAAGTCGCCTTGAGCGTCGATGGATCGCCCGGGCACGTCCCGGGCACTTCGGCGCACGGGGCGACCTTCATTCTCGGGGGCGGGGGCAATCGCGAAACCCTTTCCATCCAAAGCGCGGGTTCGTCCCTGGGGCTCAACGACACCACCACCGCGCTCGAGGCAAACGGCAGCACCGACAACAGCAGTGCGGCGGGGGCACAGACGTATCGCATCGCCTATGACAGCGTGGCGAACCGCTACAGCATCTGGAAAAACGGGGTGATCCTACGCGACCGAATGACAGCGGTGGATACGTTTACTTTCAACTTCTGCGGGATCGGCGATGCCTTCAGCACGACCACCAGTGGCTCGGTTGCGATTCATTATATCCGGTATGATTTCACTGGGGCGTTCGAGCCGGATACCGGCGGAGGCATCTATGGAGGCTCGATGAGAACAAACGTCGAAGCCGCCATGTCCGGGCAAAACGCCGGCGCGTATGTACGCATTCCATTTACGGTAAGTGATGCGGGTACCGCCTACCCTTCCATGCACCTGGCCATGAAATATGATGACGGATTTATCGCGTACCTCAACGGCAACGAAATCGCCCGGCGAAACGCACCCGCGGCAAGCGACTGGCAGTCGACCAGTGTGAGCAACCGTTTGGATACGGCGGGTTTGACCAACGAAGTGATCGTGCTGGATGCGGTTTTACCGGCCATCCAAGCGGGAGCAAACCTGCTGAGTCTTCATGGATTGAATCACGCCGCCTCAGCGGAACGCTTTCTCATGGCACCGCAACTCAGCGCGATCATGGATGCGCCCACCCTGCATTTCTACGATCAGCCGACACCCGGCGAAGCGAACATGACCGGATTTCTCGGCTTCGTTGCGGATACCCAGTTCAGCCTGAACCGGGGATTCTATGATGCTCCGATTCAAGTCGCCGTCACCTCGGCGACTCCGGATGCGATCGTGCACTACACCACGGATGGCAGCCTGCCATCCGAAACGCACGGAAGCATAGCCAATGGTCCGATCAACATCAGCACGACCACGCCGCTGCGGGCGATGGCCTTTAAGCCCAGCTACCGACCCACCAACGTAGACACGCACACCTATCTTTTCGTCAACGACGTACTTGTACAGGATGGCACGGGACTGCCCTCTCCAACAAACCCCGGCATTTCGGACTGGGATTACGAAATGGATCCAAACGTTGTGAACGATCCGCGCTTCCAGGGACAGATGACGAACAGCCTGCGTGCGCTTCCCAGCCTGTCGGTGAGCCTGCCCGAGGCCGATCTGTGGGGACCTAACGGCATCTACGCAAATCCGACCATGCTCGGGGAAGCCTGGGAACGTGCCGCCGCGATGGAAGTCCTGTACCCGGACGATCCAGGCGCGAACGAGCAAGCCCGTGCGGGCATCCGCATCCAGGGCGCTGGCAGCCGCTTTCGCGACAAAGGGAAAAAGAGCATGCGACTGGCCTTCCGCGGCAAATATGGGGACAGCAAACTCAAGATGCCATTCTTCGGTGATGATGGACCGAACAACTTTGACACGATCGTCTTGCGCGGCAATTATTTCGACAGCTGGACCGTACATACGACGAGTGCGACGCAAGACATCGGCCGGAACACGGCCCTCATGTTTCGCACGCACCTCGGCACCATCACGCACCGGGACATGGGGCATCACGCGGTGCGCAGCAACTGGATGCATCTGTACCTTAACGGTCAGTACTGGGGCGTTTACAATACGCACGAACGCCCAGACGCGGAATTTGCACAACTTTACCTGGGCGGGGATGACCTTGAATACGATGTGCTCAAGCAACGCCCACGCGGACAGCCGAACGGGAGTCCACCGGAGCTGACCGAAGGCGACTTGGTGGCGTGGAATCAACTCATGGCCTTGATGTCAGAGGATTCGACGGACCCTTTGGTCTATGAGCAGATCCTTTCCACCATCGAACGCGATGCATTCATCGATTACATCCTGCTCAACCTTTTCGGAGGCAACCGGGATTGGCCGCACAACAATTGGTACGCTATTCGCCATCGCCCGACCAATGGTCCGTTCATGTTTTACTCCTGGGATCCGGAGAACTTCATCTTCGAGAACAACGAAAATCGCACGGGCGTGAACACGGACAATTCTCCTGGCGTCATCTACGATCGCCTGCGACAGAATACCGAATTTCAAATCGCGTTTGCCGACCGGGTGCAATATCACCTGTTTAACGAGGGCGCCTTGAGTGTTAGCAACAATATCGCGCGCTTCCAGGCGGTGGCGGATGAACTGGAACTCGCCTTGCACGCCGAAGCGGCCCGTTGGGGCGACACGCGACAGGAACCTCCGCACACGGTTGCCGATGACTGGCTGCCGATGATCGACGAGAA
>JBLIND010000196.1:0-11642 GCA_047639095.1 Candidatus Omnitrophota bacterium | reverse complement strand
TCAGAGAAATCTACGGCTACGAGGATGCTTTTCATAGGGCTTCTGTTCTGGGGATTTTAGTCTTTTGCGCGGGAACAGGCAAGCGGGCCCGCCACTACGCGGCGATCAAGGAATCCATGATGTATGCGGTTATTCGAGCCAGGCGCGCAGGCGAAACGCATCCCGTGCCTGGCTGGCAACCGGCACCTGAATGGATGTGCCATCGCCGGTTACATCGGTCCAACCTGCTGGTGCACTCCAGGCACCCGCCTCGGTGAGGGGATCTTTGCGCTCCAGGCGATACCGACGCCTGAGTCCCGCATAACCGGCTCCTTCCGCCCGGACAGTCCGGAAGATCACCGTGGCCATTGCATTGCTGGTAACGATGTCCACGGTCAAGTGGTCGGCCGCGTTGGTGAGGCTCGTTCCCGTGATGTATTCCTGCAGATCACTTTGCTGATCGAGATCAACATCTCCGTTGCCGACGAGGTTGGTGACGCCAAAACGATAGAGCTCGAACACATCGGGAAGGCCGTCGTTGTCGCCATCCTCGGGTGGGGTGGTGCCCGGGGTGCCGCCGGTTTGCGCGCTCGGCACCCAGTTCGTGTGGGAGGCGTAATCCCCGCGCGTGCTGATCACCTCCAGGCTCGGGCCATTGCCGTCCGGACCTTTTGGCCAGGGTGTGTCGTCAAGATAGGTGAAGTCGTGAATCACATTCGTCTGTGCATCGATCAACGCCACCCGCTCGCCGCTGTCGCGGAGGCCGCCGTCGAAGACCCCACCCACCGGAAGCCCGCTGCCATAGCGAAAGGTAAATGCATTCTCGTTGCGCACGAGGAGGATGTGCTCCGCTGGAGCCAGGCTGAGGATACTGCTGAGCTCGAAGTTGAAGCTGATGCCATTGGTGAACTGCAGGCCGGCCAGGTCGATCACGTTCGTCGAGGTATTCTGCAGTTCGATAAATTCAAAATCATCCTCGGATTGATACCCGGCATTGGTTTCCGATCCCGAGGGGGGCGGGGGGTGATAGTGAATTTCCGTGATCGCAATGTTCTCTGGTCCCGCAGGCACATTGATGCCGAAGGTGGAATCGGATGGTGCGCTCCATAGATATTCCGCCGCCCCACTGTCATACGCCCGGGCAATCATGCGCGTCGTTGTGCTCAGGGGAATGTCGGTCGTGTAGAGCTGCGCTCCCGGGGCGATGCCGCCACCGGAGGATCGCGGATCCGTGCCGTTGGTGGTGAAATAGATCTGGCCCGCGGGCGCGGTCACGCTGATGCTGGTGCCCGGATTAACCGGGCCTCCAGGATGGCTGTACGTTGGCTGCACCAGAAAATGGCCATCGATAAACCCGATGCGTTGAGCCAGCCAGTTTTCCATGAAGGTGACTTCCCCCGCGTAGCTGCCGTCGTTGGGGTTCACCGCCGTCCACTTGGCGAAGTTGCGTGGAGCCGCTTCGTTGAGCTCCGCTTCCCATCCGTGCAGCATGTTGGAAATACTGCCCGCCGTGACCAGGTCCTCTCGCAACGCAGCCCAGCGATCGATGACCGCCTGTTCCCAGTTCGGGTCCTGCCAGAGGCGGAAATACCATCCATACGTGAAGAATCGCGTGCCTGTTCCCGGATCCCACTGCAGGGGATTGTCGTCGCGGTTGTCGTCATCGCAGCCCATGGAGCGGTCGAAATCCCAAGAGGGCCCGGCAACGATTTTTCCGTTGCGGGGTTTATGCCAGTAATCGCTGAGCACGAAGGAATCGACATTCATCGTCAGCACGTTGATCCACCAGTGATCCACCCAGGTCGGCACGTCGAGGTGGGCGGGGTAGCCCAGATTGGGATCCGTAAAGTTCGGCCCGTCGATCGCGGTGCGGGCGGCATTGATGGTCGTCGTCAGATACGTTTTTTGAGCGGGGGTGATCTTGGTTTCATCGGGATAGACGTACACGAAGCTCAGGCCGCCCGCATTGAACCCCTGTTCCCCGTCACCCAATCGGTCGTCTTTCCAGATGTACCCACCCGACACCTCCGGCTCGACATTGTCCGTGGGGCTGAGCGATGCAATATCCACACGATCGCCGTCGCGCTTGACCTCTTCGATGAGGATATACACGCCCCAGTAATCATCCGCGTAGTTCAGCTCGCCGCCATTGGTGTCCAGGAACAGTTCCACGTAGCGGGTGCGCGCGGCGTAGCGTCCCATGCGATTGCTCAACTCGTAGGCGAAGGTATTCCGCATCAGGGCCCGATCAAAATTGTAGGGCCCGTAGAGGATGAAATCGGATTCCCCGGGGAATCCGAGCGGCTGAATCGTACGCTCCAGGTTGCGTTCATCCCAGGCATCAAAACTCATGCTTTTCTTGGGTCGATTCAGTGAAGACGATCCGCGGTTGCGAAAGCCAGCACGACTCACTGTGGTGGGAAGATTCGTGAGGGAGCTCCGATTGGCCGCGCCTCCGGGTTCGAAGAAGGCGATGTAACCGGCCTGGCGTTCCAACCCGGGGTTGGGTACGAGTCCGGCACCGAAGTTCGATACCACGACGATCGGGAGATCCGAGGTGTATTGGCCCGGCTCCGTGTTCGCATTCAGTTTGAGATACTGTTCCGAGTGCACCGGTCCGGAGGAATACCCGGGGGCAAAAACGCGCGCGCGAATCTCTGTATTCTGCGTGATAGCCAGGGCCCCAGTGTACAAAAAGTCGTTCGTGGTCGGAACGTTTCCGTCGGTGCGATAGTAGATCATCGCATTCGTCTGCAGGGTCGAAAGCGTCAACATCAGCGGCCCTTCGCTTGATCGGATCACCCGTCCCGGTTCGGAAAACAGCACCTCCAGGGAGGGACCCAGGGTGCCGCTGCCATTGGGTTCGCTTGGCGTGGTCGCGTCAAAATAGCGCGCCGGGCTCAGGCTCGGTGGAAGGATGGATTCCGCATGCAGCTCAGGCAATAGAAGGAAGTCGCGATTCGTTGCGGAGTGGTTCATGCCATGAAAGGCGAGCACATTGGTGCCGTCTACCAGGAGTGGCAGCCGATCATCAAGCACCTCGTGGAGGGTCAGTACCCCACCGGGCCCTGTGCGCCCGATGTGAATCGAGTCGATGTCCATGTTGGCGGTCGCCCCGCCTGTACGCGCTGTGAATTGCACCCGGTACTCGTAGGGATCCAGGTCCGCGATCAGGACGTCATCGAAAAAGACCACCGGCGTGCCTGCCGCGCCACGTACATCCGGGGTCACGCTGACATCGATCATCGTCCCTCCGCCGGGTTGCGCCTGCATCGTGAGGTGCATCCGATGCCAGAGGTTGTTATTCAGATCGATCGTGCCGGAGTGGTTTTGCTCGGCACGGGTACTGCCGTAGTGCAGTGAGACCTCGTCGATGTTGTTGTAGATGTCGATCCCAAGAGCAAACACGCCCGCCTGATTGGGTTCTTCCGGCGGATTCAACCCGGTGGTACCGTTTGCGCCCTGGGCCGTAACCCCAAAGGTCGCGGTCGGCAGGAAGGCCATGGAAAACCCGTCTGCGGTACCGAGCATCCGGAAATCAAAGATGGCGGTCACTTCGGTGAACGCGCCTACATCGGTGCGGTCGAAGTGGACGTAGTTCCGGTTGTTGCCCGTCCCGTTGTAGACGAGACGCACGAAAGTGTTATCGCCTTCGACCATCGTCGCGGCGATTTGAGCGGAAATATTTACAATATCGAAGTGCGTTTCCGGCACGGCCCAGTGCTCGATATCAAGGCCGGCCGAATTGTCGTTCAGGGCCGATGCGTCAAAGCCAGGATTCAGCGGAACGTTGTCGGAACTCACGACCACCCCGTTTAGATAGGCGAGATAGCCATCGTCGTAGATCGTTTCCAGGTTCAGCCTGTCGTAATCGACGGGGCCGTTGATCGTAAACGGAAAGCGGAAATACGCACCCGCATTCACATTGCTCATCGCCACCTGGAGATCCGTGCTAACGAGGGTGTTCAGTTGTCCACTGGCATCAAAGCCGAAGCCTGAGCTGCCCGCGGTGAACGCAAGGTCGTTGAACGCCGCACCGGTCCAGTTGGTGGAAAGGCTGTTGTCGCCTGGCACGAGGTACTTCCCATTGGCCCCGGGTGCGATCAGGGTGGTCTGCGAGCGAGCTTGCTCCAAGCCATAGGCGAGGTCGGCGTATTGCTGCGGGTAGCTGGCGTCGTGTGAAATCGTAAACCCATCCGGCTCGACCACCGCCAGGAATTCACCGTTCTTACCGAGTTGAAAATTCGTGTGCAGGGTGCCGTTGGTCCGGTTCTTGCCCGATGCATAGACGAGCAGGTACTGGGTGGGCTGCAGCACCACAGATGGAAAGGTCCACTGGGCGAGGTTGTTGGTGCGGTTGCTGAGATGCCAGCCCGCGAGGTCGATGGCGTTCAGGCCATTGTTATACAGTTCGATCCAGTCCGCATGCTCGCCGTCTTCGTCGACCTGTCCGGTGAGGTTTTCCGCAACCAACTCGGTGATCAGGATGTCGCCCGCCTGGAGCGGCAGCAGGCTTGCGAGAAAAATGACCAGAGAAAAGAACTTTACCATGGTCTAATGTACCGGGCCAACCCGGCAGAGGTATAGCACAAACACACCGTCCTTCGGGCCGTGTTACTTGCCTGCGATTCGATACAGGGCCTTGTCCGTTCGGAGAAACATCGACGAGTCATCAAAGGCCGGCGTTGCGAAAAACATGCCGTCAAAGGTGTTCTTCGCCAGGAGTTCGAATGTCTTCCCCGGTTTGACCACGAAAACCTCGCCCTCCCGGTTGGCAAAAAACATTTTTCCATCTGCAAAAATTGGCGAGCCGGAAAAATTTCCGCTGAGGCGTTCGCGGTAGCGTTCCTCTCCGGTTTGTGCGTCGAGGCAGGTGATGAAACCGACCTTGTCGCTCACAAAATAGAGTTCATCGCCCACCAGCAGGGGGGAGCCCATTGCGGGTACGCCCTTGGTGTAGCGCCAGCTCACGACCGGCTGTTCAGGCGTGTGGTCGATGCCCAGTAAGGTTGATTTCATGAAGCAGGTTGAGGTGAAGATCATTCCGTTACCCGCGACTGGGCGGGAAACGTTCGAGAAGCCGAGCATGTCGTAGGGGACTTTCCATAATTCTTTTCCATCGGCCGGATCGTAGGCGTAGAGCCAGTCCGCCGCCGGCGAAACCAGCTCGGTCTGCCCATCCCGGGTGAGGATGATCGGCGTGCCATAGGCCTTCTTGAGCTGGGGGTTCTCATTCATCTTGCCGCTGCGCATGGTCTTCCAGGCTTCCTTGCCGGTCGTGGTGTCGAGGGCGGTGATGTGTTGGGTGTCGCTGCCGTCGCAGTGAAAGATGAGCCGGTCCTTCCACAGTACGGGCGAGCTGCCCGGGCCATTTTCATGCATGATTTCGATCTCCTGATTCACCCAGAGGATTTTGGTCGTCTGGGTATCCACGCAGGCCGTGCCATAGACGCCGAAGTGCGCGTAGAGTTTGCCGTCCTTCAGGATCGGGGTGGGCGACGCGTAGCTGTTCATCTGGTGTACCCACTGGGGGTTTTTCACCGCGAGCAGTTGGAGGTCGTGCAGAATTTTGCCATTGGTTTTGTCCACGCAAATGGCATGCAGCTTCACCTCCGACAGCACGGTCAGTTTCTGTCCGCCCGTATCCGCTTTCAAGCGCTCGGCCGCTTCTTCCGGACTGGCCGCTGTCTCGAAGGCCGTGGTCATCCAGACCTGGTTTCCTTCGATCAGCGGGGAGCTCCAGCCGCGACCGGGAATCTCGGTTTTCCAGGCCACGTTTTTCTCTTCGCCAAATTCCGTGGGAATGTTTTGGGCTTCGGCATGGCCCATGCCATCGGGTCCACGCCATTCGGGCCAGCTGCCGGCGAAGAGGGTGCTGGTCAGGGCGAGGCTGAGTAGGGGTAGGGCATATTTCATGATCGTATTCCGGTTTTCCTATGATCGGAACGCGGGTTGAACACGGTTCCTATGATCGGAAAATATCTACGATTATTTCCGATCATAGGAAGACATTTCCGGGACTTTTCCTGTTATCGGAAAACCCCTTGGAGTGCGGCTGCTTACTGCCGCCTACTTCACAGCAGTTTGCTGCGCTGGGTGTGGGCTTATTCTGCCCGCTTGAAGATTTTGAGCTCGGTGTGGCCGTGGCCGAAATGGTTGATCAGGTCCTGCAGCTCGTATTGGTCGCCGAGCAGGGTCCATAGCTCGTACTGTTCGTCCTTGCTGAGTTCGATAACCTCCGGGCACTGGATGGAAAAACCGAATGCGCTGAACGCGGCTACGGTAATGTTGGTGTCGGCGATGGTTTTACGCAGCATTTCGCGATTAACCACGTGGATGCTCTCGGCCCGTTCCTGATCCCACTCCGGGTAATAGCTGAAGATCCCCATGCCCATGTTCTCGGGCAGCTTGAGGTTGGCCTCGACTGCGAGGTAGGCGTCCTGGGTGAACAGGGTGTCGGTTTCACCCGCGAGGGCACGAATTTCTTTCGCGGTGGTCTGGAGTTTCACCAAGTCGGGCTGGTCCTTGGTCGGCCACCAGATGCGATCGCGACCGACGACCATCCAGTCCATGTTGATTTGTGACGAGAAGGCCGAGGCGGTGCAGGCAAAGAAAAAGATGGCGGGGAGGAGGCGCTTCCAGGTGGTGGCTTCATCGCGCGCGAGCAGGCGGGCAAGTCCGGAGCAGAGCAGGGCGCCAAACAGCGGGTAAAGCACGACCTGATAGTCTTCATAGGGGAAGTTGGCCGAGAGGTGCACGAGCGTCACAAGGATGAGCGAGGACCAGAGGGTGAGGCGCAGGCCGTCGCGCGGGCTGCGTCGGGCGCTTGAGAAGAAGAGGATGATCAAGAGGACGAACGCGAGGAGATAGGCCTGGACGAGGCGTGAGGCAAAGCCACCTTTGTACACCCAGACCATGAGGCCTTCGGCGGCCTTTCGCTGGGTGTGGTACTCAAACATGCCGAAGAGCCAGCCCTCGGGTGCCAGCAGGTAGAACGGCAGGAAGAGACCGACGAGGGTCAGCCCGCCGGCGATGCTGTAGGTGATCCACGCCGCCTGGCCAAGGCGTTTGGCATTGAACAGCAGGTAAAGGCCACAGGGCAGGAGCACGATCCCGGTGGAGATGCGTACGCCGGAAGCGAGGGCGAGAAAAATGCCGGCTCCGATGGCAGCCCCCATGCCCCCGGTGCGCGCCGCGCGGACGAAGAGGAGCAGGCCCGTCATCAGGATGAGCGTGCAGAGCGAATAGGTTTTTACCACGGAGAAATAATAGCCCTGGTAGACGTTGATGCCGGTGAGCAGCAGGCAGAGGAGGATGGCGAAGGACTTCCAGCCTTTCGGGGCCAGTCGACCGGCGAGTGCGCTGGCGGAGGCAATCGCCGCGAGGCCGAGCACGGCGGTGAAGATGCGTCCGGCGAGCAGCCCGAATTGGGCAACCAGCGGATCGATCAACGCGTAGACGAGGGCCATGACAGGGCCTTGCGTGTAGGCAAAATCGCGGTACGGAACCTGGCCTGATGCCACGAGGCGGGCGGCGTAGAGGTACCAGCCTTCGTCCTGGTTGAGGTTGCCGAGATAGATGTTGGCCGCATAGAGCACAGCGATGACGAGGAGGCCGAGCAGCCAGATCGCGGCGAGGTTGAGTTTATCCATCATGTGCGAAGCGTTCCAGCAGACGGGTGAAAATGCGATGACCCTTTTCCAATTCGGCCAGCTCGATAAATTCGTCTTTGGTATGGGCCTGGGCGATGTCCCCCGGGCCGAAGACGACAATCTCTTCGCAATTGGTGGAGAGCGGACCGGCATCGCTGAACCAGGATGTGCCCTGGATCTCGGGATGCACGTCTTCGTCGGTGCAGGCTGCGCGGAGTCGATGGACCAGCGGGGCCTCGGAGTCGGTTTGAAACGCGCTGCCGACGGAGAACAGCGTGACTTTCGATGAATGGATCACGCCTTGTTCGACCAGTCGATCGAGCTGGTTGTTCAATGTGTCGATGAGCTCGGCCAGGGATTCGTCGGGAAGGATGCGGTAATCGACTTCGATGCAGCAATGGTCGGGAATGATGTTCGTTCCGCGCCCGCCGATGATTTTGCCGATGTTCATGGTCGGTACCCCGAGCAGGGCATGCGGGATCTGCGGCTGGCGTTGTTCGTGCAGCTGCTTGAGCACGTGGATGGCCTTCATCATGCCTTCGATGGCGTTGACCCCGCGTTCCGGGTTCGCCCCGTGGCCGGAAATACCGCCGATTTCGATTGTGAACCAGCAGGGGGCCTTGTGGGCGACGACCAGGTTCAGGCAGGTAGGCTCGAGGACGATGATCTCATCGGCTTGAAAGCCCGACGCTACGAGGGCGGTCGCGCCGCGTGCACCTTTTTCCTCGTCGATGCAGCCCACGAACATGATTTGTCGACCGGCATCGGCGATACGTTGAAGGATATCTGGTTGCAGAGCATGCAGGGCGGCGGCCATCGGGCCTTTCATGTCGCAGGCACCTCGCCCGTATACGCGCCCATCGCGGACTTTGCCCGCAAAGGGTTCGATGCACATGTTGCGAATGCTGACCGTGTCCAGATGTCCCTCGATGGCCAGGGTGCGGGTGGGCTTGTCGGGTCCGAACCGGGCGATGATATTGGGACGGCCGGGGCTGACTTCACGTTTCTCCACCCGGAAGCCTTTGGCGATGAGATGTGCTTCGAGGACCTCCGCCATGCGACCTTCGCCCGCGAGGCTGGGGTCGTCTTCGTCTTCCGGGTTCACGCTGGGGGTGCCGACCAGCTGTTGCAGCAAGGCGATCAGGTCATCCATGATAAAAGGGCTTTCTCATTTTCCGTGGAGTGTACGCTGTCCCCGGTGGGTGACAAGTCGCAAGCGTGGAGGGATTCGGGTTCTTTATAAACGCGGTGACTTTTTATAGCTACCCACGAGGAGGGCATTCCCTATAGTTTTTGAAATGAATGAGGTTTAAATGGTTGTCGCCGGAGTGGTCGTAGGAGGTGTGCTGATCGCAGCCTATTTTTGTAGCACGCAGAACCTGCTGGTTCGGCGTCGCAACCGGTGCACGCATGCTGCTGCGGGCGTGGATGTTCATTGTGCAAGCGGCACGACGTGATTCCCGGTCTCGTTCAGACCTTGAACGCGGTGATGGTGCATGAACGCCACCTGCTCGAAAGTCTGGTATCGCCCGGAGGGACTTCATGGATAGTAAGCTCTTTGTACGAAAGCATACCGGGTACGAAAGCGAAGATCTGCTTTACGGAAAGATCGGCAAGACCGATGTGTCGATTTCTGAGGTGAAGGTGGTGAATGTATAATACCTGAATAGTCACCGGGTGGAGGACGTGCTCTTTCAGGGCATCCTTTTCGTGGCCGCCTTTCATAAGCATTTCCATGGGCGGACCTGGATCAATCCGGATTTTTCCAAGCGGGATGCATGGGTCCTGGGGCGTTGGTCGAAAGGCGTTCCGGCGAAGAAGCTCGAAGGGATTCATCTGGAGGATTCGGAGTTCGAGCGGATGTTCAGGGTGATTGGCACGGACCAGGTAGAGGCGCGGTATGTCTTAAGCCCGGGCATGATGCAGCGGATCAAGGACATCCGGACGAACTGGCAGAGCACGATCAAGGTATCGTTTTTCGACTCGAAGGTGGCGATGGCTTTGCCGACGAAATACAACTTCTTCGAGGCTGATTTGGGGGAGCCCTTGAGCGGGAGTGCGGAGTTCAAGCGCGTATGCCATGAGCTGAGTTTGTGGACGGGCCTGGTGGAGGCATTACCCCTCTGGGTCGGTTGAGTTGTTGGGCTGGTGGTCCTTGCAATAAATTGCTGCGGGAGAGCGCCGATGAATCGGCCCCGTCCAGAGAGCGGTTAAAAAAGCGGGAACAAGTTCCCCCACTCCATAAAAAATCAGCCCTGTTTCTGGGCGTCCAGGACGGCGACAGCGATCATGTTGACGATCTCCTGGACGGAGCTGCCGGTTTGCAGGACGTGGACGGGTTTTTTCATTCCGAGGAGGATGGGGCCGATGGCTTCGGTGTCGGACATTTCCTGGATGAGCTTGTAGGCGATGTTGCCGGCGGCCAGGTTGGGGAAGATGAACGTGTTCGCGACTTTCTCGACCAGGGGCGAGAACGGATAATGTTCGCGCAGCAGCTTCGGGTTGAGGGCAAAGTTGGCTTGAATGTCGCCATCGGCAATCAAGTCCGGATGCTTCGTGTGGAGGATCTTCACCGCTTCGCGGACTTTGTCGCTGTCGGGTCCGTCGGATGATCCGAAGTTGGAATAGCTGAGCATGGCGATATGCGGCTCGATCCGGTAGCGTTTGACTTCTTCTGCGACGAGCACCGCAATTTCGGCCAGCTCCTGAGCGGAGGGGTCGAGATTTACCGTGGTGTCGGCAAAAAAGTACACGCCTTCTTTACTGATGAGCGCATACATGCCGGCGATCTTGTTGACGTTCTGGTCCACACCGATCAGCTGCAGAGCGGGCCGGATCGTATCCGGATAATTCCGCGTGAGTCCGGAGATCAGGGCGTCGGCTTCACCGGTTTCCAGCATGGCCGCGCCAAAATAATTACGCTTGCGCATGTTCTTGCGCGCATCGTTCAAGGTGATCCCGCGCCGCTGCCGTTTTTCGAACAGCAACTTCGCGTAGACTTCGATTTTCTCGGTCTGGCTTTCGGACTGAGGATCAATGATCAGGCAGTCTTCGAGGCCCAGGTGATCGGCGGCGATCATGGACCGGATGTGGGTTTCGTTGCCGAGCAGGATGGGGTGGGCGATGCCTTCGTCCTGCGCGATCTGGGCCGCTTTCAGAATGCTGTAGTGATCGGCTTCGGCGAAGACGACGCGCTTGGGCGCCTGTTTGGCACGCTGATGAATCTGCTTGATGAACTTGTTGTCCAGGCCGAGTCGGGCGGTGAGTTCACTCTGGTAGGCATCCCAGTCGGTGATCGGGTATTTGGCGATGCCTTCGTCCATGGCGGCTTTGGCCACGGCGGGGGCGACCACGCTGATCAAGCGGGGGTCGAGGGGTTTGGGAATAATCATCAGCGGGCCGAAGCAGAGGTTGCGCTGGCCGTAGGCCTCGTTGACCTCCTCGGGTACGGTTTCCTTGGCGAGGTCGGCAATGGCTCGGACGGCGGCCAGTTTCATGCCTTCGGTAATGCCGCTGGCCCGGACATCGAGGGCGCCGCGGAAAATGTAGGGGAAGCCCAGGACGTTGTTGACCTGATTGGGATGGTCCGAACGACCGGTCGCCATGATGATGTCCGAGCGCACGGCGATGGCATCTTCATAGGCAATTTCCGGATCTGGATTGGCGAGGGCGAAGACAATCGGGTTCTCGGCCATACTCGCGAGCATGGCCTGGGTCACCACGTTGGCCTTGGAGAGCCCGAGGAAGACATCTGCGCCTTTCATGGCTTCCGCGAGATCTGCGGGTCCGGGCGCCGCGGCCAATTCCTGCTTGTGCGAGCTGAGATCCGTGCGGTCCGTGGTGATGGGGCCTTTGCTGTCGAAGAGGAGGACGTTCTCCCTTTTCACACCGAGCGAAAGGTAGAGTTTTACGCAGGTGATGGCGGACGCGCCGGCACCGCTGACGATGACGCGGACCTGGTCGATCTCCTTGCCCGCAATTTCGAGCGCGTTGAGCAGAGCCGCAGACGAG
>JBLIND010000195.1:0-11731 GCA_047639095.1 Candidatus Omnitrophota bacterium | reverse complement strand
GCAATGCCGGGCAGGTCTATGCCGGAATTATCCTCAACGGACAGCTGCGCCAGGGGGGCGTATTCTGGTCAACCACGGGTAACGTAGGAACCTGGAATGCCATGGATATCCCCCTGGTCAATGAAGCCGGCGGAACCGTCGGCACGAATCCCCGGTTTAAGAAAGCGGCGGGCATCCCGGGTGGACAGGGTTCCATTCATTTTTCGATCGTTGCCGACCCCACGAACGCCAATGTCGTTTACGTCGGAGGCGATCGGCAACCCCGGGGCTTTAACGACGAGGGTTCCTTTCCAAACGCACTGGGTGCGGATAACTATACCGGCCGCCTGTTTCGCGGTGACCGCTCCGTGTCCCCCACCGGCGGCGCTCCTTCTCCGCAGTGGAAACATCTTACCCACACTCAGGATGCAGCGGGTATGACGGGTGGCGGAACCGCAAACAACAGCGCCCCGCACGCGGACTCCCGGGACATGGCCTTTGATGCAAACGGCAACATCATTGAGGTCGATGATGGCGGCGTCTACCGGCGGACCAGCCCGGGCAACAACAGCGGAGACTGGTTCTCAATCAATGGAAATCTACAAATCACCGAAGCGCACTCGGTTAAGTATGACACCTTGTCCAACGTCATCATCTCGGGCAACCAGGATACCGGCTCCTCGCAGCAGAGTGCAACGGGCGCTGCGCTTTGGACCACGATCAACCAGGGCGACGGAGGAGACGTGGCCATCGCACCAGACCCGTCCAATGCCGCTCAATCCCTGCGCTATTCCAGCCCGCAGTATCTTGGCGATAATTATCTGCGCCGGCAGGTCGTCAATGCCGCGGGCACCATTATTTCGACCACCTTTCCATCCCGAACTCCCCTCGGAGGCGATCCCGTAATGAGCGGGCAATTTTACACGCCCCTGGAGGCCAGCACGATCAACGGCAACCGGCTGCTGTTTGGGGGAGGCAATGGAGTGTATGAGTCGTTGGACGGCGGGAGTACGATTTCCCGGGTCTCGACCGATGTGGTTAACTCATCCCGGGGGAACCCCATGGTGTATGGCGGGCGCAGTGGCGGCAGCGATAACGCAGATCTCATTTATGTCGCGGTCGACTCGGATGTCAAAGCACGCACGGCTGCGGCGGGAGCGCTGACCTCGGTCGGCGGGTATACCGGGGGTGCCGTGGTAGGGCTCATCGCGGACTACGAGGACTGGATGACGCTGTTTGTCATTGATGGCGATCAGGTCTTTCGTTCGACCGATACGGGGGCCAACTTCACAGACATCACCGGAAATCTCCCCAATCTGGTCCTGCATTCCATCGATTTTATTCGAGATGGTGTACGTTCAGCGGTATTTGTAGGAACGGATCAAGGCGTATTCGTGGCCACAAATACGGACTTCACCCAATGGGATATGCTGGGCTCCGGTCTGCCGGATGCACCGGTCTGGGATATGGACTATGATCCCATCGACGACGTGCTCGTAGCCACTGCGCTGGGGCGTGGCGTCTGGAAATTTAACAACGCTATTTCTATTTTCCCCGCTGCAGCAAGCTTCACGCTGGATATTTCGTCGGGCGTGCAGACCATTTGCGCCCCAAGCGATGCGACCTACACCGTCGATGTCGCTTCCATTGGCGGTTTCACCGATCCGGTTACCCTGTCTGCCAGCGGCCATCCCGCGGGAACCACGCTCAGCTTCTCTCCCAATCCGGTCACCCCCGGAAACAGCAGTACGCTGACGATTGGAAATACCGGCGCAGCCTCGGCGGGCACCTACTCGATCCAGATACAAGGTCTGAGTGGCGTCAACATGCAGATGGACAACGAAACCTTGAATCTACACACCGGCCCACCGCAAACGATCGCACTACTGAACCCCGCGAACGGGACCCCCGGCATTCCATTGAAACCGACACTGAGTTGGTCGTCAGATCCCCTTCCCGTAAATTACACGGTCGAGGTAAGCACAGATCCGACCTTTACCACCGTCGACCAAACCCAAGTGGCTACGACTCCAACAGCTACTCTGGGAACGGCACTGACTCCATCTACGATCTACTATTGGCGGGTCACCGCCATCAACAACTGCGGATCGACCTTCTCGAGTCTCGGCTTTTTTCAGACGGTGCTGAAGTATGCGAGCAGCCCGAACGTGGCCATTCCCGACAACAACCCAACCGGTGTAACCGATGATTTAGTGGTGGTGTCAAGTGACTTGATCGCGGACCTGGATGTTGCGCTGAAAATCGATCACAACTACGTCGGTGATTTGTTGGTTTCTCTGGAGCATATTGAATCAGGAACCACCGTAATTATCCTCGACCGCCCCGGTGTTCCGGCATCGACCTTTGGATCGAATGGCCAGAACATTGATATCATCCTAAACGATGAAGCGACCCTGGTGGCTGAGGATGATTGGACCTCCGGAAACCCCGCATATATCGCGGGCGTAACGTATCAACCAAACAACCCGTTGTCGGCCTTCGACGGAGAAGATCTGGCTGGCACCTGGCGACTGCTTGTGTCCGATTCGGCAAGTCCTGACGCAGGGACCCTGGTATCCTGGAGTCTCTGCGCGACTCCAGAAACAATTGCCGCCGTTTCGGACAGCTTTGAACGCTCCCAGGGCACCGGCATGACCCTGCTGCAGAGCCAGATTACGGGCAATGATACTCCGGTCAACGGCGGAGCGCTATCCGTGACCTCGGTCGGGCCGCCGGCCTCGGGCAATGCCAATGTATTTATGTCCGGCGGCTTCATCTTCTATCAGCCGATGCCCGGCAACGTGATTTCCGATACCTTTCCGGTCATCGTCAGTGAGGCGGGGGGCGGCTCTACCATCTACCTGGTCACCGTCACTACGGCCAACGACATCGGCTTGAGTCAGAACACGGTATCCATGACCGTCGCCGGCAGTACCGCCACCCTGAAATACGCCGGCATTCCCGGTCGCAGCTACACCTTTCAATTCGCCGAGAACACGCTTCCCACTCCGTTGACCTGGAACAGTGCAGGCCCCATCGTATGCAATCCGGACGGGTTTTTCACCGTGGTGCATACCATTGTGTACCCCTCCGGAGAATTGTATCGAACCACCTATCCCTGAAGACCATACCCATCATGAAATACCTGATACTTCAAAACTTCCGCGTTGTCGCCCTCGCTGTACTGAGTTGCTATTTCCTCGGGGCACCCCGTGCCCAAGGCTTGTCTATTACGCAAAACTTCAGCGCCAGTCCCGGCCTGGCGATCCCCGATGGCAGCGCAACCGGAATTTCACCTACGTTTGATCCCGGCTTTACCATCACTGATATCAGCTCGGTCATCGTCACCCTGGATGTTGGGGGAGCACCATCAGGCGGGTGGAATGGGGATCTCTACGTGCACCTGGCCCACTCAGGCGGCGTCTCCGTCTTGCTGAATCGCCCGAATCGGACGGCGGGCAACCTCGCCGGCGCCATCGATGGCGGCCTGGTGTTCACCTTTGACGACGCCGCGTCGGTAAATGCCCACAACTATACCTCGCCCGGCACCTTAACCTCCCAGGTGGGTCCCTTGACCCTGCAACCCGACGGACGCACCACCGATCCTCTCTTGGTGTTCGATACCGACATCCCTAGCGCCACGTCCAGCCTGACCGGTGCTTTTGGAGGGCTAAGCGCGCTGGGGACATGGACCTTCCTCATTGTGGACAACCAGGGTGGTATCTTTGGCGATATGACATTCGACAGTTTTAACCTGGGCGTAACCGGGGATGCTCCCGCCGTACCGGAGCCGGGCACATTGATCCCGCTTACGGTACTGATGGCCGGAATTACATGCATGCGTAAGCGCCGCAGCCGTAAATAACGGCGGCAGAAAGTTAAAAAGGCGCAATCAGCCTTCGAGCGTCCAGCCCTGGCATGCCCGCGTAGCCCGCTTTATTGCCGCCTCAGCCCAGGGTTTCGTAAGTAGGTGCACATGGCTTCACCGGATGCCTGCACGTGGACCTCATTGATGATGTCAGCATCAAACCGGTCGTCGAAGACCCGGTGCGAAGAGGGGGCCGAGTTTTGTGCGCAGGTCTGGGTGGCGTAGGCGATGACCAGGCTGGTGGCTGCGGCGAAAAAGATCTGTTGCGCTTCATGGGATGTTCATTTGCAGCTCAGTCTGGCGAGCGAAAAGCCATCAGGTGTTTTTCGGTTCGTATGTAGATCGTGGATTCATCGAGCGCCGGCGTGGCGAAGATCCGCTCCTCCAGGTCTGCTTGATGCAGGGCCTCGAATGCGACGCCGGTTCGCACGACGGATACGAGACCGCGATCGGAAGCCAGGTAGAGCCTGTCCCCTGCAATGACCGGAGAAGCGCTGTATTGTCCGCCGCCGCCGAGGCGTTCGACATAGCACGTTTTCCCGTCTGCGGCATCGATGGCTGCTAAGAACCCGCCATTGCGCACGAGGTAGATGTGATCCTTGTGATAGATGGGCGATGGGATCTCAGGGATGTTACGATGAGCCTCCCAGGTAACATGGGTTTCCGTTATGTCGCCTTCACCTCCGGGGCGAATGGCCATCAGGATCGGTTTGCCGCGACTGAAGGAGAGCCGGGCGAGAAACTCTTCCCGGCTCCAGAGGCCGTCCTTGTTTTTATCGATCCCGGTGAACATGCCATCGAGACGCCCCTTTCGTTTCTCGACATCCTGGGGCAGGGGAAGGCCATATCCCGGATGTCCGGGAGGGAGCTCCGGTCGAAAGGGAAAGGTGAAGTGCTTTGTCATCTCGTCGCGGGAGAGGTGCTGGTCCTGGTTGGCGTCGAACTGCATCACCGCATCCCAGAAGGGCTGGGGATCCGGTTGTTCGTCCGGCACGCCGCCCAGCATCGCCGCGGAAACGTAGAGCGTTTCGTTTCCGGATACCGGCATGGCAATGGTTTCCCGTGAGAAGCCGGTGGCAAACCAGCGTTCGATCCCGGTGTCCGGATCGTAGCCCGCGACGCGTCCACTCCCCAGCACTACGAGGTCGATCCCCTCTGCGTGCGGCCAGATGTGCGGGGTCGACCAGCCGCTGCGTTGCGTGGGCCGCGCCGTTTCCCAGGCCGTTTCGCCGCTCGATTTATGAACCGCGAGGATACGGGACTGGCTGAGGGTGCTTTTCGGGAGGTTGGCGTCGTTATCGAGGACGAGAATCACCCGATCCTTGTAGGCGACGGGTGAGGTCGACATGCCGTACAGGGTTTTTGGCGTTGGAATCGACTTTCGCCACTGTTCTTTGCCTTCGTGATCATAGCAGAGGAGCCCAAAGGAGCCGAAGTACACGTAAATATGGTCCTCATCAACCAGGGGCGTAGAGGCCGCCGGGCTTCCGGCCTGGTGTACCCGGTCGAGCGGGACCTCCGGGGCGAGCTGACGCCATAGCTGCTTGCCGGTGTTCGCATCGAAGGCGAGGGTGAGCAGGCGTCCGTCTTCAACCGCGGTGAGGTAGATGTGTCCGGAGGCACAAACCGGCGAAGAAAGGCCGTTGGGAACCGGCGTTTTCCACCCGAGGTGTTGCGGGTCCAGCTTCGTCGGAGCGCGACTGGTTGGGGCGCATCCGGAGCCCTGCGGGCCGCGCAGTTGATCCCAGGTGCCTTCTGCCGGGCAGGTCGAAGGCGTCAGTGAGAGCATCCAGATAGATGCGATTGGAGCTGCGAAGGCGCGAAGCATGGCGAGGAGATTTATGGCATAATCAGGATGTTCCAGCAACGGCCTATCGGTGATTTGTCAGTTGACCTTGGACGTATCCTCGATCTTTATCGGCAGATGAAAGGTCTGCTCCTCCTCCTTATCTTTACTTCTTCACTCTGGGCCGATGAACCCGCGTCCCTTCCGGCTTCGACCCCGTGGGATCTCGCGGCGTTAAAAGCTGCACCCAATTTTGCCTGGGAAGATACATCAGGCAAGGTGTCGTCGCTCACCTATGAAGGTCTGTCCTATAAAGGAAAGCCCACCCGGGTGTTTGCCTATTATGCGCATCCGAAGAATTTTGGCGTCGAGGGGGATGTGTTTCCCGCCATGGTCCTGGTCCACGGTGGCGGTGGAGCCGCGTTTGAAAAGTGGGCGAGGCTTTGGGCGCAACGCGGCTACGTGGCGATCGCCATGGATCTGGCGGGCAAAGGGGCCGATCGCAAATCGCTTCAGGATGGAGGGCCTGACCAGGGGCACGAGCAGAAATTCGCCACGATTGATGAGCCGAATGAAAACCAGTGGTCCTACCATGCCGTTGCGAATGTGATCCTTGCCCACTCCCTGATTCGTCCGTTTGATGAAGTGGATGTCGATCGTGTTGGAATCACCGGCATCAGCTGGGGCGGCTATCTGACCTGCATGGTCGCTGGGCTCGATGATCGCTTTTCATTCGCCATGCCGGTGTATGGCTGTGGATTTCTTCAGGACAACAGCTGTTGGAAGCCGTCCGATTTTGCCCGCATGAATGACGTGCAGCGCAAAAAGTGGCATACGCTCTGGGATCCCTCCATGTACCTGGCATCCGCTCGCATGCCGGTTTTCTTCGTAAACGGTTCCAACGATTTCGCCTACCCCCTGGATAGCCATGCCAAAACGTGCGGCCTCGTGCGAACGGAGAAAAACTACAGCATCCAGTTGGCCATGGCGCACGGCCATATCTTTGACTTTCCGGAGTTCTTTCTGGCTGCAGACCAGTTTTTGACGGGTGGGGTACGTCTACCGGTGATTTCCAAGCCCCTGATCGAAGAAAATCGCGTGGTCGCAAGCGTTTCGGCCGTGACCCCCCTCGCAGGCGCCCGGCTGCACTTCACCACTGGACCGCATGCGGAAAATCAGGCGCGTACCTGGACGACGCAGGAGCTGGTGATTGATGGGGACCGGCTCACTGGAGCACGGCCGCCCGATGCGGCTACGGCCTGGTATGTGGACGTTCGGGATGAGCGCAAAGCCCTCATCAGCAGTGAAGTGATCATTAAGTGAGGCTTGACGGGAGGCGTCTTTATTCCTTAAGGGTCTCGGTTCTCGTTAAGAGGGGCGGCTAGCTCAGTTGGTTAGAGCACCTGGTTTACACCCAGGGGGTCGCAGGTTCGAGTCCTGTGCTGCCCACCATTTTTTTAACCCGTGACCCAGTAAGCTGAGTCACTCCCGTGAGAGCCCTTTTCCGATTCCGGGTATTTTCATAGATTGAAGGACGATTTCGATGAGTTACGACAAGATTGTAGTGCCGGACGTAGGCGAGAAGATTTCGATGGTGAACGGCAAGTTGAACGTGCCGGATCATCCGGTGATTCCGTTTATTGAAGGTGATGGAACAGGTCCGGATATCATGAATGCCGCGATGATCATCTGGAACGCTGCGGTCGAGAAGGCCTACGGTGGTAAGCGTAAGGTCTCCTGGATGGAAATCTATGCCGGTGAAAAGGCCACTAATGTCTACGGGGAGAACGTCTGGCTTCCGGAAGAAACGCTCACTGCGATTCGGGATTACCTGGTGGCGATCAAAGGACCCCTCACGACGCCGGTTGGCGGCGGGATTCGCTCGCTCAACGTGGCCTTGCGCCAGGAACTCGACCTCTATGTCTGCCTGCGTCCCGTACGTTGGTACAAAGGCGTGCCTTCTCCTGTGAAGCATCCCGAGCTGACTGATATGGTGATCTACCGGGAAAACTCCGAAGACATTTATGCGGGCATCGAATACGAGGCGGGCACCGACGACGCCAAGAAGCTGATTGCGTTCCTCCAAAACGAGATGGGCGCTACCAAAATCCGTTTTCCGGAGACTTCGGGTATCGGCATCAAGCCTATTTCGCAAGAGGGTACGGCTCGTCTGGTGCGTGCAGCTATAGAATACGCGATCGAAAATGAGCGCGACTCGGTAACGCTGGTGCACAAAGGCAATATCATGAAGTTCACCGAAGGTGGCTTCCGCGATTGGGGTTACGAGTTGGCCCAAAAAGAATTTGGCGCGGTTGAAATTGATGGCGGACCCTGGTGTTCGTTCGTCAGTCCGAAGAACGGTAAAAAAATCATCGTGAAAGACGTAATCGCAGACGCCTTCCTGCAGCAGATTCTGACCCGCCCGGCTGAATACAGCGTGGTGGCAACGATGAATCTCAATGGGGATTACATCTCTGATGCCCTCGCAGCCTGTGTCGGCGGCATCGGGATTGCTCCGGGCGCCAACATCAACTACATCGAAGGCTCCGCCATCTTTGAAGCGACGCATGGAACCGCACCGAAGTATGCCGATCAGGATAAAGTGAATCCGGGTTCGGTTGCGCTGTCTGGCGAAATGATGTTCCGCTACATGGGATGGACGGAAGCGGCCGATCTCATCGTCAAAGGTGTTGAAGGTGCGATCAATGCCAAGACGGTCACGTATGATTTTCACCGTTTGATGGAAGGCGCTACGCTCTTGAAGTGCAGCGAATTCGGCCAGGCGGTTGCTGACGCTATGTAGCCCATGCGCGAGGCGGCCGCCAAGATTCTCAGTCGCGAAGCGCTCGCTGCCGAGTGTGAGCGTCTGCGGGCGAACGGCACCCGCGTTGCCTTTACCAATGGCACCTTTGACATCCTGCATGCAGGCCATGTAACCTACCTCGCGTTTGCCCGAAAGCAGGGCGATGTGCTCATCGTCGGCTTAAACTCCGACGCCTCCATTCGACGCATAAAGGGCGAAAAACGCCCGATTATCAACGAACCCTACCGCTCCGCCATGCTCGCTGCGCTGGAGTGTGTCGATTATGTCTGCCTGTTCGATGAAGACGAGCCCTGCGAGCTGCTGAAGGCCTGCTTGCCGGATGTGTTAATCAAGGGCGAGGATTGGGCGCACAATGTAATTGGCCGCGAGATTGTCGAAGAACGAGGAGGCGAGGTCGTTCTGGCCCCTATGGTCGAGGGCTTGTCTACGAGCGCCATCATCGCCCGGATTCTCGATGTCCATCGTGACGAATAAATCCATGGTTGTGGATGCCGTCATCTTTGGCGGCGGTGTTGCAGGCTTGTGGATGCTACGCAGCCTGCGGGCGAAGGGGTATCGCGTGTTGCTGCTCGAAAAGACCGGCCTCGGAGGCCTTCAGACCATGGCTTCGCAAGGCGTCCTGCACGGCGGATTGAAGTACGCATTGAACGGGGTGCTGAGCAACGCTTCTGAAACCATCCGTGACATGCCCGGGCGTTGGAAAGCATGCCTGGATGGGGAAGGCGAAATCGATTTATCCAAGGTGCGGATGCGTGCCGATCACCAGATCCTCTGGTCCGAAGGGAAGGTCACTTCGCGGATCACTTCCTTCTTCGCCACCCGGGCTTTATCGTCGCGTATTAAAAAATTAAAGACCGCCCCCGAGGCGCTTGATCACAAAGCCTACAGAGGGGTCGTGTATCAGCTGGAAGAGCCGGTCATCGACGTGCCGAATCTGGTGAAGGTGCTGGCCGATCCGGCGATGGATTCCGTGGCGCATTTTACGCATGCTGCGTTTACCGAGGCGGGTGTTGTGGCCGACGGAGTTGAGGTGCAGGCAGGGCGCATCATCTTTGCAGCGGGCGAAGGGAACGAAGCGCTGATGGCCGAGGCGGGCGTCCCGGGCTTCCCGCGTATGCAGACACGGCCCTTGCATCAAGTGCTGGTCGCGGATGACCATTTACCCCCATTTTACTCGATTTGCATGGGCGCTGGTACGAAACCCGTGCTCGTCATCACCACCCATGAAACAGCGGACGGCACACCGGTCTGGTATCTTGGCGGGCAGCTGGCTGAGGCGGGAGTCACGCGGGATGCGGATGAGCAGATTCAAACCGCAAAGCAGGAGCTGTTGCGTTTGATGCCGTGGCTGTCGCTCGAACAGGCGCGCTGGAAAACGCTGAAGATCAATCGAGCTGAGCCCGTTACGGAGGACGGCGAAAAGCCTGCGGGGGCATACTGCCAGGCCTTTGGAAGATACGTCGTCTGCTGGCCCACCAAGTTGGTTATGGCACCCCTGTTGGGGGATGAACTCCTGCGCTTGATGCCCGATCCCCTTGCCGCGACCGATGCGACGATTGACTTTCCAAAGCCGGCCTTTTCGCATACCCCCTGGGAGCATCTGTAATGGGGTTCCATCGTCCGCTTGGGAAGACCGGGATCGTTGTGCCTGCGATCGGATTGGGTACCGTAAAAATAGGCCGTGATCAGCAGGTCAAATATCCCGTTCCGTTCGAGATACCCGGTGACGAAGAGGTCGTTGACTTGTTGACTGCAGCTAAATCGTTAGGGGTCAACTTGATTGATACGGCCCCGGCCTATGGGATCAGTGAAACGCGAATCGGAGCCCTGCTTCCAGGCGTGCGCGAAGAATGGATCCTGAGCACGAAAGTGGGCGAAGAATTTGTCGATGGGCAATCACACTTCGACTTTTCAGCGGCTCACACGCGCATGAGTATTGAGCGGAGTTTGCAGCGGTTAAGGACCACGTACCTGGATATCGTGTTGATTCACTCGGATGGGCGGGATGTAGAACTGCTACAAGACGGCGGCGTCCTGGGCGAGCTGCAGCAATGTCGGGATGAAGGTTTGATTCGTGCGATCGGCATCTCTTCCAAGACCCTGGACGGAGGCCTGTGTGCGATCGAGCTGGGCTGTGATGCCGTGATGGTTATGCATAATCCCTGGTATACGGACGAATTTGCCGTTTTGGCCCGGGCAGCAGAGGCTGGCGTTGGGGTCTTACTTAAAAAAGCTTTTGGCAGCGGACATTTTGGGGCTGCGTCCGGATCGCCGGACGAGGCGATTCGTTTTAACCTTTCCGAGCGGGCTGTCAGCAGCATGATCGTAGGCACATTGAATACGCGGCATTTACAGGAAAATGTAGCGACGGCCAAGAGTTGTACCGCTTAGCACCCGGCATTTTTTCACCTTTGCCTTGTTTAAATCGCCCGGATACAGGGTTAAATGGTCGAAAACCTAAGGTTTTAGCGCGAATAACGGTTAGCGTTGCCGGTGTTAAATGAATGTAAAAAGGGTTGATTTGCGCTTTGACAGGCGTGTGGCATCTGCTAGGGTCCCACGCTCTCGACCGGATAATTGGTCTTGGAACACATACAGGGTCAGCGGACAAAGCTGCATATGCCTCATTTTTTTATGTAAATTTCAGTTGAAAGGCGCATGGGAGAGGTATAGGTAGGCTTCGCTTTTTTCTGTGTTTTGCCTCGTAAATACCGGTTTTTGCGCTGTTTATGAGAATTTAAGGGCCCAGGGGCCTGCGTAAAATTTAGTTAAAGTGTCAAAAAAATGTGCCCGTCGCGTGATTTTTGAGCGGCGAGCGTTTTTTTTGGGCTAGAGCAGGAAGCATCAGTAAAGCCGCTGTGGATGATTCAGCAGAGGTCGTTCTGAAGAATCCGCGTAGCATCTGCCCACGTAGCTCAGTTGGTAGAGCACGTCCTTGGTAAGGACGAGGTCAGCGGTTCAATCCCGCTCGTGGGCTCCATTTGATAGCCGTCGTTGTTGAGAGAGCGCAACGCGGGTAGTTAGAAAAAGTAAAAATAGATTTAGATAGAAAGAACGTGAGAAGGAGCAGGTCTCCGGACAACCGATAGGAGTTAATAAAATGGCTAAAGAAAAATTCAACCGTACTAAACCCCACGTAAACGTCGGCACCATTGGCCACGTTGACCATGGGAAAACGACTTTGACCGCTGGCATCACCCATGTGCAGTCGCTCAAGGGACTGGCCCAGTCCATCCGCTACGATGATGTGGCAAAAGCGTCTGAGTCACAGGGT
>JBLIND010000194.1:0-11823 GCA_047639095.1 Candidatus Omnitrophota bacterium | reverse complement strand
GGCCAACTGGAAACGCGGATCCGTCTGCTCGTAATCACGTACCAGGTCGGCGGCGAGGATGTCCCGGGAAGTCTCTTCAATCTCGCCCGTTTCCACATTGCGATAGCGCACATGCACCGTCCCCAGCGAGTCGGATGGACTGCCGGCCAGATCGAGCTCATACAAGGCGGTTGCCGCCTGCCCGGAGCCGATTTCTCCCGCATCTACGGTGTCATCACGGAACTGCTCCGACTTCAGCTGGCGATTTTCGTAGCCCAACTGACGATAGCGTTTCACCCGCTGAGGATTAAACTCCACCTGGATCTTCACATCGGAGGCAATGACATTCAAGGTCGCGGAAAGATTGTCCACAAAGACGCGCTTCGCCTCATCAAGCGAATCAATGAAGTGATACACCCCATTGCCTTTGTTCGCGAGGGTCTCCAGCATCGTGTCATTGTAATTCCCCAGGCCGAATCCAAATACGGAAGAGTAAATGCCCTGTTCACGATAGCTTTCCACCTGGTTCAGGATCGCATCGGCATTTTCGTTCCCCAGATTCGCCATGCCATCACTGATCAACAAGACGCGGTTCACCCCGTTGGGGTCAAAGGCCTTGGCCGCGGTTGCATAGCCGAGACGGATGCCGTCCTCCAGATTGGTCGAGCCCGAAATCTGTAAACCGTCGATGGCGGCGGCGATGGTTTTCTTCTCTGCAGCCGAAGTGTGATTGAGCACGATACGCGCTTTGAAGTCGTATTGAACGATGGCCACTTCATCGTGGTCCGAGAGGTGCCCGATCAACATCTTAAGCGAACGTTTCGCCAGTCCGAGTCGGTCGGCGGTATCCATGGATCCGCTGGTATCGATGACAAAGGTCAGCTTCGCCGGACGTTGCTGATCCCGGCCGATCACCTTGCCTTTGATGCCGACTTTCAACAGATAGCCGCTGCCAAAGGGCGAAGGTGCCGCTTCACTGCTGACCGCAAACATCCCGTGCGTGGGCGGATGATAGTGGTAGTTGAAGAAGTTGACGAACTCTTCCGTACGCACCGCATCCGGTGGTGGCAGCATGCCTTCGTGCATATAGTTCCGCGTCTGCGTAAAGGACGCACTGTCCACATCGATGCTGAAGGTCGAAAAAGGATTCGCAACCGCATCGACATAGGGATTGAAGCTATAGGCTTGGTAAACAGAGGGCTCCTCGGGCTCACGTGCATCGACGCGTTCACGGATTTCGCTCACCTCTTCTTTGCTGTCCTCGATTACAATGGCATTGGCCGCAAGCAGCTCCTCGGCTTTGACGGAATCAATGACCAAGCTTTTGGTCTCGGCCAGCATGTGCTCCTTTTCCAATACAAAAGCTTCGACCATGTCGGGAGCGGATGAAAGCGTTCCGTTTTTGATCACCGTATAGATGCCCTTATGTTTTTCGATCAGCGAGAAATCCGTTGGCTCCAGAATCTGCTCCATGGCCTTTTTCCATTCCGTATCCTCTACGTCGACAGACACGCGGAGGTCGTCCGGAATCTCCTCCGTGGCGATCACGCTTGCGCCGGAAATTCGACTGAACATGCGGACGACATCTTTCAAGGGAACGTCATCCAACACGACGGAAATCAACTCTCCATCCGAGTCAGACGCTTCTAAAGCAAGGTCTCCAAGTTGCTGCAGAGCACCCTCTTTTCCGGCGACCGCTGCAGCCTTTTCTTCCCATGCGCTCGCCAGTTGAAGCGTCGCCCGTTCCTTGGCCTGAAGCGTATCCAGCTTCTCGTTGTATTCCTCAAGAGCCACTTGAAGTTCCACCTGTTGATTCAATTCCGCCAATTCTTTTCCCGTTGGCTTGAGGCGACCTCCGCGTCCCCACTGCTTCACCGCCTCGGCCTTCTCCTTTTCGAGTCGTTCCAGATCCCGGCTCTTTGGCAGTGCGGCAAGTGGTGAGTCGGCCAGACCGCGTATCGACCCATTCTCTGTATACAACGATTCGTCGTCTACGAGAAGCGCGCGCAGAATGATCTCATTCGATGCGTCATCCAGTACCGGCCGCTGAGCTTGGAGCATCATGCGCTCTGCGCGGTATCTGGCAGCTTCTTCGTTCAACCGGGCGACATGCATATCGATCTTATAACGTTCTTCCTGGCCTTGGAGATCATTCAACTTCTGGCGTGTGTGACGATCACCGAATCCTGCATCGCTCAGATCCGCCAGGCCGTCGCCATCCGTACCGCTGATCAGATCGGCTTCTAGACCACCTGCGGAAACAGGATCACTCAGGCTCCAGTTAGACGAGGCCAGGTCTTCGTTGGCAGCTAAATTCAACGTGCCAGATCGGCCCGTCAAGTTTTGCAGACTTGGCGTCTCGGAGATGCTTTTAGGATCATTGTCGTACCATTGCCGGGCGAGTTTCTGGGCTTTTGCGGGTGGCGCAGGCCCATCTGCGCCGAGGCCATCCCGGATAGTAATGCTAGCTGCGGGTTTGTTCGCTACGGCCCCTACCGGTTTGTTCTCATTCGGCTCAATTGGACGGGCCACTGTTGCCGCCGCAAGTTCCTTTTTTCCCCGCAGTCGTTCATCTTGACTGGGAGACATTCCGAGGCGTGCACGGGGTTTGGGTATCGAAAACGACGTAGGAGGAACCGCGACTACGGGCGCTGGCACAGGCTGCGCTTTCTGCCTGCTATTGTTTTTCTCATTACCAAATGCCTCTTCCTTGACGAGCTCATCACGCACCGCAAGATAATCGGCAACCTCCACGCCAGGGGGCTGCGGGGGAGTATTCTTGCGGGCAACGTCCTTCGTTTCGATTACGCTATGACGCTGGGTCAGTTCCGGACGAAGCGTATTCTCGTCGTCGGCCAAAGGCTGGGCTTCCTTTTCCAGCCGGTATTTGGGTGCCGCCTTCTCAACCATTTCACGGTTTTGTTCGGTATCACCACGAACAACCATCCGATGTATTGGTGCCGCCTGAACCCTTGCACCGCCCTGGGCGCCCTTCTTATCGGTGGGCAACCCTTTCCCGCCCTGTGCGGGGAACAGGTTCGCGGTGACCGTATCTAAATAGGCATCCGGCGATGCTTCGGCTGCCGGGACCACGCCAGAAGTGTGGTTGCTTTCTTCCGACTGTTTCGAAGGCTTCTGTTCTGCCAGCTCCATCTCCTCCGCCTCGGCAACAGGCCTGGCGACCTGGAGTCGCGACCGGCTGGATGCGACCGCCGGGGCCGGATTTTCTTTGGCTGCGAGATCATCGTAAAGCCGCGTGTTGTCGATCGGAGAGACCACCGTTTTGGCTCGTTGTATTTCAAGCTTCTTCAGGCCTGCCTGCAAGGGCGGCAGGTCCATGAATTCATCTGACAAAGCCCCATCCGCACTTCGGGCGAGGAGTTCCGGTTCTTCCATCGTTTCGGATGTTATCGCGCCTGAAACGATGATCGGACTTCGTGGGGCCGCGGGGGGCATGGGGTGGACCTGTTTTCCTCTCGGTTCCTCCGACGCGGGGGCGAAAGCTCTGAGAGCTTTAAAGGCGAGTAATTCTTCAATCTCAGGCAGTTCGGGTTTAAGCTCAGAGGGCTTCTCCAAGCCTAAGGTTAACGCATTCGATGCGGCGCCCTTATGCTTTAGCAGGAGGCCTTCAGGCGAGTCCATGGCAGGTTCCGGTTTCGTCTCAGGAGCGAGCGGAGCTGCCGAGGCGACGGACGACACGCGTGCTGCTTGCCGCACCTTGGTGATCTCGCGAGGGCCATTCGCATCGAATATCTCTGTAGGTATAGCGATGGCATCTACTGCCTCGTCGACCACAACGGGGCCAGCCATGCGTGTGGGCTTCGCGGGTGAGGCCTTTGCAAAATAATCGGCATAGCTTTGATCGGCGGACGCCGCCTCACCCCGAATTTTCTTCGCGACCCGATCGAGGTCCTTCGCCGCGCCGGGCGCCTGGGTAAATCGTTCCATGGAATCGGTTTTGGTACCTGCAGGACCCGGGCCATAAACCATCCAGATACCCCCACTAATCAGCGTCGCCAGGAACAGGGCGGCCACGTTGCCAAATGCCCGTGACGTCTGCCACAATTGTAGCAGCAGGCCCTTCTTCTTTGGCTCTTCCTGCACCGGTGTTTTTGCGACAAAAGGCAAGGGCTCGTCGTCCAGCTGGTCCGGATCAAAGATCGTAAACAGGGGCTCAGCTTGAAAGTCCGCTGGTCTCATGATCGGGTCTACACGACGGACGGTGGAGTCAGCCAGGGCGTCGCGCAGGAGATCGAGGGTCGGCTCTAATTCCTGCGCCAGCGCCCGGCTTTCCTCCGAGTCTTCCAGAAGTTGTTTGATCTCCGCAGCCTGCGCCTCATCGAGGTCTCCCAGCAGGTACTGCGTGATTAAATATTCGTTGTTTTCAGGTTTCATGATGGGTCCTCTAAAGTGCGCCTGCTTCTCTTAAGCTGCTCGACAGCTTCTTGACGGCATGATGCAGGAGATAGCCGACATTCCCCTCCGTCTCATTGGTGATTTCCGAGATCTCCCGGTAGGAGAGGCCTTCCTGCAACCGAAGGAGCACCACTTGCTGCTCATTGGGTTTCAGCTGGTGGATATGTTCCAGGGCCATGTTCATCGCGTCTTCTCGCTTGAGTTTGGTTTTCTCATGATCCTTCAAGGACTCCAGCTCTTCCGCATGGCGTTCATGCAGATCCCGCACCCGGTTTTCCTTGCGGATGTAATCTACCGCATTGTTGTGGGTTACTTTGTACAGCCAGCTCTTGATATGCCGATCCGGTCGGCTGCCGTTATCCCAACCCTTGTAGAGCTTGATAAAAGTATTCTGCACGACGTCCTGCGCCGCGTTCGGGTCGTTCACCAGTCGCGTTGCATAGCGCAACAGGGCAGACTCATGGTGTGTCATGATCATCTTGACCAATTCTTCCTTCGTTTTTGATGCGTCGTTCATTAACGCTTCGATTTCCAAATCTGACATACTGAGTGACCCTCGATCTTAACGATCTTGTACAGGTGAAACGTCCCTCGCTGGGGGTTTCTTAGACAATCTTAGAATTTATTTTGCAGAAAAGCAGGTAAATTGCCTTGGCTTAGGCCGGAAGGCAGACACCAGGCACCTCCACGGAACGACCTTCCAGTACCCAACCGGACCTCACTGCGCATAGAACTATCCTGCACACCCAAGCACCATCACCCCCTCCCCACCCCTTTCGTGTCCTTTCGATTCTTTCGTGGTTCATCGTCCCTTTTGTGGTAGAAACCCCTCGCATGGCATCTGTATCTTTTATCGTTCCGTCCATCTCCGGGCCCGTCCTCGGACCCGTGACTGTGCTTGGAAAGATCCTTGCCGAACACATGCCGGTGCAGATTGTCGGCCCCGATCTCGGCGAAGGCGTCTGTCCGATGTACCGGGATTCCTTTGATTACACCGTGGTTAAAACCCCACGCATCTATCGTTACCCCGACTATTGGCGCGAAACCCGCTTGATTGCCGATGCGGTCACCGGGGACATCGTCATTGCGGTTAAAGCCGCGGCCACCACGATTCCCGTCGCCTTACGCCTCAAACAACGCCAGGGACGCAAGATGGTGGTCTACCTCGACGAATGGGATGGCGGCATCATCACCCGGCTGACTCCAGCGGAACACCGCAAGGCCTGGCTCAAGCATTTCCACCATCCCGGCGAAGATATCCACGTTCCCGGGATCGAAAAGTTGATTCCCCAGGCCGACGAAGTCGTCTCAACCGCGACCTTTATGCAGCGAAAATTCGGCGGACGGATTATCCACATGGGCGTCGACCCGGATTTTTTCAAACCCGCCGAGCCCTTGCGGGTGGCCGCACTGAAACAGCAGCTTGGCCTGACGCAAAAGAAACTCATCGTCTTCGGAGGCGTTGTGCGTCCACATAAAGGCATGGATATCGTTCTCGAAGCCCTGAAGCGGATCAACCGGCCGGATGAGATCCAACTCCTGATTGTCGGGCCCGAGACCGAGCACGTGAAAGATCTCCAATCGACCTTCAGTGGCTATTTCACTTGTACCGGATCCCAGCCGAAAGAAAAGATGCCGGAATTCCTCTCGCTCGCAGACGCGATGGTGTTGCCACTCATTCAAGACGTGATTTCCAAATCGCAAATGCCCTGCAAGGTCTTCGAAGCCATGGCCATGGCCAAACCGATTATCGCATCGGCCATTTCCGACCTGCCATCGGTTCTCGAGGGATGTGGGCGTACGGTTCCACCCGGCGATATCGCGGCCATGCAGGCCGCGATCGAGTCCTTGACCTTTAACGATGCGGAAGAAGCCCGTCTGCTGGGCGAAAAAGCGCGTTTGCGCTGTTGCAACCACTATAGTAAACAGCAGACCGAGCAGGCCTTGTTGCAGTTGATCGAAGATATCAGCTGACGACCCCCGGGCAGGGTTTCCTATGATAGGAAGCCCGATTGATTTCCGTTCCCATCCTCGGAACGAAGCCGCTCTCTCCAAAACGAAGTTTTGCGCCTGAACAGTTGCGATTTTCATGGGTATTCGTTAAAAATAATCGCCTATCTTAACCGAGAAATTGCCATGAAAATTATTTTCCGTCTCAGCTTTATCCTTTCGCTATGCCCATGGCTTGGCATCGCAGATCAAGTCCTTCTCACACCCAGTGATGACTGCACGATTTACGAGGCGGATGCAGTCAGCAACGGAAACGGCGATAAGTTCTTTGTCAGCACCGATTCCAATGGCTCGCCTCGGCGTGCATTAATCAAATTTGATATCTCCGGCAACCTGCCTTCGGGTGCCACCATCAACTCGGTGGCCTTAACCGTTACTCGTGTGGGTGGGAGAAATTTATCCCAGCTAAACACCCTCAATCGCGTGACCACGAGCTGGGTCGAAGCCACGACCAACGGCGATGGTGGCGCGGGCGGTGGTGGGGGGGGCAAGGGCAGCGCGGCGAACGATGGCGATCCCACCTGGGAGGCCCCGAGTTTTAACCTGGGGCCCGACTGGACGACACCCGGAGGCGATTTTAATGCGGTGAACAGCGCGAGTCAGACGATTGGCGCGAACGGAGACTACACCTTCACCGATGTGCCGATGGCTTCCGATGTTCAAGCCTGGCTCGATGGCGCGCAGAACAATGATGGCTGGATCATTCGCGGGAACGAAGGCGCAACCAACGAATCCATCCAATACGCCTCGAGGGAAAGTGGCGTTGCCGCCAACCGCCCCCAGCTCTTGGTCGACTATTCCCCTGCAGCGCTTCCGGGTCCCGTCGTCCCGGCCATCGTGAGCACTAACCTGATGATCAATCATGCGACCGATGTGGTGAATGACGATCGCTGGCCGAACTTGACGCCGGTGACCACGCTTGGCGGACTCGATCGCATCATGACCAACCTCACGGCTTCGGCCCCCTTCCCCACCTTGATCACCAACAGCCTACGTACCCTGAACCGCATCGAGAGCTATTATCGCTTCGCCACCAACGGGCAGCCGGTCGCGATGCTGGGCCTTACGGGGGCCGACAACGCGTATGGCGACGCCAATCAGTTCGGCAATGCATTCGGTACGCGTAACGCAAGTTTTGAAATCTGGTTTCGACCGGCGTCAACGAACGGTGGCGCGCAGATTCTGTGGGAGACCGGAGGAGGCACGGGCGCTTCGTTTACCCTGTTCGACAACATCATGACGTTCAACACCCGGAGCCAGAACATTCGTCACCTTGTGACGAATGACATCGGCTCCCTCATAGAGAATTTCGAGTTTATCCAGGCCGTAGGAACGGTTCGCCTCGAAGATGGAATCGAAGGCGTGGAATTATTCGTCAATGGGGCCTCGGTCGGCGTGCACACCAACGCCGGACCGAACAACGATTGGGAGGGTGGCGATGGCGACGGCCTCGGGGGCCGTGGAGAGAATAATCTGGGTGGCCGCGGCAACGGCTTCAGTTATGATGGCAGCTCCTATGAAAGCTTTTCCGGGGACATCGCGATCTGGCGGGTCTATGTCGAAACCAATGCCGTGACTCAAAGTGGTGCCGTCCTGAGTCCGGCTGGCGTCCTGCAAAACTACCAGGCGATCGTTCCGAATACCGTCGTCTACGATGCCGAAGCGGGCAACACTGCCTGGACCAACGGCCCGAACTGGGGCGTACTGGGTAACTCCGCAACCGATCTCGTGCCAGTCGCAGGCGAGAACGTCTACATCGGTAACGGTGCCAACAACCAGGCGACTCAGGGGCCGACCATCGACACCGCGGTTGCGGGTCCCCACAACCTGTTCCTGGGTCACAATCTCGGCAGCTTCGATGGCTTTGGCAATCTCAGCCTGAATGCCGGTGCCGATCTGGTCATTACCAACAACCTGTACCTCGGCAGCGACAATTCCCAGGGTGATGTGTATCACAACGATGGCCGGATGGTCGTCGGTGGCGATTTCATCTACGGGCAACAACCTTCTACGCGCGGCGGTGAATACCGCTTACGCGGCGGCACATTGGAAGTCATGGGCGACATTATGGAGCGCGTCGTCGGTGTAGATACCGCTCAGATGTATGTCGATGGCGGTGAACTGATTGTGCATGGCACCAACATGGTCTTCCAAAGTTTTCGCGTGGGCCAGGAGGCGGGTCGTGTGGGCCATTTCACCATTCAGCCGGGCAAACGTTTGCGGAATACCGGAACGATGGTCATCGGCAACAATGGAATCGGCACTTTGAACATCAACGGTGAGCTGATCAATGGCACCACTCGTATTTCGGATCAGGCCGGCGGAGCGGGTTCCATCGTAAATGTGGGCACACCGGCCCAGGAAGGGCGCTGGAACATTTCCGGAGCTCAACTGGATATAGGGCATCGCGGGACTGGTACCCTGAACCTCACCAACGGGCTGGTGAATGCGTCGACCACGATTCGTTTCGGTGAAAACAATACCAACCCGGGGCCTACCTTAAACATTGCCGGCGGTGTGTTCGCAGCGAACGGTCAAATCCAGGATGTCAACAACCAGGGATTGATTCAAGTGGGCAACGGCGAGCTCGATCTGTCGCAGGCGAATGCGACTTCTCGTCAGGTCAGCCAGTTAAACATGGGGACCGGATCGGTTCTACGCGTGAGCGTCTTCAACGACACCACGGGATTAAATCCGCTCGAGGTCCTGAATACCGCCAGCTTCGCGGCCGGGGCAGCGATTGCCATTGAAGATAACCGTAATTTAAGTGCAGGCGGCGGAACCCCGGTGACCTGGATTGGCGCCTCCAGCACCTGGGATACTCAAGTCGTGAACTGGGTGAATAACCAAGGTGACAACCTGCTGCCTGCTCAGGCTTTGAACGCCTTGCTCGCAGGTGCCGAATTCCCCTTTTTAACTTCCCCCACCCTCGTGGATGCATCACTCCTGTCTGCAGCCACCCCAGGTTGGAGTGTCACCTCGACTGCGACCACGGTTTCCATGGTTCGCGACAGCACGCTCGCCGGTGGCCCTGTCCTGGCCACGATTACCAATCTGGCATCGGTAGTCATGCGTACGAACGATTTGAATCTCGCAGCCACCCTGGGCGCAGATGCCGCCGCCTTGCAGATCGACACAGGAGCCCTCATCCTGAGCAACCTGGTCGGCGGAGTGAACCTTCAGCTCGGCGGCAGTAACAGCCAGGGCACGGTCACGCATAACGGCGGCGATGTGCACGTGAGTGGTGATCTCATTTACGGTCCGGGTGCCACCCTCCCGGGCGGTAGTTACACCCTCAACAGTGGAATCCTGACCATCGCGGGCAGTATCGTGGAGACGGATACGGCGGTGGCGAATGCCCAGTTCCTTTTCAACGGCGGAACGCTCGATGTTGGAGGTTCCATTTCTGTTCAACGCTTCAGCATCGCCGATAGCGGAAGTGCGAACGTGGTATACACATCGACCGTTCCGATCACGACCTCGGGCACCTGGTCAATTGGTGGAAATGATACATCCACAGGCACTTTTATTATGGATGATCCCACCGACTCGGCCTCCGCCCTGAATGCCACTCTCGGATTCAATGGTTTCGCTCAGGGTACCTTTCTCATGCGGGATGGCTTCTTCGAGGTCACCGGCGGAAAATTCGGCATCGGCGGTGACAACAACAACGACACGAATGTGGTCGGCACCTTGATTCTCGGTGAAGCTGGAAGCACCAATAATCCATTGATCGAAGTCACGGGCGGCAACACCGAGCTGGGTCAAGGGAATATCGGAAATCTGACCCTGCATGGTGGCACCTTGCGACAAATCAGCAATAACCTGGTGATTGGCCAGGGCCCGAACGGTATAGGTTTCCTCACGGTCAATGGCGGTACGCTGGCGATTAATGGCGGTGCGATCGACAATCGAAATCTCAATGTCAACAACGGCAGTGCCGTCATCAACATCAATGACGGTGAGGTATTTATTGGCCAACACCTGAACCTGGGCGTTGCGGCCTCTTCCTCCTGCGTTCTCACTATCACGAATGGACTGCTGTCGATTGGCGGCAACCTCGACTACCGGAGCAATGGCAACGATACGATTAACTTCTCCGGCGGGGAAATTCTGTTCACCCAGACACGCGCGGGCGATGTTTTAATCGGCAATCGTACGGGTACGAACATCTTCGACTGGACCGGTGGAACGCTGAAAAACGTGCGGACCTGGAATGGCGACCTGCATCAGCAGGGCGGTGTGTTGGAACTGGGTGCATCGATTGGCAGTATGACGATTACCGGGAACTACACCAGTGCCCCACCCGCTTCGTTGGCTGTTGAATTGACCACCACCAACCATGATCAACTGGTGGTGCAAGGCGATCTCGACCTGAATGGGATGACCCTGGACCTTTCCCTGCTGGATCCTGCGGTTACCAATCTGCCGAATGGCACGCGGTACATTTTGATTGATGGCAGCACGCCACCTACCGGCCAATTTGCACAAGGCACGACGCTCTTCGTAGAGGGTGCAGAATTCTCCATCGACTACGGCGGACTGAGTGGAGACGATGTGGAGATCATCGTCGGCACCAGCATCGACCTCACACAGGACAGCGATCTCGACGATATCCCGGATGTGCTCGAGCTGGCGTTTGGTACCAATCCAAATGACGACACGTCCGGCCAGGAAGGGCTGCCGCGTATTGAACGCGACGGCAGCAACGTGAACGTCATCTTTCGAAAGCTGGTCGACCCGAGTCCGTACACCTACTTTATCGAGTCGAGCATTGACCTGCTGGGGGCCTATACGATGGAAGTCGTAAGCCCCGTGCTTTCGGCAGATCAGACCGGCCTGCCCGCCGGTGTGGAACGGATGGAAGCGACCTTTCCGACCAGCCCGGAACTGTACAAGGCCTACCGGGTGGGTGTGAACCTGTAAGGAACAAATACGGTCGTTTCAGGCCTTGGTCCAGGCGCTTATTTTGCGTCTTTGGCAACACCCAACTGCTTGAGGTAGCGCTCGTGGACCTTGGCGCTTTCACCCATATAGGAAGGTGGCTGGAAGTAATCGTTGGCGGCCAGCTTGATGTGCTCGGCGGCTTTGGTGGTGTCGCCGAGGATCTCGTGATAGATGCCGAGATACAGGTGGGCATAAAAACGCTGTGTCTTTAATCGACCCGGTTGCGCGGGTGTTTCCGCATCTTTCAGCACGTCTTCCACCGTGGCCTTTTGCGCAAACAAGGCGTGCACGGTCATCATGGGGATCCGTCCATCGCCCTGAATCGGAATCAGTTGTTTACGCGCTTCGTCGAGACTCGATGCACGAGCCTTGCAGATAAAATGCCAGACCGCATTTTCAACATCGTGTGGGTTCACCGCCTTGTGCGATTCAAACTGCTCGACGCCCTTCTGGAATTCACTCGCGTAATAC
>JBLIND010000193.1:0-11848 GCA_047639095.1 Candidatus Omnitrophota bacterium | reverse complement strand
CAAAGGCGAGACCGGCCTGGTTTCGGACATGCTCCAGGGCATCAAGGATCCCGACAGCCAGGTCGTCATCCAGACGACGCTGTCGCTGTTGCGTGCGCAACCGGACGAGAGCATGAAAATCATGGAGGCCGTACTCGCCCGTCATCCGGAGAACGAAATCATCCAGCTGGTCGGCAAGAGTTACCAGGGCCGGTTCAATGATGCCAAGCGCATGGCGAAGCAGTCGGCCTTGATGACCAAGGGGAAGACGAACTACGATACGATCTGTGTGGCCTGTCATGCGGCGAACGGTATGGGTACTCCGATGGAAGGCCAGAAGGGCTTGACCCTCGGACCGCCGTTGAAAAAGTCTCCGCGGTTGCTTTCGAAGAACAAAAATATCCCGATCAAGATTGTGCTCAAGGGCATGATGGGCGAGTTGGATGGCAAGACGTATCCCGGTCCGATGTTGCCGCTGGAGTCTTTTGACGACGAGTTCCTGGCTTCGGTCCTCACCTACGCGCGGGGATCGTTTGGTAACAAGGGCGAACCCATCACGGCGGAGGATATTGCCATGGTGCGTAAGTCGGTGGTGGATCAGAAGGCGATGTGGCAGAGCAGCGAGATCCTCGCGGAGATGCCTGTTCCGAAGCAGACCATGAAGAGCTGGGCCTTTACCGCCAGTCACAACAGCGCCGGCTGTGCCGCCGCGATCGATAATGATACCACCTCCCGTTGGGACAGCGGGACGCCCCAGCGACCGGGCATGTGGTTCAGCTTTGATATGAAGCAGCCGCTGAAACTCGAAAGCATTGTCTTGGATTCCCAGAATTCAGCGAGAGATTATCCGCGTGCGTGGACCGTGCACGTCTCCGACGATGGCGAAAAGTGGAGCGAGCCGGTGGCCTCAGGAAAAGGTGGCGGATCGATTACCGAGATCCTGTTGCCGGGCGTGACCACGCGCTACGTGCGGATCAACCAGCACGGCCAGGCCTCAGGCCTGTTCTGGTCGATTCATAATCTGGAAGTCTGCGGCAAGCAGGTGCACTAGTAGCCCGGCAGAGGACTGCCCGGCTACGGCTACGGTCACGGTTGATAGCCCAGATAGGCAATCAAATCGGCCAGGTCCTGTTTGCTCATGGTGGCTTCGAGGCCGATGGGCATGAGAGAGGCCTCCAGGGGAACGAGCTCGGCGACGTCCTTGCGGGCGAGCTGTTCCGTTTTGCCGTCGGTGCCTTGCAGCTCCACTCCGTGATCGGACTGCGCGACCAGCAGGCCGTAGCGTGACTCGCCGTTGGTGAGTTTGCATTCGTACATGAGATATCGCGGTTCGACGTTGCGACTCGGATCGATGATTGCAATCAGCAGGCCCTGCGGCGAGCGATCGGAAAGCGAGCGCAGGTTTGGGCCGAGCTCGATTCCAACGTCATCCATGCGATGGCACGCCGCGCAGATCTTTTTGAAAACCGCGGGTCCATTTTTTGCATTTCCCGTCAGGGTGAGGACATCCTGATACGCCTCGATCACCGGCGCGCGATGCGTTTCCAGCGTGCCAAACAGGGCGTTCGAACGGGCCTTAATCTCGGCATGGCCCGAGCTGGTTAACCGTCGGCGCTGGGCGGCAGAGACTTCATGCCGGGAAGCGATTCCGTCTTCCACCGCTTTCAGAAAAACCAGGGTCCATGGCGTTTTTCGGATCATGCGATCGATCAGCGACGCGCGCAGATCCGGATCGTATTTCCGCCAGGACTGCATGAGCCGCTCAGCGGTTTCCGGCTTGGCGTTGGTGTTGAGCATCTCGATGACCGCCAGCTTGATACTCGGTTCGGCGGGTGAATCCAGCAGTGCGATCAGCTCGAGTTCGGTCTTCCAGGGGCGATCCGTCCAGGCCTGGAGGAAGGTGATCGCGGCGGCGCGGGTGTCGGCGTCAAGGTCGGAGGCGTTGAACACCTTAAGCGATGTTTGCTCCATATCCGCCAGCGCGGTGAAATCGTCTTTGCCCTTCAGCAGGGTGCGATAGAGCGCCGCGTTCCGCCATTGACCCGCCGTGTAGGTTCCGTCGGCCGGGCGTTTAAGAAAGACTTTCGGAAGGGATTTCAGTCGGTCGAAATCCTGTTTTCCGGCGAGGGTTTGAAAGAGCGCTGCGACCAGGGTCTCCGGCATGTCTGCGGTGTAGACGTCCTGCACCGCCAGGCAGCAGGCGAGGGCCTTCAGGGTGTAGGCATCCTCGGTGTGCACGAGGTGAGCAAAAAGGTGTTTCGCCCGGGGGTCCGGGGGGAGAACGCTCAGGGAAAGCGCCAGCTGCAGGCACACGGTCGGATCTTTTTCATCGATGTGGTTGAAGATCAGCTCGGGGTCCACGGTTTCAGCGAGGCGAATCGCGTGTCGACGCACCATCGGGTTTGGATGCGTGATCGCCTGGTGCACGTGCGCGGACTGGAGTTGACCCAGCGCATGCCGCAGGTGCAGGGCATGGATGATACCTGGCGCTTCGATCGCCGAAGCCAACTGGACCTCGCGAGCGAGCGCGGGTTGCTCCAGCAAGTGCTGATGGATCGCATCGCGCACCCAGCCGTTCTCGTGGCGGAGCAGCCAGGTGTTCAGCTCCTCCGGCGAGGCCTTGACCAGATCGGGGACACGGCGCAAGGGCTGGTCTTCGCGGACAATCCGATAAATCCGGCCCTGTTTGTGGCCGGCCCGCAGGTCGGCCTCCTTCTCCCAGGTATCCCGAATCTCTTTCGGTACCCAGTGGGGATGTTCGACGATGGCCCGATGCATATCGACGACGTACAAACCACCGTCCGGACCGTTTTGCAGCTGCACCGGCCGGAAGAGGTGATTCGTAGAACCCATGAATTCGCGCTCCAGTTCGGTTTCCACCCGTTTGAAATCATAGGTGGATCCATCCGGGAGGATACGTCGGCGAGTGATGCAGTTGTGCACCGGTTCGCAGGCCAGCAGGGTGGGTTCGTCGAACAGGATGCGATCGCGGTACACCATGGTGCCGCAAATCGAGGTAAAGCGATTGCCCATGTAGTCGGCATGAATACGTTTCTGCAAAACGCTGTAGGGATAAACCGGCGGATTGCGTTCCATGCGCATCTGTTTGTATGGCGGTTCGTAAGAGAGGTGCGGGTTCTGGAGCACGTACCGGTCCGCGAGTACAAAGTGAAACGCCAGGCGTGAGTTGTCGCAGCCGAACCAGTTGCCCACGTCATCCCGATGGCGGCCGAACTGGGTGGCGCCTTCGATCGCTTCGATACGCAGGGTGTCGGGATGGATGCGAAAATCTTTATGGGTCAAATTGAGCGTCGTTTCCGATCCCGCGGCATGCACCTGGCCATGCGAAAGGCCGTTGGCGCCGTAGAACCAGCCATCGAGGCCAAAGCGGAGCCCGTTGACCCGCAATTGCTGGTTGCCCTCCTTGAAGCCGGTGTACATGACCCGCTTGAGATCCGCCACGCCGTCACCGTCCTGATCCTCGGCGTAGAGAATATCCGGTGCCGCCGTGATCAGTACGCCCTTGCGCCACGGGGTCACTCCGTTTGGATAGCTTAAGCCGTCCAGAAAGATCTGGGAGCGATCGTAGTGGCCATCGCCGTTGGTATCCTCGAGGAAACGCACGCGCCCACCCGCTTCGCCGGCGTCGTTCATGCCCAGCGGGTAATCGGCCATTTCAACTACCCAGAGTTTGCCATCAAAGCCCCAGGCGATGGCGACGGGATCCATGACCTGTGGTTCCATAGCGACAAGCTCGACCCGGTAGCCTTCGACCACGCGCATGTCGGGGATGGGATGATCGATCGCGGCGATGGAAGCGGCCTGGAGGTTCAGGCTTAATCCGAAGGCCGTCCATGTGATAAGTTGAGGTAGGTTCATGGACGTTTTCGGGGCTTGGCGTTATCTCATGGTGTCGCGGATCGCACGAAGTGTCGCGCCGCACGGATCGGTTGAGAAGATTCGTAATAATCGATGCCGATGTCCATCCCATAGGTGTCCTTAATCAGCGTGCGAGCGAATCGTTGCATCACCACCGCATTGGGACGCACGAGGAGAATCACGAAGCGATCCGTGTCGTCGGCCTTGAGCTGGTCGAGCAGCTCATACAGGGGACCATCCTTCCGGTAGGCTTCCTCTTGGGTGATCTCGAGGTGCTGAGGATAAACGGTCAGGCCGTCCAATCGCACCTCGATATAAATCGGTTCCTTGGAGTGGGCCCTATCCGGGAATGCGCGGCCCTGTGCGAAGGCATCGATCTGGCCGTACTCAAACCCGATCCCATTCTGGTGAACTTCTGCCGTGGTTACGGTAACTGTGGTGACAAAGACCACGATCAGGATGCTGCAGACGATGAGGATCAAGCAGCCGATCAAGGCGGTCATCAGGTCGGTGCCGCTTGAAGATTCACCTTTTATGACGCTATCGCTTTTTCTCATGCAGATCCCTTTCCCGTGGTTGGAGCGATTATACGCCTTTTTGGAAGGGTGTATCAAGATGAAAGTATAGAGCTGTATGCTCCGCACGAGCGGAGCATGGCGTTCCTACGCCGGGTTGGAGTGGCCCGCTTCCCAGCGGGTCGATCCGGCCGGGAAGCCGGATGCTTCAACACGGGCTTGGAAGCCCATGCACCTGCCCTGATCGATCCAGAGCCGGGTTGAATCAAGGTGTGGGTCTAGCCTGTTTCCGGATTCTTGTTCGGCAGGTCTGTGGTAAGGTGGATTCATGAAACGGATTTTACTCATCGTTTTACTCCCTCTGTGCGCCCGGGCCGAACGCAGTGCCCGGGAGGCGGTCGCGGCCAGTCTACCCTTTCTGAAAGGGGCCGGCGAATCGTGGATTGCAGACAAGAAATGTGTGAGCTGCCATCATACGGGCATGCTGATCTGGAGCGCACGGGAAGCCCAAGCGAAGGGCTTTGAGCTTGCCGTTTCCGACCTCGCCGACTGGTCGGACTGGGCTTTTGTCCATCAGCGTTCGGATCACGAAAAAGGTGGCAAGACCGGTGCGCGAAACCTGGAAGGCCTGGGCCAGTTGATGTTGGGTCGTGCCCCGGAAGACGATGTGGCTGATTTTCGACAATTGATGGTGGCCGGACAACAGGCGGATGGATCCTGGAGTCCGAACGGGCAGCTCCCCTTACAGAAACGGTCCAAGGAGGAGACGACCGTCGCATCTACGGCCTGGATCTGGCTGGCCCTGCAGGATGAAAATCATCCAGACAGTCAGGCATCCAGGGATAAAGCGATGGACTGGCTGCAAGAAGCACCTCCGGGCAAAAGCACCGAGGTCTTTGCGCAGCGGCTGCTCATGGCAGACGCCTTGAAGGCCGGAGTGGCGGAAGCCCGGGAGGCCTTGCTCAACAGACAGCACGAGGATGGAGGCTGGCCCTGGGTCGAAGAGGATGCAAGCGATGCCTTGGGAACCGGGTTGGCGCTGTACGCGTTGAAACGCAGCGGCACCAAAGGGGACTCGCTCACTCGTGCGCAGGCGTTTCTGCTCCGGACACAGGAAGAAAATGGCTCGTGGAAGGTCCATTCGACCAAGGCGAAAAAGCGCACGAGCGTGGAGCCGACGGCGATCTTCTGGGGGACCGCCTGGGCGCTGTTAGCCCTGCTCGAAGACGCTCCGCAAGAGGAGTAAGGCGGACTTACGCAATCAAGTCATGCATGACATGGCCGTGCACATCGGTGAGCCGGAAATCGCGGCCCTGGTAGCGATGGGTCAGGCGTCTGTGATCGATTCCGAGCAGGTGGAGGATCGTCGCGTTTAAATCGTGGATATGCATGGTGCCTGGCGTCCAGGCCCCTTTGTCCGGCTGGGGTTTCATCGGGGTGCCATCGGCGTTGGCAATGTTGTAGGCGTAGTCGTCGGTCTGCCCGTAGGTAATTCCAGGTTTGACCCCGCCACCGGCCATCCAGGTGGTGAAGCAGCGCGGGTGGTGATCGCGGCCGTAGTTTTCCTTCGTCAGTCCGCCCTGGCAGTACGCGGTGCGTCCAAATTCACCGCCCCAGATGACGAGGGTGTCTTCCAGCATACCGCGTTGTTTCAGATCCTTGATCAATGCCGCGCAGCCCTGGTCGATGTCCTTGCACTGGGACTCGTGTTCACGCGGCAGGCCGCCGTGGGCATCCCAGCCGCGATGAAAAATCTGGATGTTCCGCACCCCGCGCTCGGCGAGGCGTCGCGCGTTCAGGCAGCAGGCGGCGAAGGTGCCGGGCTCCCGCGCCTCCTTGCCATACAGTTCCATGGTGCTATCCGATTCATCCGACAGATCCATCAATTCCGGAACGGAGGTTTGCATGCGATAGGCCATCTCATGCTGCTTGATACGCGAGAGCATGTCCGGATCGGCGAAGCGATCGTGCTGGCCCTGGTTGATGGCGGCAAGCGTATCCAGTTGAGCGCGGCGGTCGGTGCGGCTCACTCCGGCGGGGTTGTTCAGGTAGAGGACGGGGTCGCCTTCGCTGCGCAGGAGCACGCCCTGGTGTTCAGCGGACAAAAAGCCAGGACCCCAGAGGCGATTGAAGATGCTCTGTTCGGCGTACCGGGTTTTAGCATGCATCACCACGTAGTTGGGCAGGTTGTCATTCATGCTGCCCAGGCCGTAGCTGAGCCAGGCGCCCAGGCTCGGGCGACCGGGAATCTGACTGCCGGTTTGAATGTAGGTGATGGCGGGATCGTGGTTGATCGCTTCGGTGAAGGTGCTGTGCACGATGCAGAGGTCTTTGACCACGGTTGCGGTGTGCGGGAGGAGCGAGCTGACATGAATCCCGCGGTCGTTGTTCTCGTGGCGGGTAAATTCGTACTTGCTCGGGCAGACGGGAAGCGTTTTCTGGCCGGAGGTCATTCCGGTGATACGTTGGCCATCGCGAATGTGTTCGGGCAGATCCTTGCCAAACATCTCGCGCATTTTCGGTTTGTAATCCCAAAGGTCGTGATGACTCGGGCCGCCGCTCATGAAGAGGTAAATGACGCGCTTGGCCTTGGGCGCATGATGCAGGCCACCGTGCCCGCCGTCGGCAAAAACACCGGGGCCGAGCAGTTGGGCCATGGCAGCCGTGCCGAGCCCAAGGGCCCCCTTGCCAAAAAGCTGGCGGCGGGTGAGGAGGAGATCGTGTTCGCGGATAGGGTCGTTCATGTCGTTCGTTCCCAAGTTTAGTATAAAAGAATCGTGATGTCGCTGGCGAGGATCGTAATCGCCAGTTGGGTCCAGCTGGCGTACTCGGCGAGGTCCAGTTGCTCGTCGCGTGGGTTTTCGCCGATGTTGAGCAGCGCCTCGGCATCCGCCGGAGCCGCCGCATAGCGTGCGCGCAGGGTTTCGAGCAGGCCGGTGCAGGCCGTGCGTTCGGCGTCGCCGGGTGTCCGGCAGGCGAGCAGGGTGAAAAGCTGGTCCAGACGTGCGTTGTCGTCCGCGTGCTCGCGCAGCAGGCGTCGGGCGAGACCTCGGCCCATTTCCACGCGTTGGGTTTCATTCAGCAGGCCCAGCGATTGCATGGGTGTGCTCGTGCGGGAGCGGCGGACGCAGCTCGACTCGCGGTCGGGCGCATTGAACAGAGTCATCATCGGATGCGGGCTCGTGCGTTTCCAATAGACGTAGAGGCTGCGGCGATACAGAGGCTGGCCGTGATCCTGAATGTAGTTCCGGGTATTGCTGCCGGGGTGCATGAGCGCTTCCCACATGCCGGCGGGCTGATAGGGCTTCACGCCTTCGCCGCCCATATGCGGATCCAGCAGCTGGCTGCTCCACAGGGCGATGTCGCGAATGATTTCCGCGTCGAGGCGATAGCCGGGACCGCGGGCGAAGAGGCGGTTTTCCGGATCATCGACTTCCTTGCGCCAGGCCGAGGATTGCTTGAACGTTTTACTGGTCACCATCAGGCGGATGAGGTGTTTGTAATCCCACTGACTGTCATGCATTTCCACCGCCAGCCAATCCAGTAGCTCGGGATGGGTGGGCTGTTCGCCCTGCAGGCCAAAATCTTCAGGGGTGCGCACGAGGCCATGGCCCAGGGTTTGTTGCCAGAGGCGATTGATGAGCACTCGAGCGACGAGCGGGTGTTGGCGGGCAGTCAACCACTGCGCGAGGCCGAGTCGATTGCGCGGGGCATCGGCGGGAAAGCTGCCCATAATCTTGGGCACATCCGGCTGCAGCACGTCTCCGATGGGCTGATCGTATTCGCCACGTTCCAGGAGGCGGGTCGGCCGCGGGGTCGCCAGCTCTTCGGCGATGAGCGTCGGGGTAAAGCGGGTGCGCAGGCCGGCGAGCTCGGCCGTGAGTTTTTTGGCCGCTTCGGGTGCGGCCTTCACCAGCGGACCTTGGGGATCGGCGAGCATGAGCAGGCGATCATCCGCATCGGCCTTGTCCCACACCTTGTGCTGCGCGAGGGATTTCCAGGGATTGTACACATGGGCTTCGACCGCCTGCTCGCGCAGGGTGCCCGCCATTTTCACCTGGACGGTCTGGGTGCCGTTCGTCAAGGCGAGCCCGATGGTGCTCCGTTGCGCATCGGCTTTAAGGGCTGCGTTGGGGATCGCGCTTCCGTTGATCAGCACGTCGGATTGCGCATCGCCGGAAAAGGTCAGCCAGACTAACTGGTTGGTGGTGGCGGTGAGTTTGAACGAAAGCCAGCGCGCTTCGCCGGGTTTGGGCAAGGTGTCTTTACGGATGCCGGGCAAGTCTTTTCCGGGTCCCCAGGTGCTCACCTCGGCCACGGTTTTGTCTGCGGGGGTTGGCTTGCTGATCTGCCAGTCCGCGATCTTCAACTGGTTCGCCGCGACCGCGTGGGCGATGGAGCGGGGCTGATCGATTTTCAGCTCCTGGAGGATATGATCCCGCTCCGTGCCGATGCGCTTCCATGCCTGCCAGGAGGGAATGTCGGCCGGGACTTTGGCGATGGGTCCCCAGGTGTACTTATTACCATCCATGGCCGGTTCGGCGGTGCTGTTGAAGAAGGCCATCAGCTGGTAGTAATCCGTGTGTAGAATCGGATCGTATTTGTGGGTGTGGCAACGCGCGCACAGCAGGCTCATCCCCATGAGTACGGTGCCGAGGTTTTCCGTGCGGTCGAAACTATTCTTGGCCTGGAACTCTGCGACGATGGCCCCGCCTTCGGCGGTCGTCGGGTTCATGCGCACAAACCCGGTGGCCACGCGTTGCTCCAGGGTGGGCTCGGGCAGGAGGTCGCCCGCGAGCTGTTCGGTAATAAATACGTCGAACGGCTTGTTGTCGTTGAGCGCCTGGATCACCCAGTCGCGGTAGGGGAAAATGGCGCGCTTGTTGTCGAGGTGGAGTCCGTGGGTGTCGCCGTAGCGAACCGCATCCAGCCAGTAGCGCGCCTGGTGTTCGCCGAAGCGCGAACTGGCCATGAGCGCATCCACCAGGTGTTCGTAGGCATCGGGGCGGGGGTCCGCGAGAAAGGCCGCGAGCTGTTCCGGCTCGGGCGGGAGGCCGGTCAGGACGAGGGCCGCGCGCCGGGCGAGGGTGGCCGGGTCCGCGGGCGGCGCGAAATCGATGCCCCTGGCGGTCAGGCCTTCACCGATGTAGGTGTCAATCGCAGTGGACCCGGAGAGGGCGCGTTCTTTTACTGGCGGGACGAAAGCCCAGTGACGGGCATAGCTGCCGCCCTGTTTCACCCAACGATCCAGGATCGCTCGTTCGCCGTCGCTCAGTTTGCGTTCGGCATCGCTGGGCGGCATGGGGTCTTCCGCGTCGTGGATGCGCGCGAGGATTTCGCTCTGTTCCGGAGCCTCTGGATGGATGGCCCGTACGCCTTTCCGATCGAGGATGGCGCCCTCGTAGGAGTCGAGGCGTAGCTCCGTTTTTTTCCGCGTGTCCGGACCATGACAGACAAAGCATTTGTCCGAGAGGATAGGCAGGACCTCGCGGGCAAAGTCGACCGGCTGGTCTTCAGCGAATCCCGTACCCGCGAGAAGCAGGCCGAGGAGTAAAACGATCGATCGAGATATGTGCATGCGCCTGTGTACTGTATTCAGGGTCGCGTCGCAAGAGCCCCTCCCAGGAGAATGTCCGTAAGGAACGGCTTCCATCGGATATATGTACTTATGATCACGAAAATAAGGGCTTCCGAATACGAGCTGCATACCGAGCAATGGCTGCCCCGCCCGCTGACAGAGGTGTTCGAATTCTTCTCCCAGGCCGCGAATCTGGAAGCGATCACCCCGCCCTGGATGCAGTTCCATATCGTCGATCCATCAGTGAAAATGCGGCAGGGCATTCATATCGAATACAAGCTGCGCATCAAAGGTATTCCGGTGCGCTGGGTGTCCGAGATTCCAGTTTGGGAACCCCCACATCGCTTTGTCGATAATCAGGTGAAGGGGCCGTACCAACGCTGGTACCACACCCATACATTCGCGGAAAAGGATGGGGGCACCTTAGTTACGGATCATATCGCGTACACGGTTCCCGGGGGCGCGCTGATCAATCGCTGGTTCGTCGAACCCGATGTGCGCAAGATCTTCACCTACCGCCGGGAGGCTCTGACCCGTCGCTTCGGTGGTGCTTCCGACGGATAAGCCGTATCCCTGGTTAAGACGCGGATAACGCGTCAGAAACCCTCCCTGGTCTGACAGGATCGAGCCCCAGATGAGTCACCCTAAAAGAACGTTGTTTGAAGGCGGCACTATAGGATTGGGCCTGGGTATTCTGACCCTCACCAGTTTATTTGATCTACAATTACGTGGTCGGGTATGGGGAAGATGTCTTTTATCCCGAGGTGACGTCCTGGCTCGCGAGCGAATCGAAAACCTGCGTGCACGACTATGCGGCTCTGGTAGACGAGTTTTCCGGCGTCGATCTGTTCAGCCTGTTGAAAGCTTTTGATGCACAGGCGGAGCCCTCCCCGAATGATTGCGCGCGTACTCTGGGCAAGATGTATGAGGCGGTGGGGACCTGCGAAAAAACCAAGGCCAGCCTCTTCTCCGGATATACCGCGGACCTGACGATTGATCGGGAATATTTGCGTCTTTATGCCGCGTATGAAGTCTTCGCTGCCATTCGGACGAGCAGAAACAACTTCACCTACCTCAGGCATAAGCAGTCGTTCAGGCGACTCACGCAAGGGGATCTGGCGGGGAAGCGCTGGCCTACGTGAAAGCGCGAAAGGCCGCGGGTAGTAAAACGCCTTCTCCTTGACCGGGTCCGTGGTTCCTGTTTAGTCTTATTGGCTCTAAATCAGAACAGAGACCGACTATGCGACCTACCTCTTCCTATTTCATTGCTGCCTTTTTCGCGAGCCTGCTGCTGAGTCCAGCGGCGCTTTTTGCCCAGGACTATACCCCGGTTCTTTACTATAACTTTGAGCAAGGCAACGGCACCGTGATCACCAATCTGGGCAGCCTCGCCGTGGCGGGAACGTTGCAAGGAGCAGCCGGTGACGAGCGTTGGGTCGCCGGACCTTCAAACGGTTTCACCCCGGGCGGTGCCCTGGAATTCGATGGGGCGGATCGACCGGCCGGCGATATCATCAACACCCATCTCGCGGCGACCGAGTTGGGGATCTATCAGCATGACTACACCATGGCCGCCTGGATCCAGCTTACGGGCGCCGTCGATCAGGAATTTGTGTTCGGGCAGACGAATGCGGCCAGCGAGGTGTTGCACAACGGTGTGCGGGGTGCCAAGGCCCATCAGGGCCACTGGGGCAACGACATCACCGCGGCGAGCACGCTGGCGACGGCGACCTGGCATCACGTCATCTGGCAGTACGAAGGCGGTCGGGAAAAGATTTTTGTTAATGGCGTTATTGACGGCGGTCCCGTGGCGCGCGGCGTTCTGAACAACACGAACATCGTTTCGGTGGGCGGGTGTGGACCGGCTGGTTGGGGCTTCGATGGTTTGATCGACGAT
>JBLIND010000192.1:0-11884 GCA_047639095.1 Candidatus Omnitrophota bacterium | reverse complement strand
TTTGGCGCGCTTGCGCTCAGGCGTCGCGGCTCTGGCTTTGGCGGGTGCTTTGGCCTTACCGACCGACTTGGACGCACTCGGAGCGCGGGCGGGAGCGGGACGACGTGCGGGCTGCGGGGCGCTGGCCTCACCTCCGCCATTCGAGGAGAAAGGGGCAATACTATCGACCGTATAACCCTTCCCTTCAATCAAGCGTGCGGCATCGGCTTCACTCTCAGATTCCACATTGCCGGAAACCTGCTTGCCGTTTGGGTCAAGCGCTACAAATTTAAATTTGGGCATAGGTATTAGGGGGTTAGGTTAGGTTCTATGACTATATTCTTCCGGATTCTAAAGGGCAACAGGAAAGCGTATTTCGGAGCCGCATGGCGAGTATAGATACTAGATTATGTGACTTCTCTAAACGAATATCCATACAGGTATATAAACACCGATCAAGTATACTTCAGCACTTCTTCCGGCGTTGTATAGCCATCGAGAATACATCGCACTCCATCCTCTCGGAGGGTCCGCATGCCCAGCTCGCGGGCCTTGTCACGGATCACCACGGTGGGTTTATTCTCGGTAATCAGGTTGCGGATCGTTTCATTGATCCGAAGGTATTCATAAATACCTCGACGGCCGCGATAGCCGGTGTGATTGCACACGGCGCAGCCCTTCCCGTAAAAGAACGGCTGCTCGCCCATCTCCTCCGGGCGAAGCGAAAGGCTTTTCAGCATGGCGGCTTCCGGAATGTAACTTGTTTTGCACTCGGAACAGATCGTCCGAACAAGGCGCGTACCCATGACGGCCTCAAGCGTGGAAGCAATCAGAAACGGCTCGATCCCCATGTCAACCAGACGCGTAATCGCACCCGCAGCATCATTGGTGTGCAAGGTGCTGAATACCAGGTGACCAGTGAGCGAAGCCTGAATGGCGATCTGCCCCGTTTCCTGGTCTCGAATCTCCCCCACGAGGATGATGTCCGGATCCTGTCGCAAGAAGGCGCGAAGGATCTTGGCAAAGGTGTTCCCCACCTTTTCCACCGCGTTCACCTGAACGATACCATCTACATCATACTCGACCGGCTCCTCAGCGGTGAGGATCTTAACATCCATCGTATTCCGGCGACGTAAGGCTCCGTAAAGGGTGGTCGTCTTACCCGAACCCGTGGGGCCGGTAACCACCACAATACCATTTGGCTTTTCGATGTCCTCGAGGAAGGGTGTGTACACATCCTCGGGCATACCCAACGACTCGAGGTCAAACCCGATCGCACTCGAATCCAGTACCCGGAGAACCACGCTCTCTCCGAACTGGGTCGGCAGGGAGGATACGCGAAAATCTACGTGCTTTCCGGCGATCGTCAGCTGAATACGGCCATCCTGAGGCAGTCGACGCTCCGCGATGTCCATGCCGGAAATCACTTTTACCCGCGAGATAATCGGCAAGGCCAGGTGCTTCGGAGGCGGAGCCATTTCATACAAGGCACCATCCACCCGATACCGGATCTTAAAGTCGCGTTCGAAGGGCTCGAAATGGATATCCGAAGCGCGGTCTTTCACGGCTTGATGCATCACCAGGTTCACAAAGCGAACAACCGGTGCCGCGTTGATCTGCTCATCGCTGATATCTTGAGCGGTGGGATCCACCCCGGAACCTAATTCCCCGGCTTCGCCGAGTGCCTCAAACAACTCGTCTACGGAATCGTTGTCCTGGCCGTAATGCTCGCGGATATGCGCGGAAACATCGGCCTCAGGGGCGAGGACAAAACGAACATCGCACTCGAGCAGAAAGATCAGATCGTCGAGGGCTTCATGCGTGATGAGATCGGATGTGGCCAGCGTCACGCTGTTGCTATCCCCATCCACGGGGACGACATTATACATCCGGGCGGTACTGGGCAGGATCGCCTTATACACATCGTTGTCGATCCGCGTACGGGCAAGATCGATCACATGTGAACCCATGATCAAGCTGATCTGATCCAGCAGCTCCTCTTCGGTAAAAAAGCCGAAGTCGAGCAGGATCTTGCGCACGGGCTGTCCGGTTCGCTCGTGCTCCTCGACGACCTCGGTGGCGTTTTCCGGAGCAAGCAGATGATTCAGCGTCAACTGCTCGAGAAGAGGGTCTTGGAATTCGGTCGCCATGGGTCAGCCTTGAATTTTTTCCGCGAGGGATTCGGCATCCACCGCACGGAGGATCATGTCCTCAAACGTAATCATACCCTGCTGGTACAAATTGAACAGGCAGGAATCCATCGTAATCATGCCGTAACGGGCACCCGTTTGAATATCTGAGGTAATACGGAAGGATTTGTTGTCACGAATAAGAGCGCGAATACCCGGCGTCGCAAACATGATCTCGAAGGCCGCAATTCGACCGGGACGATCCTGTCGCGGGCAAAGGGTCTGACTGATCACCGCCTCCAGGGTGGATGAAAGCTGGGTGCGAATCTGCTCCTGCTGGTTGCTGGGAAACGCATCGACGATTCGGTCAACCGTTCGTGCGGCTCCGGTCGTATGGAGGGTGGCAAACACCAGGTGGCCGGTTTCGGCCGCAGAAATCGCGGCCTCCATCGTCGCCAGATCCCGCATTTCCCCGACCAGAATCACATCCGGATCCTGACGCAGGGCGGCGCGCAGGGCGTGACTGAAGCTCTCCACATCCACGTGTACCTCGCGCTGCGATACGATGCTCTTCTTGTGCGGATGATAAAATTCGATGGGATCTTCAATCGTGATAATATGGCAATCGCGCTCTTCGTTGATCACGTTCACCATGCTGGCGAGCGTGGTCGACTTACCGGAACCGGTAGGACCGGTAACCAGCACGAGACCCTTTTGCTTGTAGAGGAGATCCTTGATCTGAATCGGCAGGCCCAGCTTATCCAACTCGAGCAAGGTGTTGGAAATCTGGCGCAGGACGACGCCAACCGTCCCCTTCTGCTTGAATACAGACACCCGGAAACGGGCGAGATCCTTAAACCCGAAACCGAATTCGGCGCCCCCGCCTTCCGCCAGCGATCGCAGATGTTGCTCATCGGTAATACTCCGCATCAAGCGGTCGGTATCATCGGCAGACAAGGGCTCAGTATCCAGAGGATGCAGGGAGCCGTGAATACGGAGAATGGGAGGCACACCTACGGAAAGGTGTAGATCGGATGCGCCCTCTTCCACACACAGGGTGAGCAGTTCGTCCATGGCTACTTCGGTACTCGTCATGAGGCATCTCCAAGGGTTACCCGAAAGACTTCGGCCAAGGTCGTTGTGCCAGCAATCACTTTTCGGAGACCGTCTTCGCGCAAGGTGCGCATGCCCAGCTCCCGGGCTTTTTTTCGCAGCTCAGCAGATGAAACCTGCTCGTAAATCATGTGCTGCACTTCTTCATTCACTACAAAAAACTCGAACAGGCCCAATCGACTTTTATACCCGGTAAACGAACAATCGTCGCATCCCGCGCCGGTATAGAGACCCGAACCCGACAGCTGAGCCGCCAGCGGACCGAGCAAGCGGTACTCCTGATCCGTCACCGTATGAGGCTCTTTGCACTTTTCACAAATTTTCCGGACCAGACGCTGGGCGATCGCCGCTCGAAGGGAGGAGGCCACCAGGAAGGGTTTCACCCCGATATCCGCCAGACGGGTAACCGCACTCGGGGCATCGTTGGTGTGCAGCGTACTGAAAACCAAGTGACCGGTAAGCGAAGCATTTACCGCGATCTCCGCCGTCTCCAGGTCGCGAATCTCACCGATCATGATGATGTTCGGCGCCTGACGCAGAATGGAACGAAGCGCCGCACTGAAGGTCAACCCGATATCCGCGCGAACGTGTACCTGGTTGATGCCGCTCATCTGGTACTCAACCGGATCCTCAACCGTGATAATTTTCCGGTCAGGCTTATTGATTTCATTCAAACAGGCGTAAAGCGTTGTCGTCTTACCGGATCCCGTGGGTCCTGTAACCAGGATAATCCCGTCAGACAAACCGATCATGCGCTCAAAGGTGCCTTGATCGTCCGTATAAAAGCCCAACTGGGGTAAGCCGAGCTGAAGGGCCTCTTTATCGAGGATACGCATGACCACCGACTCGCCGTGCGTCGCGGGTATCGTCGAAACACGCAAGTCGAGGTCCCGGCCCATGACGTTGATCTGGATACGTCCATCCTGCGGGATGCGTTTTTCCGCAATCTGCATGTTGGACATGATCTTGAGACGCTGGACAATGGCGGCCTGCAAGCGCTTCGGTGGACTTTCCACCTTATGCAACACCCCGTCAATCCGGTACCGCACACGCAGCTCACGCTCCATCGGCTCGATATGAATATCCGATGCGCGATTACGAAAGGCTTCCATGATAATCAAACTCACCAACTTGATAATCGGGGCGTCGTCCTGGGTGACCGAACCGCCTTCATCCAGCAGGCCCATGGAATCTTTGTTGCTGAGATCGACATCTGCTTCGGTCATATCGCCGAACATGCGGTCAATTTCGCCATCCTCGGCGTAATACTTTTTGATGGCCGCATCGATCTCGATGGCCGCCGCAACCACCGGCTCGACATCTACATCTTTCAGGGCAAAGCGCAGGCTGTCGAGGGTATCCACATCAAAGGGATCAGAAATGGCAATGTGCAGGGTATGGTCGCGCTTGTAGACGGGAACCGCGCGGAATCGGCGGGCAATGTCCGGGGGAACCAGCCCGAGGACCATCGGGTCGAGCTTGTCCGGGTCGAGCTGAATCGCCTCCATCCCCTGATGGGCCGCAAGGCACTCGATCACTTCCATGCGGGTCAACAGTCCCGAATCCGCGATCACATCGACGACGCTCGTATCCGTTTCCTCTGCTTTATCGATAATTTTTCCGGCGAAGTCCTCGTTGATGAGGCCCGCAGCAATTAGAATCTCAAGTATATGTTGCTCGTTGGCGTCCAAACAGAAGGCTCCTGATCGTGTTTCATCAATGCTGGCGGCAGTCTGACATAGGGCCAGAAAGCTGTCAACGGGCTGGAATAACTAGCAACTTTAGGGCCGGTTGCAAACATTTGCTGAAAAGGATTCAGCCTGAATAAACATTGACGGTCTGAACGCTATTCCTGGCTCAACTTCCGGGCCAGCTCCTCGCTCACGGCCTGGGGATTCGCTTTGCCTCGGCTCAGGCGCATCACCTGCCCTACCAGAAACTGCAGGGCCGCCTCTTTCCCGCTTCGGTAATCCGCCACAGGGCCGGCGTGTTCCTGGATCACCTGGTCGAGCAGCGGTGCGATGACATCTTCATTCTCCACGAGCAGGTCGTCGGTCTTGGCGATGGCGAGGGGGTCACCTCCAGCGTCGAACAACTTCTCGAAGATGGCCTTCGCGCCCTGGTTGTTTACCTGCTTGGCCTTGGACAGCTTGATCAGGGCGGCCAGATTTTCCGGCGTCAGCTTCGTATCTCCCAGCGCGATCTCGCGCTCATTCAAGAGCCGCATGAGTTCGCCCATAATGAAATTGGAGCTGGTCTTGGCATCGCCGGAAAGCGCGGCGGTCGCTTCGAAGAAATTGGCAACGGCCATATCCGTAACGAGTACGCTCGCATCATATTCGGGCAGCCCCAGTTCCGACACATAACGCACACGACGGGCAGCGGGCAACTCTGGCAAACCCGCCCGAATCGCCTCGACCTGATCAGTCGTCAACACGATGGGCATTAAATCCGGGTCCGGAAAATAGCGGTAGTCATGGGCATATTCTTTTGCCCGCATGGAAGCCGTTTTGCCAACGACGTCATCCCAGCGACGGGTCTCCTGACGGATCGCCCCCCCATCATTCACTTCGCGAATCTGCCGCTTGGCCTCGTATGCCAAGGCGTCACGCACCCCTTTAAAGGTGTTCATGTTTTTGATCTCAGTCTTCACGCCCAGGGTATCACTGCCCCGCGGAGCAACACTGGTATTCACGTCGCAGCGCATGTTGCCCTGCTCGAGATTACAGCCGCTTACATCGCCATAGGAGAGGATCTGCTTCAAAGCCACGAGATATGCGAAGGCTTCCTCGGCCGAACTGATGTCCGGTTCGGTGACGATCTCCATCAGGGGCGTCCCGGCCCGGTTGTAGTCCACGCCACTTCCGCTTTCGTAGTGCGTATTCTTGCCGACATCCTCTTCCAGGTGGATTCGATTCAAGCGAATGTGTTTCTTCACCCCATCCACTTCGATATCCACGCCACCACCCAGGCAGATCGGCTGATCAAACTGGGTGATCTGATAATTCTTTGGCATGTCGGGATAGAAATAACTCTTGCGATCATGCTTCGAGCGCAGGTTGATCTCACAGCCCAGCAGCAAGCCGGAGATAATCGTCTTTCGAATCGCTTCCTCGTTCAACACCGGCAGCGATCCGGGATACCCCAGACACACCGGACAGACATTCGTGTTTGGTGGGCAGGCGAACTCCGTGCTACAGGCGCACCAGATTTTCGACTGTGTGTTCAGCTGGACATGCGTTTCGAGTCCTACGGTTGGAACCAGATCCTGCTTCATGCGGCACCTCCTATCGTCGGCTTGCGGGTATGCCAATCCGTCGCCTGCTCATACGCGTGCCCAACCCGGAAGAGGATCTCCTCACCCAGCGTAGGCCCCATAATCTGCAAACCGACGGGCAGCTCATTCGACGTAAATCCACAGGGAACGGACAGCCCGCAAATGCCGGCCAGGTTCAAGGGAACGGTGCAGATATCGCCCAAATACATCTGCAACGGATCGTCCAGCTTATCCCCCAGCGGATACGCCGCAGTCGGGGCCACCGGACCCAGAATCGCATCACACTGCGAAAAGGCCTGCTCAAAGTCCTGACGAATCAGGCTGCGTACCTTCTGCGCACGTAAATAGTAGGCATCATAATAGCCACTGCTCAGCACGTAGGTGCCCAGGATAATACGACGCTTGACCTCGGTGCCAAATCCGGCGGCGCGGGTATGACTCGCCAGCTGCTCGGGATTACCGCCCTCCTGCCGATCACCATAACGCACCCCATCGAAGCGGGCCAGGTTGGTCGAGGCCTCGGCGGTTGCAATCACATAATACGCCGCAATCGCATACTTGATATGCGGGATATGCACATCGACGATTTCCGCACCCAGGGCGCGGCATTGTTCAACCGCCGCATGGATCGCCGCAGCGACCTCTGGATCGATGCCTTCAACAAAAAATTCTTTCGGCAGGCCAAGCTTGATCCCTTTTAAATCCGGCTGCAGCGCGGCCGTGTAGTCGGGCACCGGCACATTCAGCGAAGTCGAATCCCGCTCGTCCCAACCCGCCATGGCCTGCAGCATAAGTGCCGCATCGCCCACCGACTTGGTGAGGCTGCCAATCTGGTCCAGCGAGGAGGCGTAGGCCGTCAATCCATATCGGGAGATGCGCCCGTAACTCGGCTTCAAGCCCACGCAACCACAAAACGAAGCCGGCTGGCGAATCGAGCCTCCCGTGTCCGAACCCAGGCAGGCTACCGCGGAATCAGCCGCAACCGCCGCCGCCGATCCGCCACTGGAACCGCCTGGAACCCGCGCAGGATCCCAGGGGTTGCACGACGAACCGTACGAGGAATTCTCGTTGCTTGAGCCCATGCCAAACTCGTCCATGTTCATGCGGCCGCAAATGATCGCACCCGCTTCGCGCAGACGCTCGATCGCGGTGGCATCATAGGGAGAGGTGTACGGGCGCAGCAACTTGGACCCGCATGAGCAGGGCTGCCCTTTCACGTTGATCAAATCCTTCACGCCGATCGGCACGCCCAACAAGGGCGCGGCATCGCCTTTTGCCCGGCGCTCATCCGCCGCACGCGCTTGGGCGAGCGCATCCGCTTCATCGAAGACGATGTATGCGTTGAGCACATAGTCGGTGGCCTGCTTGCGGGCGATCAAGGCCTCGACCAGGTCCACGGAGCTACACGCACCGGCATTCAGTTGGCCCACCATTTCGGAGAGGGATAATAGATGAAGATTATTCATGGCCTACTCGATGATGGACGGCACGATCACTTGATCCTGACGCGATACGGGAAAGTTGTTGATAATCGTCTCGTGCTCACCAAAGGGTCGGGTGACATCCTTACGAAAGACATTCACCACATCGATGGTATGGGCCATGGGCTCGATGCCGTCGACGTCCAGCTCGCGCAGCTCGTCCACGTGCGCGAGAATATGGTCCAGTTGGCCCTGGAAGAGCTCGACCTCTTCCGGGGTTAAGGCCAGTCGAGCGAGTTGCGCGACGTAGGCCACGTTCATGCTATCGGCAGTTGCGTTGAATTCTTTACTCATGGGTCTCCAAAAAGTTGAGGGCGGACTATAGGTCGAGGGATGGGGACGGTCAAGCCGTCGCCTCTGAATGATTCGGCCTCCCGGCACGAAGTGAGCACCAGACACCCGGTTCCGATCATCGGAACGCATTTTCTAAACGTTTCCTATCGCGGGAAAATCCCATGTTGCTGCTATAAGGGGGCCCGCATGAAAAGATTCCGACTGCTCGCCCTGTTTATCATCCTCGCCTACATCCCTGCCCTCTCAGGCATCTTCGTGGAAACCGGTCCGTGGTACGAAGCGCTCAAGAAACCGCCTTTCCAACCGCCGGCCTGGATCTTCGGACCGGTCTGGTCCGTCCTCTACCTGCTGATTGGCCTCGCGGGCTATTCCGCGTGGACCGGCCTCGCCCCCGACAAACGAAAAGGCCCGTTCATTCTTTATGGACTCCAGCTCATCCTCAACGGCCTCTGGTCCTGGATCTTCTTTGGCTTGCATGAGCTCGGATGGGCCTGCCTGGATATCTTCGCCCTCTGGCTGGTGATCTTTGTGAACATGGTCGCCTTCTTCATGATCCGCGCATCCGCCGGCGCCTTGCTCCTCCCCTACTTCCTCTGGGTGACCTTCGCGATGATGCTCAACCATATCATCTGGCTGATGAATCGCCTCCCCGCCGCTTGAGTTTAACCCGGGTACCAGATCTGGCGTGGCTCATCCGGTCCGCGTTCATAATCCCAGGCGCGATCGATCAATTGCTCCAGATCCACCTGCGGACGCCAGCCGAGCAGAAATTTGGCTTTACTGTTGTCCAGCCAGGTACTGTGAAACGCGGTGGCCACATCCACACTTCCGATGCCACGCGTTGCCTTCAAATAGTCGGCGGCCTTCCGATAATTCACCGGCTCGTTCATGCACACATTGAAGAGTTCCTGGCGCGCCTGGGGATGTCCGAGTGCGGCGAGAATGACTTCCACCAGATCGCTGACGTGAATAAAATTACGCTGCACCGGTTCACCCGCCGGGTCGAGCATCACCGGAACGGTACCCGCTTCCACGTATCGCTGCGCGGCTTCCGGTTCCACCAGCTCGCACCAGCGCGGGCCACCAAATACATCCTCACCAAAACTCTGGGTGTATTTAAAATCATCCTTCTCCATAATCCAGGGCGCACGCAGGCAGCACCCGTTGAGATCATACTGCATGTAATACTGTTCAAGCATGACCTCTTCCAAGACCTTGGACAGGGCATAACATCCCGGATAGGCACTGTGCTTCTGCGTCTCCACCACAGGCACTGGATGCGGATACACAAAATGCCCCATACCCGCGTCTCCCCCCACCAGGATGAACTGCTGGAAGCTCGGACTCACGCGGCATTCCTCCAGCAACCAGAACATCCCTTTCACCGCAACATCCATGATGTCATCCGGGGTCTCCTTACAGGTCGCGAGGTGCAGCACATGGGTGATGCCTGTCAGCGCCTCGTGCACCAGGCTCCGATCCGAAATCGATCCCTGAATCACCTCAAGCCGATCGCTCGGCTCGAGCAATCGATTGTGACACAAGGCTCGCACCCGGATATGCTCCAGCGAAGGATCGCTGAATAGACGTGATAAAAACTGTTGCCCGACTTTTCCGGCGGCACCGGTGACCAGTATGAACATGCTTCTTCCTTGTGTGTGTGCGTTGGACGTCCTAAATCATGAGCATGGACGATTACACATTCAGCCTCGACTTTAAAGTGCGCGATTATGAATGCGACCTGCAAGGCGTCGTCAACAATGCCAATTACCAGCATTACCTGGAACACGCCCGGCATGAATTCCTACTCGAACGCGGCATCGATTTTGCGGCCTTGACCGCACAGGGCATCCACCTCGTGGTCACCCGCATTGAAATGGATTACAAGCGTCCCCTGGTGAGTGGCGACGTATTTCAAGTACGCTTGAATATTCATCGCCCGAGCAAGGTTCGCTTTCAATTTCAGCAGGATATCTTTCGTATGCCCGACGAGACCCTCATCCTCCAGGGCCTCGTCACCGGAACCGCCCTTAATCAACGCGGACGCCCGGCCATCCCGGCCGAACTGGAAACCCTGTTCTAGAGACCGAAAACGGGTTTTGGATTCCCGCAACACAATGGACTTGCTGGACTGCTGGCATGCCCCATCGATTCATGCTGCTACTCGCCTTGTCTACAAGCATAACGGGGCTCCTGCCCGCCCAGCAAGAGATCCAATCCATGGTCCTCGATACGCCAGGGGTTCGCCTCAACTTCAGCAGCCTGGCCAATCGTTCGTATCAAATCGAAGTGCTGTCATCGTACGCCTCCTCCAACTGGACGCCCCTGGCGAATCAAGAGGAACTGGTCGCCACGAATACTTTGACTGACAGCCCGATGCTCCCGGTGGCCAACCAGCAATTTTACCGCATCGTCGAGCACCCTTTCGATCCCGGCATCGCGCTGTTCGTCAATCCGGTAGATGGCTAACCGGTGTTATTCCGTTCACGACGCCACGGGTGAGATCATCGAAGTGAACGCGGCGCTCAACGCACTGGTCTGGGCTGAAACCGGCACCACGTATTTTACCGGCGCCTTCCCGGTCATCGACGAACGGTTCTTAACCGGAACCCGACAGTTTCAGATTCGGTTTGGATCGATCAATGGACGCCGGATGGCCTTTTTCACGGAGACCGATGCCGGGACGGTTTGTAACCTGCGCGTTTCCGCCGGCAGTCTATTGATTTTCGCTACCAGCCTGCAGGCACCAAACACGTAGGAACCGACGGGCCTGCAGGTAGAACGATTAGTCTATACTTCAGGGCACGGGGCATTCAACCAGTGCCCGTCGCGATCCTCGCCCCGCACCACCACGCCCTTTTGTTCCCAGCCGTACCAGGCTTTCACCGGCGCCGCGGCATAGCGAATCGTCAGACCACACCGACGACGATCGGAGTTGTTGGCCTCCGATCCATGCACGAGCAGATCGGCATGCATGGAAAACTGACCCGCCTTCAAAGACACATCCACGGGGGGATCACCTAAGGCTTCCGCATCTTCAATCACGAGATTCAACACTTCCTGCGACGCATCCGTGTCGCGAAATCCGATCGGTCCATGCACATGCGATCGCGGTATGAACCGCATGTTCGCATTCGCGGGATCCGCATCGTCGATCGCCAGCCAGACGGTCACCGTCCGACTCGGACTCATCGGCCAGTACACCGCGTCCTGGTGCCAGGCGACGCGCTTGCCATCATGCGGAAGTTTACAGAAAAAATGCGCACCCCAGGCGACGAGGTCCGGACCCAACAGATCTTCCACCGGAGCCAGTAATGCGGGGTGACGAACCAGCTCGTAAATCCGCGCGAATCTCAGATGAGCGGTGCTGATAGAATAGGAGTCGCGACCCAGCGACGTAAAGGCCGCCAGCACGCCATCGAAGAACGCGCGCAGCGTGCCAATTTCGCTCGTATCCAATCCATCAAACGGCAGCAGATACCCCATTTCATTATAGGATTGAATCTGCGCCGGTGTAAGCGTCTTTGGCGCATCGTTCTGCACCGGAACAAAGGCCAGATCCCGCGGAACTGCCGCGAGCTGTTTCGCCGTCGGCGTAATGAAAGCATCTG
>JBLIND010000191.1:0-11936 GCA_047639095.1 Candidatus Omnitrophota bacterium | reverse complement strand
CTTGAAGCAGGCCGCCGAACTGCAGGATGAAATTTCGCGTGGGCTGCGGGATATTCTTCCCCGGACCATCGGTATGCGTACCGAAGACCTCGAACCGGCGGAGCGTGAGCAGGTCGACCGCTTGACAAGTCGCGAAAGCACCAATCGACGCGAAGCTGGATACATCCAGGAAGACCTGTCGGGCATCTACAATCGTACCCGAAAGGAAATCTACAAGACGATCCACGAAGAGATGCTCGCGCTCGACATGCTGAAGTCCCTCGAAGAGCTGGCCGATGCGATTGCCGCGAACGTGGGTGGCCAGAGTATTCGCGATTCGGATCAATGGAAAGATCAGTTCACCAAATGGGCGGACGCCCTGAGCAGCGAAAGCGGCGGTGGTGGCGGTGGAGGCGGTGGTGGCGATGCCCAACAGATCAACCTGGAAATTCTGATCGGGCTCTTGCGGGCGCGCCAGAAGGAAGAGGGCATACGTGAGCAAACGCGGCTGCTTGAAAACAGCCGGGACACCAACCGGATGTATCGACGCGATGCCCGGAAACTCTCCATTACCCAATATGAGTCCGCCGCTGAAATTGCCCGACTGGAAATCAAGGCGGCCGAGTTGCCGCCCGTCAAAGCGCTGATTCAAAAAATAGGTGGCGAGATGATGAACGCGGGTATGCAATTGCGCCGGCCAAAAACCGGCTCGGAAACGGTCGCGATCGAAACCGAGATCATCGAAATGCTCACCGGGGCATGCCGTTCCTGCAGCAGCGATTCCAGCAGTGCAGCCATGCTGATGGCCATGCTAGGAATGAGCCCGGCCGGGGGCATGGGCATGAGTCCCGGAGGTAATCCCAGCGGGGGAGAGGCCTCCGGTGGAACCGAAATCGCCGGTGGGCCCGCCGACGGGGAAGCCGGGGATGCCCGCAAGACCGATCGTTCGGCCGGGATCGATCCTTCGGCTTTTCCGGATGAATTCCGCGATGCCCTGGAAGGCTATTTTAACGCCCTGGAGAAGGTCAATTGATGCGCCGTGGGCTCACGTTGCTGCTGGCGCTGCTGCTGTTATCCGGCCTCCCGGGATACGGTCAGGATTTATTTCGCTACCACGGGGATCCCATTCCCGCGAACATCGAATCGCTCTATGTGAAAGGGCTGAATTACCTTCAGAAAAGTCAAACCAACGCCGGTGGTTGGCCGGATTCCTATGGCTCCCAGCCGGGTGTGATCGGGCTGGCCGTGCTCGCTATGCTGGCACACGGCGAAGACCCGAATTTTGGTCCTTACGCCCGGACGATTCGACTCGGTCTGGATAATATTCTGAAGCAATGCAATGCGACGACGGGTTACATCGGCAGCTCCATGTACAATCACGGCTTTGCGACGCTGGCGTTGGCCGAAGCTTATGGCACGGTGAATGATCCACGCATCGGACCAGCTTTGAAGCGGGCGGTTGATTTAATCCTGTCCTCTCAAGCCCGGAACAACTTCGGCGCTTGGCGCTACTCCCCGGAAAGTAATGATGCGGATACGACCGTCAGTGGCGCACAAATGGTGGCGCTCTTTGCGGCCAGTAATGCAGGCCTGCCCATTCCTGACAAGGCCATCAAAACCGGGCTGAATTATTACCGCACCACCCAGTCGGAGGACGGTGGTTTTGGCTACTCAAGTGCAGGTGGCTCGAACGGTCCACGCAGTGCGATTGGCGCGCTGGTTTTTGCCCTGGGCAAGCAGAAGGACACGCGCGAATTCAAAGCCGCCTTCAAATATATTGAACAGGTGGGTTTTCAGGAGAGCTCCTATCCCTATTATTACCTCTATTACGCTTCACAGGCTTTTTTCCATGGCGACATGAAGGTCTTTGAAAAGTGGAATATCGAGAATGCCCGTTGGCTGGGCGGGACCCAGAATACAGACGGCTCCTGGATGGGAAGCCATGGGCAGACCTTTTCAACCGCGTCCGCCCTGTTGTCGCTCGCCGTGAATTACCGCCTGGTACCGATTTATGAAAGATGATCGTGAGGAATCGAAAATGACCTATTTGAACGTATGCATGGCTCTGTTGCTGTTGCTCAGTCTGACCCCCGCACATGCCGCCCTGGAATTGGATGGCTTGATCCCTGAAGAGGGCAAAGGGGACGAGGGTAAAAACCCTCCGGCGCAAATAAATGTACCCGCGCCACAAAACGATCAGGCTGCTCAGCCGACCAAGCGCACCGGCTTTGATGACCTGCTTGAGTTCAGCAACGACGACAAGCTCCATGGGCGCCTGGCGACTGTTCTTCCCGGTGAGGACGGTCACATGCTCAGTTGGCACCATCCCAGTGTGAGCAAACCCATTGATTTTGGTCTGAAAAGTCTCAAAACCATCCAGTTCCACGTGAACGAAAATCGAAAAGTCCCGGATCAGTCGGCCTCGGTTAAACTCACGAATGGCGACCTGCTTACGGGTAACATCGTCAGCCTGGGGGAGGATTATCTCGTCATGGATACGTGGTACGCAGGTCGTATGAATATTGAACGGGTGATGATGACCAGCCTGCGTCCGAATGCCGAAGGTTCAACCGTGGTGTTCGAGGGGCCGAGTGACCTCGCCAACTGGAATCTCGGCGATCACGGGGTCAAAAATACCTGGCGCATCAAAAACGGAGCGCTTTACCCTCTGCAGTCTTACCCGATCGGCAAGGAAATCGAGGCTATGCCTGATCGCGCAAGCATCGAATTTGAGGCGGACTGGCGCGGTTACCCCGCCTTTAACTTTGTCTTTTATACGGACAACGTTTCGAAGATTACGGGCAACTACTACATGCTGCAGATCAGTAGCAGCTCCATTTACATGCGCAGGTACACGCGTAACCAGGGCAGCATGAATATGTGGAACATGAACTACAATGACTTCTCCAACAACCAGACCTCGCATGCGAAATTCACCTTGCTGACCGATAAGGAGCAGAAGAAATTCACCCTGTTGATTGATGGCAACATGATCAAGCAATGGAGTGATGCGGGAACCTTTGCCGGTATGGGCAATGGCATCATGTTTGCCCCCCAGAACACCGGCGGCATGAAATTTTATAACATTCGCGTGTCCGAATGGGATGGTGCCATTCCCCAGGCGGGCGAAGCCGAAGAAGCCGACGCAGAGGCTGACCAGGTTCAGTTCTCCAACAAGGATAAGGTCACGGGCTCCCTGGTTTCCATTGCGGATGGAATGGCCTCCTTTAAGAGCGAATTCGCCACCCTCGATATTCCACTCGAACGGATCAATGAAATCGTGTTGTCTACCGAGAATGCTGAACGGGCTCGTCGCAACAAGGATGATATGCGGTTGAAATTTACCCGGACGGGCAGCATTACCATGCAGCTCCTCAAGCTCGAAAATAACATCCTGCATGGGAAAAGTGAAAATTTTGGCGAAGTCACCATCCCTCTGGATGCCTTTCGCGATGCGGAGTTCAACATCTACGATCAAAAAGAAGGCGAGGGGAGCGGTGAGGATGGGGATGAGGATTTCAGTTTTTGAGCATGGTTGAACCGAGTGTGATCCGTACTCCAGGCAAACGCCTTTCGTTTGCGGTGCGCATGGTCTGCACCGCCTGTATCATGGGGCTGAGCTGGTGCCAGGCCGAACCCTACCACTCGATGCTTAGGCAGCACCATGTGCCAGCTGATCGACCCGGACTGGAAGCCTTCCTGTCCTCAATCGCGCCGAGTGCCGAGCAAAAAAAGAACATTGCGCATTGGATTGAAGCATTGGGCGATGACCATTTTCGTGTGCGGCGGGATGCGGAACAACGTCTGACCGCGATTAGTTTGTTCAGGAGAGCGTCCCTGGCGCCCTTGCGCAAGTCGACGGATCCGGAAATCAAAATTCGGACCGAACGCATTCTGGGTGCGCATCAGGATGTGGATCGAGATGCACTTCTGTATTCTGTTCTGAAAGTGCTGGAGACCAACGCGGTGCCGGTTGAGGCGTCGTTGCTGTTAAACAATGTGCCCCATGCCCATACCCCCTGGCTCTTTCAGGCTTTCACGGATCACCTCGCCCGACAGACGATAAACCCCTCGCTGCGCGGGACCTTGGCGGCCAGCACGAACGAACAATCCCGGGCGATGTACATGCTGTATGCCGAGGACCTGGCCGTACTTGCGGACGGACTCGTGCACCCTGCACCCCGGGTGAATCTGGCCGCGGCCTATCAATTGAGCCGGCGGGGCGAAACACTGGGGCGTGAAGCCCTCGGAGCCCTGCTTGACAGCGAGGACCCGACGGTGAGGGCCTCGGCCGGGCGTATGCTCGCATCCTTGGCCATTGAACCCGCCGCCTACTATCCCTATGCGGCCCTCGAAATTCGGAGAGCACAGATGGCGTCCTGGCAGAAGCGGATCGATGATCCACAGGCCTGGGTGCAACCGGATGATTTTCCACCGCTGTTTCTGCACAAACCTCTTTTGCTGGCGAGGGGCTATAGTGGGGGCGTGATTGAACTGGACCCGAGTGGCCAGGTGATTTGGGACTACAATATTCGAGGGGCCTGGAATGCTGAACGCATGCAGAACGGGAACACCTTGATTGCAAGTTACTCTGAAAGACGCGTGGTGGAGGTGACGTCGGGCGGCGAGGAAGTGTGGGAGTTCAAAACGCCCAACCTGAATGCCCGGCCCCTGAAGAATGGCAATGTGTTGATTGCTTGTTACAGCGATAATCGAGTTGCGGAAGTACGGAAGTCCGATGACGAAGTGGTATGGGAATACCAGACGCCAGGGCGCGCGCACGATGCCATCATGCTCGGCAACGGCAATGTGCTCATGTGTTGGGAGAAGGGGGTTCGTGAAGTCAATCGCGCAGGAGAAATTGCCTGGGAGTGGCTGGGTGGCGGTGATCGGAGTCGATTTTACAGCGTCCAGCGCTTACCCGATGGCAATACCCTGGTTTCCGATTATGGGATGAGTCGAGTGGTCGAAATCACCGAACACCACGACGTTACCTGGCAAATGGAGGTGCCCCGTCCGAGCGATGCCTACCGCCTGCCAAATGGGAATACCCTCATCACCTCCAGTAAGGAGCACATGGAAGTCACTCCGGGGCTGGAAGTCATCTGGCGCAAAAGCGGTGCTCGCTCCGGGTCCGCCCGCAAGTAAGGCCGTTGGAGAACGCGTTGAGTGATCGCGGGAGTGGAGATGTGATTCACTCAGACGGTTGGGTGAGTGGTTCTACCACGTCAACCATGATCTCGAACGTTGGTCGGCAGTTTGCTTGTTCCGTAGTGCTGATACCTGCCCACCTTGAACAGTCATTTTGATGGGATGATTGGCAGCGAGCGGAGTAAGAAAGACGTTGCTCAATGTATTCAAGGATACATGTATATGCCTTCTGGAGATCATTTCAGGTCCCAAGCTGGGACCGCACTTCGCCTGCTCCAAGCGGCACGCGACAAGTCTGAAGCCCTCTGCGAGGTAGCGGGAGGATAAAGCCCAGACGGATTGAGCTATAATGCCACACATCCACAGACTGCAAATTCTGTTATGGTTCCTGCGGGTCAACCTGCAGCACCCAATATGCGTTGCCCGTGCCACTTTTGGGCATCTCCCCAATGCCCAGAACGCAGTCACCGATGTAGTCAATGGCCGGACCCTGCTCGTCCACCCGAATCACCAAGCTCACATAATCATGACCGCGACCGACACTTTTTCATCAATGCAGATCTTCCGGGGCAAGGATGGTGGTTTACGGGCGCCACCCCCTTTTAACCGCTCGTTGTTTAATCCCATCGGCTTCATCCCAGCTGATCCTGAGGATCTTTCTCGTGGCATTGATACTGCACTCCGGCATGACATCAATCGCCAGGCGCTCGAACATTTCGGTAAAGCGACTGCGCGTTTCAACCCGTGGAACCTGAACGGTCTGGGTGCCATGCTCCGGGCACTGAACCCGCGGAACATGGGCTCGGACAAAGGTCTTGAACTGGCAACGGTCCTAGTGACGCCACCGGCGTTCGCTCCAGCTGTGTACATGCATCCGCGCCCGATATTTCGGACAGGCCCACACCTTCTGGGTGCACGTGACCTCGACCTCGATTTCTTCGGCGGTCATGTCCATTTGCACATCCGCAACTTCCCAGGGAGATTCAATCCCCAACGACGCCTGATAAAGCTGTACGTCATTCATCCATTGACGGTAAATTCAGGCCGTGGAAAAAATTACCTTTTCCCTGAAGCGCCTATATACATTGAGCAACCAGCTGGATGGTGCTTGAATCAATCACATAAATCGATCGCTTGAATCGCGGCGGAAGTTTTCCAAAAGCCGATCCGCCAAAGTCGACCTGTTGTGATTCGATGCGATGAAGCATGGTCCAGAACAACTCTTCAGCCATGGCCGGATCCGGCGTACGATTCGCCGTAGAGAGTCCGTTTCGACTGGGCGGCTTAGCTCCACGGATCAGGTATAAGGCCGATCGATACGCTAAGCGCATCACAGACATCGTTCAAACCGATGGCGTGGGTGAACTGGGCGTATATCAGACTGACAACATGATTCCATGGCGTAAGGGTTCGGAATTGGATGTCGTGCTTCGTGGCCAATTTGAGTGCGTGGTACGGATGAATCACTTCACAAAGCTGGCGAAATATGGAATGATTCTCGGGAGTTGACTTGGTCGGGATATGCTTCTTCCTTATGTCGTAATTTGAAGGAAGTATGGCCGATCAGTCAGCCCGCTAAAAGTCTTTCGTGAGTTTTAAAGGACGGTAGTGAAAGCGTTTTAGTTCTGATTAATTTCAAGCATACCGATTGCGCCCGTCCTGAGAAGGTTTTTTGAGGATCTTAACTTCTCCGAGAAGCATCGATGCAGATCGCAATGCGAAGAACCGGTGGGGTGGCTGGCGGTCTCGCTCCGGCCGCAGGCTGGTGTATGACTAGACATCGTGAGGTTCCTGAGATTCCCAATACGTGTCAGAGCACCTTTGAGTGGTCCTGGTCCTGTTCCGATTTTCACGAAACGAAAATAGAGCGGAAGCCAGCCTGGTATTCTGACCCAAGCCATCGGCAGAGCGTGGCGTTTTCTGTCCCCCGCTGGCTGGGGCCAGGGATCGGCCCTGCGTTGGTCGCGTCGACTTCCCCCGGTTGGCTGGGGGACAGGGAACAGCCCTGCTTTGGTCGCTCAGGCTCCCGATGCAGTTCCTTTTACCTATCCTACGATACCCTGCATTGAAATCTTTTGAATCTGAGGTATAGCCTCTGCATGTCTACTGAAGGAAACCCGGTTCTCGTCGCCATGTCTGGTGGGGTGGATAGCAGCGTGGCGGCGGCCATGCTGGTGGAGCAGGGCGTCCCTGTGGTGGGGGCCTACATGAAAAACTGGATCAACGAGATCGAGGTGGTGGGGCATTGTCCCTGGATGCAGGATGTGGAAGATGCGCGGGCGGTGGCGGATACCCTGGGGATCGAATTTCGCATCGTGAATCTCATGGAGGAATACAAGGACCGGGTGGTGGAATACCTGCTGGCCGGATACCAGGAGGGCGTGACGCCGAATCCGGATGTCATGTGCAATCGGGAAATCAAGTTCGGGGTCTTCCTGGACTATGCGCTGGAGCACGGATTCTCGGCCGTGGCCACGGGGCACTACGCGCAGAATCGCCCACTGGATGATGGCAGCTGGGAGATCAGCAGTGGGCTGGATCCGAACAAGGATCAGACCTACTTTCTCGCCTTGATGCGGCAGCATCAGGTAGCGCATGCGCGTTTTCCCATCGGGGGTATTACCAAGCCACATGTGCGGGAGCTGGCCTTGAAGTACAAGCTGCCCAACGCCACGAAGAAAGACAGTCAGGGTATCTGTTTCATTGGCGAGGTGAAGATGTCCGACTTTCTCGAGGCGTATCTGAAGGATGAGCCCGGAGCCATTGTCGACCAGGCCGGCAAACGTCTCGGAAGCCATCGCGGCCTGCATTACTATACGCTCGGACAACGGAAAGGCATCGGTGTGGCATCCAACACATTTAAAGAAGCCTTTGTCGTGGTCGAAAAACGTAAAACAAGCAACGAACTGGTCATCGCCTTCGATCGACCGGACACGCCGGGGCTTTATGCGCAACACTGTGTGGTCAGTAGTCTGAGTTTCACCAACAAACCGGTAACAGAGATGCGTGAGCTGTTGGCGCGGCCCCGATATCGTGCGCCATCGACGCCGGTGCGATTTGAACCCATCGGCGACGATCAGGCAAAGGTCTTTTTTCACGAGCCGCAACGCGCGCTTGCGTGTGGGCAGATCTTCGCCTTGTACGACGAGGAGGTCCTCCTCGGTGGCGGGGTCTTTTCGTCCATTACGTACTGAACCTGGGGCGTGGGTATCCTGCCCGCTTTTTTGGGCCGGCGTAACACGCGAAAGTTGGGCGTTCCGACCATAGGAAGCATACAGCGGTCGCGGAATATTCGTGTGTGCCTCTACCGGCCCTTTTTCTTGAGCTCTTTTTCCTTGTTTCCCGTTCGCCCCGCTTGGCTTGGTCCCGGCCCGTCCGTTTTTTATCGCGTGCGCGGTTCTCGTGACGACCTTCGCCGCGTGCGCGATCAAACTGCGGCCTTTTGCCGTACCTTCGCGCTGCCTGATGACGCTCAGGACCACCGCGCTGCATCATGGGTCCGCCGCGTTGCCCCTGCCGTCCACCGCACCCAAATGTTGACCTTTTTTACTTAAAAACCACCTCTCTGGTCGATTTTTCCGGAATCACCCTTGAATACTTACTGATTGATTGGTAAGTTTGTTTACTGATCGATAAGTAAGTGATCTGGATGACGATATGGAAGCCTTGAACAACACACCACGCTCCGAGGAAATCATGCGGGAATCCGCTCGGCTCTTTCGCATGAAGGGGTTTCATGCGACCTCGATACGCAACATCGGCGAATGCATGGGCGTGACTTCGGCGGCGCTCTATTACCACTTTAAGAACAAGGATGAGGTGCTCTTCGGCATTATGCATCAGGGCATCCGATATGTGATTGATGCGGTGGAGTCCGCCATCCTGGACGAAACGGTGCCGCTGGCGAAACTGAAGGCCGCGGTGGATGCGCACGTTCGGGTAAGCGTGCTAAACCAGGATTTCGCTGCTGTGTTGCTTCAGGATCTGCGCCATTTGAGTCCGGAATCTCGCACACGTATCATCGAGGAACGCGACAGCTACGAGCAAATCTGGGCGGACCTGTTGCACCATTGTATGGACGAGGGATGCATCAAACCCGGTACGGAACTTCACCTCTTGCGCCTGATGATTTTCGGCACCCTCAACTTGATTGTGACCTGGTATCACCCGGAAGGGGAGCACAGCCCTTCTGAAATCGCTGAGACCTACTACGACTACATCTTTAATGGCGTACTGGAGAACCACCGATGAAAACATATGACGTATACACACGCTGGGACGGGAAATCTACGGAGGCCATTCGCCACGAACAGGGCCGTCTGCTTCACACCTTGCTTAAGAAGCACGTGCTGCCGTTCTCGAAACAGTACCGCGAGGTGTTCAAAGCCCACGGGCTGACCGCGGACGATATCCAGTCGGTGGAGGATTTGCAAAAGATCCCGTTCACGACCAAGCTGGATTTGCTCAACACACCTGAGCAACCGAAGCGCATTCGTGACTACGTGCTGATTCCGGATGAAAAGATTTTAAAGAAGCGCCCGGAGGTCATTCTCAAGGCCCTCACGCGCGGAAAGGCCGCGGTCAAGCGTGACCTGGAATTTGAATATCGCCCCGTGTTCATGATCAGCACGACGGGACGCTCGGCGGACTCGGTTCCGTTTCTGCTCACCCGCTATGACCTCGCGAATCTCGAACGAGCGGGTTACGCGCTCTGCGATGTGTTTGCTGCGGGCAAGGATCACAAGATCCTGAACATGTTTCCCTACGCGCCGCACCTGGGCTTCTGGCAGGTGCATTATGCCTGCATGAACTACAATGCTTTTGGCTTGAGTACCGGTGGCGGCAAGGTCATGGGCACCGATCGTACCCTCGGCATTATGGATCGGATTCAGCCCGAAGCGATTGTGGGTATGCCGACTTTTCTCTATCACCTGTTACAGAAAGCGGTGAGTGAAGGGCATCGGTTTGAATCGATTGATGCGGTGATCCTGGGCGGCGAAAAAGTGCCGGACGGGATGCGGCGAAAATTGGCGGAACTCTGTGCCGAGCTGGGGAGTCCGAAGGCGCGGGTGATGGCCTGTTACGGCTTTACCGAGGCGCGCATGGCCTGGGGGGAATGTGCGCCGAACACCGGGTACCATATCACGCCCGACCTGGCGTACATCGAAATCATTGATCCGGAAACCGGCCAGGTTGTCCCCGATGGGCAACCGGGCGAGATTGTTTTCACCGCACTCGATGGACGAGGCGCGGTGGTGCTTCGCTACCGAACCGGCGATTTTATCGATGGCGGCCTGGTCTATGGGGAATGTCCGGATTGTGGACGAAACGTGCCGCGGCTCATGGGTAAAATCGGTCGTGAATCCGAAGTGCGGGAAATGCATTTCGATAAGGTCAAAGGCACCCTGGTGGATTTCAACACCCTGGAACATCTGCTGGATGACGAGACGGAAATCGGTACCTGGCAGATCGAGCTGCGGAAAATGAACGACGACCCGCTCGATCTGGATGAATTAGTGCTACACATCCAGAAGAACGAGGGCACTGATGTGGAGCCGCTATCGGATCGGTTAAACCTTAAGTTCGAGCAGGCCACCAGTATGCGTCCGAATCGAATTGAATTTCATACGATTGAAGATTTGAGCCGCATGCAGGGGCTGGGCGTGGAAATGAAAGAGCAGCGTCTGGTTGATCACCGACCCAAAGCGGTGGAGGAGAAGTCATGATGATCGTGAACGTAGGAATATCGAAATGAAGTCTGATAATACGAAACGCCTGGTGATCGTGGATGGGGTGCGAACCCCGTTTTCTCGTATGGGCACCACGCTTGCGCCGCTTGGCGCGGACGAGCTGGGGCGTATTGCGGTGCAGGCCCTGCTCGCCCGTACGGGGATTGATCCCGACCTGATCTCTGAGACGATCATCGGTTGTGTAGGCCAACCGGTCGATGCCGCGAACGTGGGGCGGGTGATCGCTTTGCGCGCGGGTATTCCGGAGCACATCCCTGCGATCACCGTACATCGGAACTGTGCGTCAGGCGCGGAAGCGGTTACCCAGGCCTATGAGAAGATGGTGGCGGGACGTGGTGATATTTATGTGGTCGGTGGCGCGGAGTCGATGTCCCAGTATCCTCTCGCCTATTCCTATGAGACCGTCCTGAAATTTGGCGAGTTGATGAAAGCCAAATCGATGGGGGCCAGGTTGAAGGCTTTTTCAAAATTTCGTTTTCCCGATTTTTTTAATCCGCGGGTCGCCTTGAAATTAGGCCTGACGGATCCGGTTTCCGGATTGAACATGGGCGAGACCGCCGAGTTGATCGGCCGAGAGCAGGGGGTGACGCGAGAAGAACAGGATACGTTCGCCGCCGAGTCGCACCTCAAGGCCTTTGCTGCTCGCGAACGCCTGGCTGAAGAAATTGCGCCGGCCTACGTCGGTCCGGACTATAAAACCGTGATGACCGAAGACAACGGGCCGCGCGAGGACTCCATTCCGGAGAAGCTCGCCAAGCTTCGCCCGGTGTTTGAAAAGGGCACCGGTACCGTCACGGCGGGCAACAGCTCTCAAATCACGGACGGTGCGGTGGCCTTACTGGTCATGTCGGAAGCCCGTGCGAATGAATTAGGCTACGAGCCGCTCGGATTTCTCGCCGGGTATGCCTATGCCGCGAACGATCCCGCCCGTATGGGCCTTGGGCCGGTGCATGCGATCCATGCCGCGGAACAGGAGACCGGTTTCGGCATCGGCGATGCCGATCTCATCGAGATTAATGAGGCCTTTGCCGCACAGGTCCTCGCCTGTGTGCGCGG
>JBLIND010000190.1:0-11943 GCA_047639095.1 Candidatus Omnitrophota bacterium | reverse complement strand
GGTGTAATGGCCTTCTTCTTGGGTGCCATAGCCGCGGCAATCGCCTCGGGCGGCATATCGATATTGGGTTCGTCGTTGCCTTCGATGGAGTAGTGTTCCTGGAGGGAGATATGAAGGAGCTGAGCGAGAATTTCGCTGGGCTTCATTTCGATCGAGTAGTTCAAGGGCTCGATCGAGCTGCGGATGAGGTCAATCGCGCGCTCACTGTGGCCGGAGCGCTCGCTGAACAGATCTTTAAAGGGGATTTCATTCTGGCGGGCATAGATCAGCATCTCTCCCTGGATGCTGTCGAGCAGCTGCACCAAGGCAACCTGCGCCTTGTGATTCGCCAACTCCATACTCACACTGCCCTTGAGGATCCGGCCGATTACGGATGAAGGCTCGTTGGGGTCGGTCTGGGGCTCCACTGCGCTGGTGACGATGACATAAAAACTGCTGCGACGATTGAGTACGGTTCCGGTGAAGATGTGCTCCTTGCCGGTAGTGGCATCTTTCAGCTCGCTGAGGGCCTCATCATTTGCATACACCGAGCCGAGCTCAACGGTCTCAAAGCGACTGTAAGTTTTATCACCAATTTTTAAGCCACGCCCACTGGGTCTGGCTTTGAGGACGTCTTTAAACATGATGGGTTTGGCCCAGACGCGCTGCGGAGCATCCCGCAGGACCGGCAGGGGCACGTACCGACCGTTGTTTTCATCCTGCCTGCTCTCTTCGAACAAGGCGGAGGTTTGTCCGTAACTCGTTGCAAATGAGATGATTAAGGCAATAATAAAGCTGTTTGTCGTTGTTTTTTTACGCATCTATGCACCTGTATGTGTGGTGGAATAGGTTAACATATTCAATTCACGCTGAAGGGTCAAGGGCACCAGGTAAATTGGCTGTTTGGGTTGGATGGGCTTTTTCGGCCTATTTGTTGAAATACGGAGACGAACAAAAAGGGCGCTGGTTGCCCAGCGCCCTTTTCAGATGAAAGGTGGATGTCTTAGCGACGGCCACCACCACCACCACCACCACCACGACGTTCGCCACCACCGCGACGTTCGCCACGGGGACGCTCTGTGCGTTCACCGCGCTCTTCATTGCGTTCAGAGCCCGGAGGAGGCGTCTGGCCTTCGTCTTCGAGTACCGCACGACGGCTGAGGCTGACACGACCGTTGTCTCCAACTTCCAGACACTTGACCCGCATCTTGTCGCCGATCTTGCAGACATCTTCCGTGGCATTCACCCGACCGAAGTCGAGCTCGCTGATATGCACCAGACCTTCGAGGCCGGGAATGATCTCAACGAATGCACCAAAGTCCTTGGTACCGGTAACGACACCCTCATAGGTCCGGCCCGGTTCCGCTTCAGCCGTGATGCCTTCGATCGCAGATTTCGCTGCGGCCATGTTTTCGGCATTGTTGCTGTAGATGGAGACGGTTCCGTCTTCTTCGATGTCGATCTGCACCTGGTGCTCTTCGGTCAGGCCGCGAATGATTTTTCCGCCTGGTCCGATAACCGCACCGATCTTTTCCGGATCGATCTTGATCTGGACAACCCGAGGGGCATAAGGCGAAAGGTCTTCGCGCGGGCCACTGATCACCGTAGAGACGAAGGCGAGGATATCCATCCGGCCTTTGTACGCCATGGAGAAGGCCGATTCGACCTGTTCCCAATTGAGACCGTGAATCTTCATGTCGACCTGGAAGCCGGTAATCCCCTCGGACGTACCACAGACTTTAAAGTCCATGTCGCCGCAGTGATCTTCCGTACCGAGAATATCCAGGACCGGAATACTCTTTCCTTCGCTGGTGAAGAGCCCCACCGAGATGCCGGCAACCGGCTTCTTGATCGGCACACCGGCATCCATGAGCGCCATGGTACCTGCCGTAACCGAAGCCATGGAGGTCGAACCGTTGGAGCTCATGACCTCGGAGACGATCCGTACGGCATAAGGATAATCGTCCGGCATCATCGGCTTGAGCGAACGCTCCGCCAGGTTACCGTGACCAATTTCGCGACGGCTGGTCATGCCGAGGCGTCCAGCTTCACCCACCGAATAGGGGGGGAAGTTGTAGTGCAGGAGGAAGTCCTTGTCGGTCGGTCCGCCGGTGATCCCGTCCATGCTCTGCGCGTCTTTCTTCGAGCTGAGCGTGATCGTGGCCATGGCCTGGGTTTCGCCGCGGGCAAAAACCGCGCTACCGTGAACACGGGAAGGAAGCACATCGACTTCGCCGGTCAGCGGACGCATTTCGTCCATGCCCCGTCCGTCGATCCGCTTGCCATTTTCCAAAACGTTCTTGCGAACGACCTGGATTTCGAATTCGTCAAACAGGTGGAAGTATTCGTCTTCCGTCAACTTGTCGCCATAAACACCCGCAAGCTGCTCACCGAGCTTTTCGCGCATGGCTTTTACCTGCTCACTCCGCTCGGCCTTGCCTGCGATAGTCATGATACCGAACATTTCTTCACCGACCAATTCGAAGCACTTGTCGAGCTTCTCCTGGTCAACCGGAACGACTTCGACCACCTTGTCAGGCAGGCCCATCATCCGGCGCAGCTCGAGCTGGCCATCTACGATCGGAATAATCGCATCGTGTGCGAGACGCATGGCGGCAATCATTTCTGCTTCCGGAATTTCGTCCGCATCGCCTTCGATCATCATCGTCTTGTCGCGGGTACCCACGTAGACGAGGTTCAAGTCACTGGCAAGAATTTGTTCCTGGGTCGGCTCGATCACCAACTCACCATTCACGCGGCCAATCCGTACGGCACCGACCGGACCCATAAAGGGAATCTCGGAAAGGGTGAGGGCGGCACTGGCGGCATTGATACACTGCATGTCAGGCTCGTGCTCACCATCCACACTCATGACCATAGCGTTGATCTGCACGTCGTTGTGATAGCCTTCCGGGAAGAGCGGGCGGATCGGACGATCGGTGACGCGCATGGTCAGGATCTCTTTTTCCGAGGGACGCGCTTCGCGCTTGAAGTAACCGCCCGGAAAACGTCCGGCGGCATAGAATTTTTCGCGGTATTCAACCTGGAGAGGGAAGAAGTCAATGCCTTCCCGGGGTTTGGAGGATCCGCTTACTGCACAGAACAGAACCGTGTCACCGATTTGTACCATGACGGAGCCGGCTGCCTGTCGGGCGAGTACACCAGTCTCCATGCGAAGGGTTTTATCCCCGAGGGGGATTTCTACGAACTTAGCATCTTTCATTTCTTCTTTTTTCCTTTTGGTTCGAAGGATGCTTCCATTTGAAAAATGGAGAATGTACGCCGTGGCGCACAGAGAGCGGGACGGTTGCCCGTCCGGTGTCGGAAAGCGCAGGACGAATCCTGCTGACGGATGGTCGCCCTTGCCGAATGTGCTCTACAGAGGCCGGAACGACTCCTCCCAGAGTCCATCCCGCTGTAAAAGCATTCGGCGAAGGTGACTAGCGACGTAAACCGAGACGCTTGATGAGTTCCTGGTAGCGATCTTTGTCTTCGCTGGTCAGGTACTTCAACAGCCGACGGCGCTTGCTCACCATGAGCAATAAACCACGACGCGAGTGATGATCCTTGTGATGGATCTTCAGGTGTTCGGTCAACTCAATGATCCGCTTGGTCAGAATGGCAACCTGGACTTCGGTCGAACCGGTATCCGCTTCGCCACGTCCATATTCTTTTGCGATTTCTGCTTTAGCTGCTGCATCCATGTTGATTCACACTTTCCTTAATCTTGCCTACTCTAAGCCTTAAATGACTTCTTCTATCTTCCGGAAGCTTCCTAACTTCGTTATTTATCTGTTTTCTTGTGTAATTCGGCGCGGACTATACGTTTCGCTGGACCACTGACAAGCCTCAAATCGAAGAAAATTGATCGATCGTGTCGCCTGTATCCCGCAGGTTCGCCCTCCGGACGGGGGGGAATTCCTTTGCATACCCATTGGCCCCGGGTACATTGAAGCATGCTTTTTCGGATGTTATTGCTCCTTTCGTTACCTTTTAACACGCTTTTCTGCGCTTTTGGCGAAATCACCCGGGGCCCGGTGATCACCCTGACCGCCCCCGAAACCTACCATCTGGCCTGGTCGACCAGCCTGAGTGAGCCCACACAATTCGAATACGGGATAAGCCCCTTATATGAGGTGGGTTCCATCTCGACCCCGACCGGCAGCGCACACCAGGTTTCGCTGACCCTTCCCTCAGACGGAACGAGGATTTACTATCAGATCGTTGAGCCGGGAGCCGCACCGCTCAGCAGCTCGTTTCAAACCGCCCCGGCCCCCGGGCAGCCTTTCCGCTTTGCCGCCATAGGCGATTACGGAACGGGCTTGTCGACCACTGACGCGATCATCGCGGGGCTTTCACTTTATGCGCCCCGGCTGCTCCTCACCGCGGGGGACAATGTCTACGAGTCCGGCGCGCCCCACGAGCTCGATCCCAAGCTCTTCGTCCCCTTTAAATCGCTCCTGGCTTCCACGCCCTTCATGCCCAGCCTCGGGAATCATGATGTCAGAACCAATGACGGTCTCGCCTTCCTCAGCGCCCTGGACCTGCCCACCAATGGACCCTATCCCGAACGCAACTATTCCTACGACTACGGGAATATCCACTTCGTGGTGTTGGACTCCAATGGCGTTCTGTCAAACGAGCGGCGACCGGCTATTCTAAACTGGCTGGATCAGGATCTCGCAACCACGGAACAGCCCTGGAAGGTGGTCTATTACCACCACCCACCGTATACGAGCTGGTTCGCGCACAAGGAAAACAACCAGATGCGGGATTTCGTGGTGCCCATCCTGGAGCGCAGGCGGGTGCAACTCGCCATCGCCGGCCACAATCACTGCTACGAACGCGTGAATCCGATTAATGGCGTGCACTACCTGACCACAGGCGCCGGCGGACGCGGCCTGTACAGCCTGCGCAGCCGAGCCGGCTATTCAGCGACGTACAACAACACACAGCACAGCTTTGCGGGCTTCGAAGTGGAGGGAAACCAGATGATCGTCCGTGGCATCTCGAGCACGGGTGAGCAGCTGGACGCCTTTCAGCTCGACCTCGATCATCCTTTTGAAATGGACGGGCGGCTGGATCACGCGGCCAAGGATCTGAATGGTGCCTACGCCGCACTGACCGGGTCCATGCTCTACCTGGCCTTTCCCGACTTGAGCAGCACCGCACGCACCTCACACCTGTATATCAGCAGCAGCACCAACGCGATGGCCAATGCACCCGACGGCAAGCTTGCCCTGATTCTGTCGCCGGACCTCGTGCTGACCGCCGATCACCTGTACGGCGCACACGCCTGGCAAACCGCCCTCGCCATCACGAACACGCTTTCCGCGCTTCACGCCAGCCGGACGGCCTTTCCAACCCGGGGCGCGCACGTGGTCGAGGGGACCATCGATCTGCAGGCCGCCTTCGGGGGCGTGCCGGAAAAACTCTATATCGCCCGCGCGCGGTATTCGGGAAGTACGCTCGTGGATCAATGGCCCCCGCAAGTCCTCCTCGATTCCACGATCGCAGCCAACGAATATTACGTGCTCGAGTTGTCCACGATCGCCACCGACTTTCCGGAAGACAAGCAAACGAACACGCACTACGTCGCCAAGGGTGACGCGATTCGAATCGGCATGGATCCCGCCTTCCCTGGTGCGAGTTACACCTGGCAACAAATGTCCGGCCAGTCGGCCACCTTCGACCCCACGACCAACGCATTCAGTTTTACCTACGACGACGCCTCACCCTTCGAAGAAACGTTCGTGTTCTCCTACGCGGTTAGCGATCCTCGATTCCAGGGGACCAACATCCAGCGGGTGATCTTTGTTCCGGCGGATGACACCGACGAGGACGGGCTGCTCGACTACGAGGAGATTCACGGCCTGAATGTGACCAGCACCCCGTTCGATCCGGAAGGCCAGATCACCCTTCCTCATGAAGCGGATTCCGACTTCGATGGGGTAAGCGATGCGCATGAAGTCTACGCCGGCACGGGAGCCAACGATCCGACCAGCCGCTTTGAGATCTTATCGCCCCGCCCGCTCAACAATTTTGGCGTGCATACCGTTTACCTGGACTGGCACAGTCAGCCCGAACGCCGGTATCGTGTCCTGCGCGCCGAACAAGCGGCCGGTCCCTGGCTGACCGTCGCCAACGACCTTCCCGCGACGCCGCCCATCAACACACATCTCGATCTGTATCTGGTAAACGAGATCCAATATTTCTACAAAGTGCAGGTTTTGCACGACTAGCGGGTTGACCTGATCCGCGTCCAAGGCGATATTGACTGTTCGCATCAGCACGAACCCCGGGATCCAACATGCACCAACTATCCGTCAGCCTCCGCACCGCTTTTTCCGCACTGATCATCAGCTGCAGCCTCGCGACCCAGACCTTTGCCTCCGGCGAAAACTGGGTCACCGATTTTGAAGCCGCCAAAGCGCAGGCCGCCAAAGAAAACAAAGATCTCCTCATCGACTTCACCGGCTCCGACTGGTGCGGCTGGTGCAAGCGCCTCGTGGCCGAAGTCTTCAGCCACGATGCCTTCAAGGAAGGGGTTGCCGAGTCCTTCGTCCTCGTCGAGTTGGACTACCCCTCGAAGAAGGTCACGCAGCCCCCCGAGCTGAAAGCGCAAAACGCCGAGCTCAAAGACACGTACGGCATTCAGGGCTATCCCACCATCTACGTGACCGATGCGGCAGGACGTCCCTATGCGCGCACCGGCTATCAGGCCGGCGGACCTGAAGCCTACGTGGCCCACTTGAACGCCTTTCGCAAGCAACGTGAAAAACGCGACAGTCACTTTAAAAAAGCCGAAGCGGCCAAAGGCCTGGAGAAGGCCGGTCATCTGATCGCGGGTTTGAAACTCATGCCGGAAGAAAGCCTCATGAGCTTCTACGGCGAGGAGATGGCGGTCATCAAAAAGCTGGATCCTGACGACTCGCTTAAATTCGTCCACGGCCAGGAATCTCAAGCGCTGTTTGCCGAGCTGGAAGGAAAAGTACAAAGCACCTTCCGCTCCGGCAAAACCGAAGAAGCCCAGGTGTGGATCAAAGATTTTATCGGCGAGCGAAAGCCCGAAGGCGAGCTGCTGCAATCCGTCCTCATGCTGGATGCCATCTGTTTTGCCGTAGCCGAAAAAATGGACGAAGCCCTCTCCGCCCTGGACAAGGTGCTTGAAGTCAGCGATTCCGGCGAACAGGCCGAACGCGCCCTCGGCATGAAAATTCAAATCCTGGACCAGCAGCGCTTCATGCTCCTGAGCAAAGAGCTTGAAGCAAAATCCTATACCAGCGTGATCGAACAGATCGACCTCGCACTGAAAAGCGACCTCGATAAATATCCCATGGAGCGCCTGCTCGTCCTCAAGGCCCAGGCCCTGCACGGCGACGGGAAAGTAGACGAAGCCATCGCCGTCCTCGATGCGATCAACGAGCCCTATCGCCCGACCCAGGCACAGATTCGCGAGCTGAAAAGCGAGTGGGAAAAGGTCGAGTAGCCACGGAGCCTCTCAAATAATTGGCTCCGGGCCCTCACAGAACCGGACAAGCAGTTTTCCCACATCCGGCTCTTCACGATGTGTATCCTTCCAGATTTTGTTGTACCACTCTACGTCGCATGGGATCGATGTCGTGAACCACGCGTGCATAATCAGGCCAGGTCGCATGGCGCAGTGAGGCCATAAAGCCTTTCCACGTGTATGGACGGCGCTGACTTTTACGACTCAATGCCCGGAACAATAAACGACGTGCGAAAAACAGATCCGTTTCACCTTGGAGAAACCGCTCTGGCTTTTACCGCACACAAAGCGGAACCCCAGAAACACAAAGCTTCCGGGCTTTCGTCCCGCCTTACGAGCGTCGTTCTCCTCAAAGCGACCAAACGGAACCATCGCCGTTTTGTCTGTAGCCACTTCGAGAGAGAACGCCTCCAAGCGTTCCTCCAACTCTCGCATAAGCCTGTTCCCATCGCCGCGATATTGCAGGCACACCACGAAGTCGTCGGCGTACCGGAACAAATACCCTCCTCCGCGCAGGGACATGCGGACTCGCTTTTCGAACCACAGGTCCAGCACGTAGTGCAGGTAGATGTTACTTAGCAGCGGCGAGATCACGGATCCTTGTGGCGCGCCTTCGGAGTTTGGACGACACAGCCCATCCTCCAGAATGCCGCTACGCAGCAGGCGTACCAGAAGGTGCTTCACTCGCTTGTCGTTTGTCACTTATCCGATGGCTGACGAATTTAACCCGCCAGTCGCGATTCATCCGGTCGAAGAACTTCCGGATGTCCGGCTCCAGCACGTGATTGATTTCCCTCTTCTGGATATACCAGCCGAAGTCGTCCACGCATGGATGGATGCTTTTGCCTTCCCGATAGCTGTAGCTACACGGCAGAAAGGACGGTTCAAACACCGCTTCGAGGAGATCGCGCAGCGCGAGCTGCACCAGCTTGTCCTCAAAACAGCTTATCGCCAGGGGGCGTTTTTCCGTGCTCTCTGGTTTTTCGACCCATGTTCGTCGCGCGGGTTTGGGCGCGTACCCTCCGCGCAACAAACGACCTTGGAGATCCGAAAGGTTTTCTTCCAGATGTTCTCCGTAGTCTGCCTTGCTTTGCTCGTCCACCCCGCGTCGCAGCTAACCCTTGCGGTCTTCCAGCATCCATCCCTTGTCCGGGTGCGCTTCGACGTGCTCTTTTTAAATGGCCACGTCTTACTCGGGTACTGAGGCTTGAAACAGCCCCGTATTCCCCAAGGGCCTTGTGCTTCGATAGATCGGCCCGGACGCGCCTGGTTGGCGTCGTAATCTCTGTTGAACTCAATGCGGTCTGCGACTCCGGTGCTCGGCGTGCTTCTTGTCTTTGGCGTTGCACACCTGTTGCCTGCGACCATCCTAAATGGTATCGGCTTCCGGCACGAATTTGATTCTCTTTTCGAAGCTTTGTTTTCCGATTCAGTGCTTACACACTTCACTTCGTTCAACTCGTTTCTTTCCTTTCTTTTCAATAGGGTCAAACTACCGGGTGAATCACCCGTCCTTGCCCGGGTGGGGTCCACACCACTCGATCGGATCCCATTGCCGGGTTAAGCGACAGGTAACACCGAGTTCCTCCCGCCTTGTCGCAAGGCTTTCACCTATCCTACGGTTGGAGGTTACGCACGCGGACGTAGAATCGTTGCCAGACGGGGGGGGGCGAAACGGTGGTGGTGTTGACGCCGTTAGCGAAGCTGTTGTTGAGCACGTTCAGGGGTTGCCAGGTGATGTTCTCGTTCTCGGCGAGCTCGTCGGTGGTATAGTCGACCACCACGGGCCAGCCGGCCTGGCCGGTGGACAGGATGACGATGTCGCTACTGGAGAGCGCATCCAGGGCGCTAATCTCAACCGTAAATCCAGGACCGGCGGTGGTGACAATAATCTGTGTGCCCGTCGCCCAGACCGTACTCACATCGTTGAAGGCCTGGAAGGTATAGAAATACAGCGTGCTCGGCTGGAGTCGATCGATCAAAAAGCTGATATCGGGATCCACAAGGTTGGCGAAGGTGCCGACATATTCCGACTTCTGCCACGCGTTTACATTGGTGCCCCCGGCGGTTGTTCCGTAGAACACGTTCAGCTGGTAGGCCATGCCGGCCCCTTCGTAATTGGCATGAGCCATGGCCGCTTCAAACCCCTTATCGGTGGCCGGGAGGGTGGCGACCACCGCCACGTCCGGCGCGGGACAGGCGCTGGTGAAGGGCTGGCCGGAACCGGGGCTGCCGTCGAGGAAGGTGAGCGCGGCATAGGCCAGGCCCGCTCCTTTGGCGAATTTGGCTTCCATACATTCGCCGCCACCATTCTCGTACATGCCGAAGACGATGGGGTAACAGCCGGGCTCCGTGAAGGTGACACCGCCAACGACGTCTCCACATCCGTGTGCGCCCAGGTTGCTCACGATCAGCTCACCCGGATCGGCGAAGTCGCCATCCCGATTCAAGTCCACGTACCAGGCGCTGCCGTCATCGCTGCGCGTACCCAGGGTCCATGCTCCCAGATCGTCGGGCCCGATAATCATAACCCCTTCCCAGGAGAGGCTGTAGTTCTCTTCAGCGGTGAGCGAACCCGGAATGATGGCAGAAAGTGCCGCGTAGTCGGGATAGTTCAACGAGGGGTCGGTCCAGGTCGCGGTACCCGACGGGGTCTGATCAAGCAGGTTCTGGATAGGCGCCAGAAAGTTGTCGCCGTTCACGGTGTCGTAGGTCTTTACAATCAGTGATGGGGCAAAGGCCCCGGAGGGTGGCGTGGTCATGAATTCTTCCGCCGCGTTTGACCAGATCTCGTCATACGCGTTCCGCACCATGAAACGATAGGTGTACCCAAAACCGAAAAAGATGTCGTTGACCGTATGGTGGATTTCGCCATCCGCCAGGTGACCGACAAATGCGGCATTCTCCCAGGCGTTGGAATTACTCCCGCCATCTTCCACGCCATAAAACACCCAGACATCCGCACCGATCACTGAATTGCTGAAGACGCCGTTCAAGGTCGCGCGACCAAGCCCGAAGTTCGTCGCCACAAGCGCAACCACATCCATCTGTACGATCTCCACCGTGATGGGCAGGCTGTACCCGTCGTTCGGAGCGCTGTTGAGGGTGTCGTCGATGAAGACCTGACCCATCAGCTGGCCCAGAGGCAAGCCGTCGGTGTCGAAATGGAGCGTATGCGTCCGCGCTTCGAACGGACCCGCCGAGGACTCGCTCGCCGGGAGCACCGATAGCCATCCGGCATTATCGCTGATCGTATAATCCAGGAGCGTCCCCTGCTCGTCCTCGTTCCAGATCAGGAAATCAACCGGAGTCGCATCGAATCCAACGTGAGCGGTGTGGATGATGGCCGTCGGACTGGCCGCAATCGAGGGCTCGTTCACGGTCAGGATCACCGGAATCGTCAAGGGGCTGTTCAATGCAGCCGGATCCGTGACGGTGAACTGGGCCACGTACTGACCCGCAACCATGCTGGCGGTGTCGAAACTCAACACCAGCGTTTGCAGGTCGTTGGTGCCGGTGGAGGAGCCGCTGGCCGGAGATACGGATAGCCAGGGTTGATCATCCGCGATGCTGAAGTTCAAGGTGCCCAATCCGTTATTCCAGATCTGGATGGAGGTATCGGCCGCATCGCTGAATTCCACCGAGGGCACATCGACCTGAAAGTTGCTGAGGCGGATCAAAGGGGTCGTCGCGGGCAAGGTGGTTTCCCCTGGTGTACCTGTGCCGGTCGTAGCTCCCCAGTTAGCCGGATCATTGGCGAACGCGGTGACGTCCAGCCTTTCCAATGCGGGACCAGCGCCATTCGCTTCAACAGACCAGGGCGTCGTGACCTCGTATCGGACTTCATCGACCGTGATGTACGGCGCAACGTTTTCGGCAATATCGGGTGTGTCCGGCTTACGCAATCGAATGTTCTCCCCGTCATTCTGGAGCAGCCCGTTGAACGGTCCGAAAATGCGCACGTCGGCTGGTACGTTGTTCTGACTGCGGAAGCTGAGCGGATCCCCTGATGCAATCAGGGCCACCTCTTTCGGATTTAGGGTCACATTCTCCGGGAACGAGAATCCGATCCCGGTGATTGCCCAGGTGTTCGTCGTATGCACCGGATGAAAGAGAGGCACGGCCGTATCGCTGATATTCTGCAGCTCGATGTATTCCATGTTGCCTGCGGTGGGGAAGTACATGATCTCGGAGATCACCACGGGCCCGATGCGCGGCCCGGCATTCGTGGAGCCGAAGGTCAGGTTCGTTTGAGGGGGCATGTATTCCGCACCGATGCTGTTCAGATACCGACCAAAGGAGACACCGTTTTCAGCCGCATCGAATCCGACCTGATCGATGAAGGACACCAGGTTCGTACTCGCATCGGCTTCGATCAGGTACAACTCGTCTCCCTTTGAGCCCAGACCAAACTCCCAGGCGGCGGGCACCCCGGGACTGGGATTCCAATCCCC
>JBLIND010000189.1:0-12112 GCA_047639095.1 Candidatus Omnitrophota bacterium | reverse complement strand
CGGCTACGACGAGAACGACAAGGTCGTCGGTCAGTTGATGCCCACCGGCAACGTTCCGACCTTCATGAACGAGTTTCGGGTTCGAAAAATTCCGATCGATAACAACATTTTTAATCCGGGGCAGGGGTGAACGAGATCCTCGCCAGCTACGGGATATGGTTTATCCCGATCTTGTATATGGTGTGTTTCGGCATGCTGGCTTATGCCTTGATCGGGGGCCTGCAGGAGGCGGCGGACAGTTACCAGAGCGTGTATGCGGAGCAGGCTTCACGCGAGTTGGAAGACCTGTTCATGTTTATTCCGGCCAAGCGGATTGCCGACCTTGCCCGGGTGGCGGCCGTCACCACCTTCCTGGTGATATTCCTCGTGGGTGGCGATTTGGGCTCGCCCGGCGGGATGTTCCGCGGGGTGTTTCTCGGCGCGCTTGCCGCTTCTCTCATTCTACTGGCTCCCGCCCATTTCATCACCTTGCTGCGCAAGCGGCGCCTCGAGCGGTTTAATGTTCAGCTGACGGGTGCGCTGACCGGCATGAGCAACGCGCTGCGCGCGGGCTTCAGTATCCAGCAGTCCTTCGAGTCCATTGTCCAGGAAGGGATGAACCCCATCTCCCAGGAGTTTGGGGTGTTTCTGCAACAGTGCCGGGTCGGGGTGAATTTTGATGACGCCATGCAGAACCTGGAAGAGCGGGTGGGCAGTGAAGATTTGACCTTGATGGTGCGGGCGATTGAGATTGCGCGTCAAACCGGGGGTAACCTGACCGAGGTGTTTGATCAGATCGCCTCCACGATTCGTGAACGCACACGGGTCGAGGGACGCATCCGGGCCCTGACCGCGATGGGCCGTTTGCAGGGCCTCGTCGTCGGGGCGATTCCCATCTTCCTGCTGTTTGTCATGACCATGCTGGACCCGACCATGATGATGAATTTCTACACCTCCGTTGCCGGGATCTCCATGCTGGTCCTCGTGGTGGTCATCGAGATCATTGGCTTCCTCGTTATCCGAAAGATTGTGAACATCGATGTCTGATCTCCTCAGTGCAGACTACCGGGCGATTCACGCCATTATCGCCGGATGCTGGGCCCTCTGTGCCGGGGTCGTTTCCTGGTACGTCGGACTGGCGGCGGTCGACATCACCTATGTCACCCTGGCGGATGGACAACAGCAGCAGCGACGGCTGCCGCTTATGTTTCGCTTGTTGTTGCCGTTGACGCCGAATGTCAGACTCTACAACGGGCCTCGGAGCGAGCGCCTGCGCGGAACGGTTGAACGGCAATTGATTTCCAGCGGGTACGACACCCTGCTTTCGCCGCAGCAGTTTCTGGCCATGAAGATCCTCATGCCCTGCGTGCTCGGCCCCCTGTTTATCATGCTCATGTGGGCCGCCCTGCAGGAGATCCCCGGGACCTTCGGCGCCGGCTTGTTGAAGCGTCAGGCCGTTTTCTATCTGTTGATCATGCTCTTCTTTTACATTTATCCAATGCGTTGGCTCCGGCGCGAGGTCAAGGCGCGGCACAAAATTATCGAGCGGGCCTTGCCCTTCGTCCTCGACCTGCTCACCTTATCCGTCGAAGCGGGCCTGGATTTCATGAGCTCGATCAAACGGATTATCGATCGACGCGAAGTGGATGCCTTGAGTGAAGAGATGATCCGGATGTTCCGCGAGATGCAGGTGGGGCGTACCCGGAAAGAGGCGCTGAAGGATATGGCGGAACGGATTGACAACGGCGACGTGCGTTCGGTCGTCAACGCTCTCGTGCAGGCGGACGAGCTCGGGGTGAGTATCGGGAGCATTCTCCGGATCCAGTCGGACCAGATGCGTACCCGGCGTTTTCAACGTGCTGAAAAACTGGGGAATGAAGCGCCGGTTAAATTGCTCTTTCCGCTCACCTGTTTCATCTTCCCCGCGGTGTTTATCGTCCTGTTGGGTCCTATTTTCATTGAGATGATCAAAAAGGGTGGCATGTAAGGTTGCCTGCGCGAGAAGGGGTGGAGAAACGTTGTTGTTGACCATCTTGATCCGCAGGCGCGTGCGTTTGTTGAAATGAGCATGAAAAATTCAGGGTGCTCAGGCGGAAATGAGACAGAGACCCTGATCCAGAAAAGAATTGAACCGTCATGAACCTTGCCTTTTTATCGTACCCATTCATATCTTTCCAAGTCCATGAGCGAATATAAACCACCACATCTTATTGTAGAAGACGGCGTCGACCGGGGTCGGGAGATTCATATCCCGGAAAGCGGAGCCCGCATGGGCCGTGCGCATGAGAACGACATCGTTCTGAATGACCCCTCGCTTTCGCGGTTTCAATGCCGCCTCTTCTTTAAAGACAACGATCTCTGGGTCACCGACCTGGGCAGTGCGAACGGCTCGCTGGTCAATGGCAAGTTGGTCCACGAGCAGCCATTGAATATGGGCGACGAGTTGATCATTGGCGAGACCTCCAGTCGGGTGGTTCGCAATACGCTGGATGGCAAGTCCTCTGCGGCCGTCGTGGCCGGCGTCCCCGGGGTCGAAAAGATTTCGTCGGCGGAAGATGCTGACCAGGCGCGCAAAGAGAAAAAGACCTCGCTGCCCACGTCGGTTAAGGACATCGATCTTGGACTCGGACGCAAACCTAAAAAACCGGAGTTGCAACGGCGCAGCGACGATGGGGGTGTCGCTGCGGGAGAAAAAGAGCCCCGGCACGTGCCGGCGGTCCTCTGGATGGTAGCCATCATCGCGGTGCTTGCCGCGGCCGTCGCGGTGGTGATTAAGGTGACCTCCGCGGGCAGCAGTGGACCTGCGGTCCAGCCGGAAGGGGATGGCCTCGCGATCTATTACGAAAAGGTCGAAGCCAGTGCTGATAATATTTTCCGCTACGAGATGCTGCTGGAAGACGGCAAGTTGAAAGTCACCATCGACAACCTGGATACAGATCAGCACTTAACCGAAGACGGCACGGTCGATGACCGGGTCCTCGCGAGTTTGCGTTCGAGTATTCGTGATACGAACTTCTTCGAGCTTGAAGAGGAGTATGACGCACTCTCTCCGAACACGCACGACGTGAAGGATATCACCATCACCATGGGGCATCAGACGCATCGATCCAAAGTGATCAACCGTCAGGATCCTGAAGTCTTTCTCAAGGTACGGGAGTTGTTGGAAAATTTTGGCCAAACTCAGCTGGGCCTGGTGGCCTTGGCGCTACCGCCCGAACAGTTGCGAAAGCTCGCCGAAGAAGCGTATCAGTTGGCGAACGATTTGTATGAGGCCAAGAATGTCCAGCATGACAATCTCTGGAACAGCATGCGGGGCTATAAGGATGTGGAAATCCATCTCCGCACCCTCGATCCAAAGCCGGAGTATTACGACGATGCGATTCTGAAATTCCGGACCTGCCGAAACGAGATTCAGGAGCGTTTTGAGAACAACCTCTATCAGGCGGATCGGGCGATCACCCTGCGGGACTGGGAGATGGCCGCTCGCTACCTGCGCATGATTATGTCGCAGATCCCGGATCGTGGGGACGAACGACACGATAACGCGCGCAAAAAACTCCTCGAGGCGGAACGGAACCTCCAGCGATGAAAGGGCCTATGAACATGCAGTTACAGAAGATTTATTCGTCTCGCCCGCTTCGCTTGGGCCTGGCGCATGTGTTGGGGATGTTTTTCCTGCTCGCCGCGTGCCAACCGGTCGCCTTTTCCGCCGATCCCGTTGGTACGGGTAAGATTATGGTAACGACGACACCGGAGGGTGCGCGGATCCTGTGCAATGGGGAGTCGTACGGGGTATCGCCGGTCGAAATTACCGGGTTGCTCGGTGGCCGGCATCTCATTGTGGTCGAAAAAGAGGGCTACATTCGGAACCGCAAGACGGTCTCGATCAAACACGGACAACGCGAAGGCGTGGAATTCATGCTGGAGCCTGAGTTGGGCATGGTGTTGTTGCATTCCGATCCCCAGGGGGCGGACGTGGAAATTGACGGGGCGGCCCGCGGCGTGACGCCGCTGCTCGTGACCGATCTTCCGATGGGTGAGCACAGGGTGAGTATGCAGTTTGCCGGGTTTTCCCAACGCGAAATTATCATCCAGGTTGAAGATCGTCGACCTCAGCGCTTCGTTGTTTCGCTGGCATCCGACTCCGGAAAGGTGACATTTAATTCAACGCCCCCGGGCGCCAGTGTTTTCCTGGACGGTCGCAATGTGGGCAACACGCCGGTCACGCAGGACCGCATTTCCAAGGGCACGCACGAAGTCGAACTTCGGATGGATGGCTTCGCCGACTATAAAGAGTCGCTGACCATTCAATCGGGCACGGTCGAAACCATGAGCGCGGTACTGGATCCAAAGCCCGGCAGCATGCGCATCGTAACGATTCCGGATGGGGCGCGGGTGTATGTGGATAATGAATTCCGCGGTGAAGCACCGATGGAGTTACCGAATCTGGCTCCCGGGGACTTCCGTGTCCGCACGGAGATCGAGGGGTTTGAGCCGGATGCCAAGACGGTGAAGGTTCAAAACGGCCGGGAAACCGTGGTCGAATTTCGTTTTATTAAAAACAGTGGCACGCTGCAGTTAAGTACGGTGCCGGCAGGCGTTCAGGTGTTTATCGATGGCCAGTCACATGGCGAAAGCAAGGCGCGCGGCGCGAACACCTTGTCGGAACCCTTGCGGGTTGATCTGCTCGCCCAGGGGGAACACACCTTGCAGCTGGTGAAAAAGGGATTCAGTTATCGCCCGCGTAAGTTCTTCATCCAGACGGATAAAATCACCAGCCTGACCGAGAACATGACGCGCTTGTTCATTCCCGACTTCCGGATCAAAACCGGTGATGGTCCGGACGAGATGAGTGAAGGCGTGCTGATCCAGAAGCACCGGAATGGCGATATCACCATCGAAGTTGCACCGGGCATTCGGCGGACGATTCCGAAATCCAGTATCGTCGAGACCGAGCTCATCCGGGTCGGCGAGGCGATTCAGCCCTAGCCGAGTAGCGCGGGTCTCCGACCCGATACTCAGCCTTCCAGCCGCTCCCCAATTACCTCCTGCTCCGCGATCACCAGGCGCTCGCCCTTAGCCGGACGGCTCTCCGGCAGGCTGCCGGATGGAAGCTCCAGGGTATGCTTCGTCCGCAGGCCGCCCGCGGCCATCGCCCAGGGCGGCAGCTTGCGGCAGATGCGCGTAACCCGGTAATCTGCATCGAGGAATATGACGTCGATGGCCATGCGCATGAACCACATATGGATCGATGAGCAATGGGCGAAGTACATGCCTTCTCCGGGTTCCAGGGAGCTGCGCCCGAGCAGGCCTTTGCTTCGTTCGGCGAAGGTTTTAGCCTCCACCACCCGGTCGGCGATCACTTCGCCGTCTTCAAATTCGATGCGCATCATGGTTCGTCTTCCCTTTTGACCCCAGTTCAGAATATATCATTGCCAAAGTAGCAGGCCTTCTTATGTTCGTCGTGTACATTTCCTTATGAGTTTATCGTTTCGCAAAATCCGGGTGATCATCAATCCCAATTCCGGCCTCGGCTGGTCGGTGCCGGAATTGATTGAGGCTTTCGTCGACCATTGGGATGCCCTGGACGTGGATCTCGCCTTTCAGATCAGCCAGAGCCCCGCAGACGGTAAGCGAAAAGTCGAGCGGGCGATTCGGGACCGCGTAGATTGCGTGTTCGCGGTCGGGGGGGATGGCGTGGTGAACAGCCTCGGTTCAGTCCTCGCGGGTACGTCTACCGTGCTTGGGGTCATTCCCACGGGCAGTGGCAACGGGTTTGCCCGGCATTTTAATATTCCCCTGGATCCGGTGCAGGCCGTCGAGCGCTTGCGGAGCGGCCAGGTGAAAGCCATCGATGTCGGCCGGGTGAATGGCCACTTCTTCTGTGTCACCTGCAGCCTGGGGTGGGATGCCCAGGTCGTTCGATCTTTTGAGAAGTCGCCGATTCGTGGCGTGCTGCCGTATATTTTTGCCGGAGCGATTGAGCTGCTCGACTATAAGCCGGTGCGGTTTCGCTTCGTCATCGACCATGGACCGGAGATGATTTTCGACCGCCCCATCATTTTCACCGTGGCCAATTTGAGCCAGTATGGCGGCGGAGCCCGTATCGCGCCGATGGCCTGTGCGGATGATGGGCAGATGGAGCTCGTTGCCGTTTCCAGTCACCATTGGCAGAAAGTCGTGCCGATGATGCATCAACTCTTTGCCGGAAATCTTTCCAGCATCCCGGAGGTGCATGTGCATCAGTTCCGGCACTTGAAAGTCATTCGCGAGGCGGCGAGCCCGATCCAGGTTGATGGTGAGCTGGTCGAAGAAGTTGCTGAAGTTGAAATTGATGTCACCCCGGCATCCATGAACGTGTTGATCCCATGAAAGTGCTGATTCCATGAAAATAGTTGTCCTCGATGGCCAGACTTTGAACCCGGGTGATCTCGACTGGGCGCCGCTTCAGGCGCTGGGGGAGTGTGTGATTCTCGATCGCACCGCACCGGATGCGGTTGCTGAGGCCCTGGTCGGCGCAGCAGTTGCCATCACGAACAAAGCGGTGCTCCATGAATCCACCTTGGCCGAGGCCGGCGACCTCCAGTTGATTGCGGTCACCGCAACCGGATACAACGTCGTCGATGTCGCAGCGGCTTCGGCACGTCGGCTTCCGGTGTGCAATGTGCCGGCGTACAGTACCCCTTCGGTTGCCCAGACGGTCTTCGCCCACATCCTCAATATTACGCAACGCATCGATCTGCACGCACGGGAAGTGGCGAAAGGTCGCTGGGCCTCGGCACCCGACTGGACCTTCTGGGATACCCCCTTGGTCGAGCTTGAAGGGTTGACCCTGGGTGTGATCGGTTGCGGGACCATTGGCAGCGCGGTCGCCCGAATTGGAGAAGCCTTTGGCATGAAGATCCTGAAGACCCGGTCGCACTCTTCAGAGGATGAGCTTCGCACCTTGCTAAACGAAAGTGATGTCATCTCACTGCATTGTCCCCTGACTCCGAAAACAGAAGGGTTGATCAACCGCGAGCGCCTGGCGCTTATGAAGCCGGGTGCGATCCTGATTAATACCAGCCGGGGCCCGCTGGTGGACGAGCAGGCGCTGGCGGAAGCCCTGAAATCCGGGCATCTGGCCGGGGTGGGGCTGGACGTTTTGAGTGCAGAACCGCCAGCGGTTGACCATCCCCTGGTCGGACTGGAGCGGTGTTTCATTTCCCCCCATCTCGCCTGGGCGACGAAAGCTTCGCGCCAGCGATGCCTGGATGTCACTGTCTCAAATGTGGCCGCTTTTCAGTCTGGCACCCCAGTAAACGTCGTTAATCGTTCATAGCAGGCTATTTACGTCGTTGGCGTGGCTATTTTTCGCGCCGAGCGGCCGAAAGCTCAATGAATATTTGTACAGGTTGTTGATAATCGTTACATTTTTCATTTCCCACGGCGTATAGTTAGCAAGTAGTTAGCACCTGCTAATTTAAAACAAATAGATCCTTTTTATCACTCAGTTCAGCCCCGGTGTTTTTATGAAGTTATTCAATTGGGGGTTCGCGCTGCTGGCCCTCTCTTTATCAGTCGCCCGCGCGAATCTCGTCATCAGTGAGATTATGTACAATCCCGTCGGTGGTGAGAACTACGAGTACGTGGAAATTCACAACGCTGGCACGGTTGCGGTGGATTTGAAAGACCACTTCATGAACGACGCGGTCGATTATACCTTCCTGGTTTCCTACATTCTTCCCGCGGGTGGCTATGTCGTACTGGTCGACGATGAGGATGCGTTTGCCGCCTTGTATCCGGGGGTGACCAACGTCGCGCCCGGTTCGTTTTCGGGCAAGCTCAAGAACGAAGGGGAAACCATCAGCCTGCGGGATGACAATGGCCTGGTCATTTTCACCGTGACGTACAGTCATCTCTCCCCCTGGCCGGCCGATGCCAATGGAAATGGTAGCTCGTTGGTTTTGCTCGACCCTCAGGCACTCGGTGACGATGTGCGCAACTGGGGGGCCAGCGTGGAACTTCATGGTTCACCCGGGCGGGCAGGGGATAGCCTGGTCAAGGACATTGTCATCAATGAGGTGCTGACCCACACCGATCTCCCGTACGAAGATGCCATCGAGTTATTTAACACCACCACCAACGCCATCGATATTGGCGGATGGTTTTTGAGTGATGCCAATCTCACGCGCAACAAATATCGCATTCCCACGAACACCGTGCTCCAGGCCGGGGGGTACATCGTTTTTTATGAGTACCAGTTCGGCGACACCAACGCGCTCGCCAATCCTTTCTCGCTGAGTTCCAATGGCGACCAGGTCTACCTGACGGAGGCGGATGCGGGCGGCACTCTCCTGCGCACCGCCGATGTGGTGAAGTTTGGCGCAGTGGAAAACGGCATCTCGCTCGGCCGATTTCCCACCTATGACAACGATGTCACCCGGCTTCAGCTGCCCAGCTTCGGTTCGGCAGTTCCACCGGCAAGCAATGCCGTTTTCCGTGCGGGCACCGGCGCACTGAATGCACCGCCGATTATCGGTCCGGTCGTGATCAACGAAATCATGTATCATCCGCCGGAGCAGGTGCTCAGTGTTGACAACACGGTCGACGAGTATGTCGAATTGATGAATATCAGTGGATCTCCGGTCGAGCTGTTTGATTCGGCGGTGGCGACCAATACCTGGCGGCTCTCTGACGGCGTAGATTTTACCTTCCCCACGAACACCACCCTTGCCGCGGGCGAAATCATTCTGATCATCAGCACCAACGACGTCGCCGGCTTTCGGGCCCGACATAATGTGGATGCGGGTGTTCGTATCTTTGGTGGCTGGACGGGTAAGCTCGACAACAGTCGTGAGGGCGTAAAGCTGCGCCAGCCCGGCAACCCCAACCTGGATGGCAGCATCCCGTACATCACGGTCGATCGGGTCGACTACCTCGATGTTTCCCCCTGGCCGGGCGATGCGGACGGCCTGGGACCTTCGCTTGAGCGAGCGCCTGCGCCCGCCTTTGGCAACGATCCTCGGCTCTGGCAGGACAGCATCGTCGGTGGAACACCTGGCGACGCCAATGGGGCCTTTCTCCCGGTGGGCTCCGTTGTGATCAATGAATTCATGGCGTCCAACGTGAGTACCCTTCAGGACGAGAATGCTGATTTCTCGGACTGGATCGAATTGTATAATACCACGGCAAGTTCCATCGACATCAGCGGCTGGTACCTGACCGATGACACCGCCAATCTGGCCCTGTGGGCCTTTCCCGCCGGCACGGTGATTCCGGCTGAAAGTTACCTGCTGGTTTTTGCTTCCGGAAAGAATCGGTCGATTTCCGGGCAGCAGCTGCACACCAATTTTCGCCTCGACGAAACGGGCGAATACCTCGCCCTCCTGCGGCAGAATGGCACGTCCATCATGTACGAGTTTGCCCCCACCTATCCGCCGCAGTATGCAGATATTGCCTTCGGCCTCGGGAATAGTGGAGCCGCGGACCTGTTGATGGTCAGCGAAGGTTCTCCTTCCCGGTACCGGGTCCCCACAGACGGTTCCGAAGATGCCACCTGGCGGGATCTGGGTTTTAACGATGCGGCCTGGGATGTGGGCACCGCCGCAATCGGCTACGATGAAAACCCGACCTACTTTCCGTTTTTCGATACGGATTTGATCTCGCTCATGCTCAGCAATAACCCCACCGCGTATTTGCGAATTCCTTTTGTGCTCGAAGAAAATCCCCTGGACATATCGACGATCAAACTGCGCATGCGTTTCGATGACGGGTTTATTGCCTATCTCAACGGGACCCAGATTGAGGCCGAGAACGATCCCGGCGGTCCGGATTGGCAGTCAAGTGCAACGGGCAACGTGAATGATGCCGATGCGGTGATCTACCAGGATTTTGATGTCTCCACTGCATCGCTTCAGGCTGGAAATAATGTCCTGGCGATTCACGGTTTGAACACCGGGACGACGAGTTCTGATTTCCTCATCAGTCCCGAGCTGGTCGCGCGCCTGAATACGTCGGGTAGTGCAACGCAATTGAATTACTTCCATGCTGCAACGCCCAATAACGGAAACGTAGACGGGGAGGCGGCGGTCGCCGGAAAACCCGCGTTGTCCTCGCCGGGTGGGATCTTCAGCACACCCTTCAACCTGTCGATTACCGAACCCAGTGGGTCTGCTGCGATTTATTACACCCTGGACGGCAGCGATCCCACGACCAATGCCTTCCTCTACATCGGGCCCATTCCCATATCGGAAAATACCGAAGTCCGCGCGCGGGCCTTTGCGGCAGGCCTCGTGGCCAGCCCTCAGGTGAGTGGTCTTTTTCGCACCGCGTTCCTCGGTTTCAATGAAGTGATGGCGAGTAACAGTCGCACCTGGCCTGAGATGTTCGACTACAGTGATTTTGCTGACTGGATCGAGTTGTACAATGACTCCACCAGTCCCCAGGACTTGAGCGGGTATTTTCTTTCGGATGACCTCGATAACCATTTTAAGTGGGCGCTGCCGTCCGGGACGATCATTCCGGCCAAAGGGCATCTCCTGATCTGGGCCGACGGGGAGGATGATGTACCCGGGATTACGATCAAGCGGCCGTTCTATCCGTACGACACTGTCGTTTCGCGCAACTACCACACCAACTTCCGCTTGAGTAGTGATGGCGAATCCGTCGGACTCTTCAGTCCCAGCGGGGCCCTGGTGGATTCGGTTACCATGGACGTTCAATCCACGGATGTGTCCTATGGGCGGATCAGTGACGGACACGCCACCTGGGCGTATTTTGGTGAGGCCACACCGGAACTCCCGAACACCAGTCCCTCGTTAAGCGTAAATAATGCCTTTGCGGGCGAGCCTGAATTTTCCGTGGCCGGTGGTTGGTTCACCAACGCCTTTCCCCTGGCGTTGAGCTATGCAAATACGAATGCGGTGATCCGGTACACCACCGATGGTTCGCAACCCAGTTCGCAATCCTCCGCCTATGTCTCCAACATCGTGATCGCCGTCACGACCACCTTCCGGGCGCGGGTGTACGAGCCGGGTTTCCATCCTGGGTCGATCCTTACGCATACCTATTTTATAAACGAACCCACACGTTACCTGCCCGTGGTCGCCTTGACCGGAGACCCGTTCCATCTCTTTGACAACGATCTGGGCATTTACGATAATGGTTACAAGCAGCGCGAGATCCCCATCCATGCCGAGTTCTATGAGAACGGGGAAAAGATCTTTTCCGTGGATGCCGGCGGCAAGGTCTTTGGCTTGAATATCTTTCGTTTCGCCCAGAAACCCTTCTCGCTGTTCTTCCGCAGCAAGTGGGGGACGGAACTGCTGGAAAAGCAGATCTTCCCGGAAAAACCTGTGGCCGGTTTTACCCGTCTTGTTCTGCGTAACTCCGGCGATGACTGGCCGGAAACCGGCTTCCGCGATGCCTACATGCAGGAAATTGTGCGAGGACGTATCGATAACGGTATCCAGACCTATAAGCCCTGTGAGATTTATCTCAACGGCGAATATTTCGGCATGCTGAACATGCGGGAGAAGCTCGATGAAACCTACATCACCGCGAACTATCGCGAAGCCCGAAACGGTTTCGACTACTACGAGATGGAAGGTGCCGGCGGCAGCGCCATCGAACAAGTGGTCGAGGGCACCGAAGATGAATGGCAGTTATTGCGCTCCTACGTGAGCAATAACGACCTCTCCAACCAGGCGAATTTTGATTTCGTCGCCAGCAAGGTGGACATCGAAGATATTGCTAATTTTGTCATCGCCCAGACCTTTCTCCAGAACACCTCCTGGTTTCACAATCGCAAGTGGTGGCGCCCGCGTACACCGGATGGCAAGTGGCGTTGGATGTTCTTCGACCTCGACCGGGGTTTTAATATCAGCAACGTAAACGGAAACGAGCTGAATGACCTCTCCAACAATTTCAACCCCTTCGACGACCTGCTGGAAAACCAGGCCTTCGAAGAGTTCTTCATTCAGAAGTATGCGGCCCATCTGAATACGACCTTCCAGTCAGGCCGGATGCTCGAAATGATCGATGTATTCGAAACCCGCGTGGAAGATGCCATGGTTTCGCACGTAGCCCGTTGGGGCACCCGGGGCGGCATCAGCTCCATGACCTCGTGGCGCGACGATATCAACACCATGCG
>JBLIND010000188.1:0-12156 GCA_047639095.1 Candidatus Omnitrophota bacterium | reverse complement strand
CCTGCTATTCTTTTGCTTTGTAAATATCTACTATATCCCCATTGAAGGTTTCCAACACCTTTTTTACCAGAGGATCTTTATACCAATCTTCTCGAAGCGCCGCTTTCTGCGGATCAAACGCCTTCTGAACCGGTGCCTCCTCCGCTTCCTCGCAGGCCGATGCCGGGGGCGGAGCATATGCATCCTCTATCGGTGGGGGTGACCCGGATCCGCCCATTGCAGGCTTTTTCTGCGGAGCCGAATCGACTCGGGGAACCGTGGCGGCGGGAGAGGAGGGCGTTTCGGCTCGAGGGGGCGAGGAAACACTACGGGAACCGACTCCCGAATCAGGACTTACTTTTTTTTTTCGCCGAGGTGTTCCTGAAGGGTATTCAAGCGGCGAACGAGGTCGTCGATGGTGACCACCTGGGTCGCCCGCGCAGCGCGAATCAGCGCCATTTCCAACAGGGTCCGTTTACTGAGCGCCTGGCGCAAGCGCCCCTCGCCCTCGATCAGAATGTCGACCACCCGGCTGACCTTGTCGGGATCACAGCCTTTTACCTGTTCTTTAAGCGTTTCAATCTGGGATTCAGCGAGGTTCGCCAGATTCCGCGTATTGTTGCTGTAGGCCAGAATAAGTAAATTCCGAAAGTGCTCCAGAATATCGATCAGCAGGCGGTACAAATCTTTGCCCCCCTGATCGACTTCGGCAATTAAATCGATGATCCGGGGGACATCCCCGGCGAGAACGGCAGCCGCTAATTCTTCGACCACCCCCGAAGCGACGAGGCCAAAGACCGAGAGTACGTCCTTTTCGGTGATGTGCTTACCCTGGAATGAGATCAACTGGTCCAGGGCCGATTGGGCATCACGCATACCGCCTTCAGATCCGCGGGCGATGGCGAGGAGTGCCTCTTCGTCTGCCTTGATTTTTTCGCTCTTACAGATGTCGCGCAGGCGCCCGACGATGTCGCGAATGGAAATCCGGCGCAGGTCGAATCGCTGGCAGCGCGAGAGAATCGTCGACGGCACTTTCATCGGCTCCGTCGTCGCGAAGAAGAATTTCACGTGTGCCGGGGGCTCCTCCAAGGTCTTGAGCAAGGCGTTGAACGCCGCCGTGGAGAGCATGTGGACTTCGTCGATGATGTAGATCTTGTAGCGCGCCCGGGTCGGCATGAACATCACGCCTTCCCGCAGATCGCGGACCTGCTCGACCCCGTTGTTGGAAGCACCATCGATTTCCAGGACGTCCATGCAGTTGCCCGCAGTGATCTCCTGGACGATGGAATCCTTCTTCTGGTCAAAATCGATGATCGGCCCGTTTTCCGCGCACAGGGCCTTGGCGAAAATACGGGCGGTGGAGGTTTTGCCGGTTCCGCGCGGACCGACAAACAGGTAGGCGTGGGCGACTCGCTCATTGGTGATCGCGTTTTTCAACGTGTCAATCACATGGTCCTGCCCCACCACATCGGCAAAGATCTGGGGCCTGTATTTTCGCGCTATTACTTCGTACGACATCTAAAAAATCACCTATCAAAAAGTCCGGGGCCGACAGTCAAAAACTCCTGCCAGGTGACCTACGGCGCCCGGACTGCCAAACTTAATGCTGCTACCTTCCGGTCCTGACATGGTTCATCTGCGTCCGCCGCATAGGGCCCAGCGATCAATATTCCAGACCGCGACCCCGGATTCAGGTAGATAGCACCTCGAAAAGGGAATGCAAGCGCGGAGCAACGAATCGTCATCGAAGGGTAAACAGGACCGTCCGAATCTCTGTATCGAAGTCCTTGCGAGCAGGGGCCATTTTCTGCTTAAACAGGCAACCGCCTTTGCTTTTCCGGCAGCGGTGATGCCCACATCTAAATGGGATGGAATATTTATGAATATGAAACTCATTATTACGGGTGCAGTCCTGCTCCTCGCGCTCATTATCTTCGCCGTGTTGAGCAAGAAGGCAGGCACGACCTATGACGCTTCAACGAAGGAACTCTACCGTATCGAAGATTCTATTCCCGGAGGTTTTGACTCCGTTGATCCGCTCGCCGATCCTGCAGAGTAGACGGGTTTAGCAGCCCGCTAGCCCTTCAGGACTTCCAGCTCGGCGGTCACGAGGGCTTCGTACATATCCTCGGCCGTTTCCGCTTCGTTCAACTCGAGCAACACGCTCGTGTGATACGCCAGCATGGATAAGCGGGCCAACATGTGCAGGTGGATCTTGTCATCCTGAGAACAAACGAGGAAAAACAGGTTCGAGGTCTGGCCATCGGGCGAGCCAAATGGAATCGACGACACTGTACGCCCGAGCGCGATGAAGGAGTCTTCAAACATCCAGGGTTCGTGCACGTGCGCGTGCAACAGCGCAAACCCGCCGGTTAAAGCGGTCGAACAAAGCGCCTCCCGCTCCTCCACGGAGGTCTGCAGATCTTCCGGGGTCAGCAGCAGGTCGGTCTTATCCGCCAGAGCCACCATTCCCCGAATCACAGATCCCCTAGTTCGCGCTGGAAGCTCGGCCTGAATATACGAGGGCTGCATCAAATCGGGGATCAAAGCGTGTTCAGCAGACAGATCGTGCATCTTGGCCGTGGAAGCCTGATGAAATTCATGCAAATTTTTCGCAGAAAATCCCAGCAAACGCTGAGATGCCCATGAATCGATCTCAACCTTGCGAAAGCGAATCTGATCCCCCACCCGCTCATGCGGAATTTCCCGACGCTTAACCAGGGTCATCACATCGCCCGCGCTCAAGTGAAGATAGTTGGTGAGCGCTTCAATATCCAAGGTGCGATGAGACATATGATTTAGCAGGTATGGAGGTGAAAAATGGAGCCAAAGGCCGGATTCGAACCGGCGACCTACGCATTACGAATGCGTTGCTCTGCCAACTGAGCTACTCTGGCCCTACGGGAGAAGGATACATACGCAGGAAGCGCGCCATGTCAAGCGGGTCTGCGGGGATAATCACCGCAGGATTTTCTCTGTCAGGATCCGCCTCGCCCAGGGTATACTTAGTCGAAGGAAGATGATCGAGGAACCATGGACCTAAATCGGGGTATACATACGGAGCGCTCATGAGGGACGGTCTCTGGAAAATTTTCTCGGGGCTACTGTTGCTCTTCACCCCGGCCCTCCTCGATAATTCCTGGCGACTGGGATACCTGATACTGGACATCGTAACCGACTTGGGGGTGATTCAGCTCGTCCCGGATGGGCTTGCGCTCCTGATCACCCTGATCGGCCATACGATCATCCTGCTGGGGTGCAAAAAGCTCCACCCCTGCTCGGACTATTTTCGAAAAGCAGAATACTTGACCATGGGAGCCCTCTTGACGTCTTTCTTACGGTTCGCCTTCCAAGGCTTTCTCTATGAGCCCTTATGCATCCTTTATCTCGCAACGGTTACCGTGCAGATCATCCTGGTTTTCAGCGGCCTCGTCCAAATCGGGAAACACATCGGGGACGCAAGCGTAGTCAGAAAGGCGAACCTGACGAGTGGCCTGTTTATCGGAACGCTTTGGGTGGGTGATACGCTCCCCTATACGCCGTGGAGGCTGTACCTCGCACCGTTCGGCATTCTCCTGGCCGGCTTTGCGCTCGTCTTCAGCGTTCTCCTGACGCGAAGGGCCGTGCATACGGCAGAGACGTTTAATTAGGGCTGAAGAATTTGCTCAGCCCGTAAACGAAGCCATCTGAACGGGCTGGCGACGCGCGCCCCAGGTACCCGACTGGTCTTCAAACACCCCCGCGAGCTGCTCGCCACACGATGAACACAGACCACCCGGTCCCAGCTGCCACTCTTTCAACACATACCAATCCCGCCCGATCAGTTTTGCTCCGCAACCCGTGCACCAGGTTGAATCCGCCGCTTCATGATGCACGTTGCCGACATACACATAGCGCATCCCCGCCGCCATCGCGATGTCGCGCGCCATCAACAAGGTCCCCGTCGGCGTCCGAGGCTTGCCCAGCATCTTGAAGTCGGGATGGAAGGCGGAAAAATGCCAGGGCACGTCTGGACCGAGCTCACGCATCACCCATACCGCCATGGCCCGTAGTTCTTCCGGATCATCGTTCTCTCCAGGAATCAGGAGCGTCGTGATTTCGAACCAGACCTCGGTCTCGTGCTTCAGATAGCGGAGCGTATCCAGGACCGGTTCCAGCTCCGCCGAACAGACCTTGCTGTAAAAGCGCTCGGAGAAGGCCTTGAGATCCACATTTGCAGCATCCATGTGGGCATAAAATTCTCTGCGCGATGCGGGACACATATACCCCGCGGTTACCGCGACGGTTTTAATCCCACGTGCGCGACAGGCATCCGCGACGTCCATCGCATACTCCATAAAGATCACCGGGTCGTTGTACGTAAAGGCCACGCTGCGACATCCCAGCGTCTCCGCCACCCGGGCAATTTTTTCGGGGGATGCCTGGTCGGCCAGGGTCTGAACTTCGCGCGATTTGCTGATGTCCCAGTTCTGGCAGAACTTACAGCCCAGATTGCAACCGGCGGTGCCGAAGGACAAGACCGGCGTCCCCGGAAGAAAATGGTGCAGCGGTTTCTTTTCGATGGGGTCGATACAATAGCCGCTGGACAAGCCATAGCTGTTCAACACCACGGCCCCATCCCGATTTTCCCGGACGAAACAAAAGCCCTGCTGCCCGAGCTTCAGGCGACACGAACGCGGACAGACATCACACTGGACTCGACCATCGTCCAACGCGTGCCAGTGCCGGGTCGCCATGACATTTGCCGGTTGGTTCATCTCTTCGATCATGGTACCATATAAAGAGGGACTTCACGTGCCTGAAATGAACTCAACCCAAGCAAAAATCCAGCCTCACATTCGCGAAGCCGCCGTCGCGGGGAAATTCTACCCACGCAAAGCCGAATTACTTCAGCGGCAGGTCGACGATTGCATCGCCGCAGCCGGAACCGATGCGGGAAAAAGACCCAAAGCGATCATCGGGCCGCACGCGGGCTACGTATTCTCCGGCGTCATCGCGGGATCCGCCTATGCCCCACTGGTAGCGGCTTGTGAAGGCGTCAAGCGGGTCGTGATTATCGGCCCGTCGCACTATGTGCCGTTCAAGGGCATCGCCATCCCCTCCTGCGACGCATTCGAAACCCCGTTCGGGTTGGTCCAACTGGATCGCGCAGGCGTATCGCAAGCGCTCCAGGCTTCACCCTGTGTGGTGGAACGCGATGATGCGCATGCGCAGGAACACGGATTGGAAGTTCACCTGCCCTTTCTCCAGACCGTTTGTGCTTCCTTCGAGCTGATCCCACTGCTCACCGGCGAGGTGGCGTGTGAAGCAGTCGCCACGGTTTTGGAACGCCTCTGGGGAGGACCGGAAACCCTCATGGTCATCAGCTCGGACCTCAGCCATTTTTATGACTACGCCACTGCGCAAACCCTCGATCGCCAGACCTCGGATGCGATTCTGGCGCTCGATCCCGAAGCCATCGAGGAAAAAGGAGCATGCGGACGGCTGGCCATCCAGGGACTGTTGTCGTGCGCCCGCGCCCACCGCCTTCGCCCAGCCTTGCTGGATCTACGAAATTCCGGTGACACCGCCGGCGACCGTCAACGCGTGGTTGGATATGGAGCCTATGCCTTCTATGACTGAACTGCTGAATGAAGCCGAAGCCCAGCTGCTGCTCAAAATGGCACGTACGTCTATACAGGCCGCGCTCGAAGGCTCCACCCTCGAGGTGGACCTGGAGATTTACCCCGAAGCCCTTCAAATCTGGCGCGCCCCCTTCGTCACCCTGTACCGAGGAGCCACCCTGCGCGGATGCATCGGCTCGCTCGAACCCGAAGGCAGCCTCTTGGCCGAAGTCATCCGGCTCGCACCCGCCGCAGCCCGCGACCGACGCTTCGAACCGGTCACCCGGGAAGAGTTGCCCGACATCCGGATCAGCCTCTCGGTGCTCACGGAACCGACCCCATTGTCGTTTACCGACGATGCCGATCTCGCGGCGAAGCTTCGCCCGGGCATCGACGGCTTGATCCTCAAAGCAGATGATCGCCGGGGCACCCTGCTCCCCGTGGTCTGGGAAACCCTGCCCGACCCCCTCACCTTCGTGCGCACGACCAAACACACGGCCGGCTGGCAAGCCGATTACGCCTCCCCGATCCTCAAGGCCTTCGTTTACCAGGCCGAAGCGTGGTCAGAGGATGCGTTCCTATAATAGGAAACCTTGATTTCACGCCGGTTATACTCAATGTTGCCTGCTTTCATTTAACGAAAGCAAGCAAGCATGGCAACGTACCCGTTTACCGATATCGAGCAGAAGTGGCAGGCCTATTGGGCCGAGCACAAAACCTTTCGCACGCCGGATGAAATCGATCTCGAGCAGCCGAAATATTATGCGCTCGATATGTTTCCCTATCCGAGTGGCGACGGCCTGCATGTCGGTCACCCGGAAGGCTATACCGCCACCGACATCATTTGCCGCTACAAGCGGATGAAGGGGTTCAATGTGCTCCACCCGATGGGCTGGGACTCCTTTGGCCTCCCCGCAGAAAATTACGCGATGAAAACCGGCACCCATCCGGCCGAAACGACCCACCGGAATATCGACAACTTTCGACGGCAGCTGCAGTCCCTCGGTTTCTCGTACGACTGGGAGCGCGAAATCGCGACGACCGATCCCGGCTATTATAAGTGGACCCAATGGATCTTCCTCCAGCTCTATAAAAAGGGTCTGGCCTACGAATCCGAAATGGCCGTGAACTGGTGTCCCGAACTGGGTACGGTGCTGGCGAACGAGGAGGTCATCGACGGCAAAAGTAAAGAAGGTGACCTGCCCGTCATTCGGAAGCCCATGCGCCAGTGGATGCTCCGGATTACGGCCTATGCCGATCGCCTCGAGGAGGATCTCGACCTCGTGGACTGGCCGGAAAGCATCAAGCAGATGCAGCGCAACTGGATCGGTCGCTCGGAAGGGGCAGAGGTCGACTTCACCCTTTCTGGTGTGGAGGACACCCTGCGGGTCTACACCACCCGTCCCGACACCCTGTTCGGCGCGACCTACATGGTGATCGCACCGGAACACCCCCTGGTTGATGACATCACGCTGCCGGAACACCTGGAGGCCGTCCGAGCCTACCAGGTGAAGGCGAGTACCAAGAGCGACCGCGAACGCACGGAGTTACAGAAGGACAAGTCGGGAGAGTTCACCGGGCGCTATGCAATCAATCCGGTGAACGGCAAAAAAATTCCGATCTGGATTTCGGATTACGTCATGGTCACCTACGGCACCGGCGCCATCATGGCGGTGCCCGCACACGACGAACGCGATTACGCCTTCGCCAAAAAATTCGGCCTGGAAATCGTGGAGGTCATTGCCGGAGGGGATATCAAGGAAGCCGCCCACACCGGCGACGGCGAGCTGATCCATTCCGCCAACGATGAGGTGAGCCTGAACGGCTTAAAGGTCGCCGATTCCAAGGCGCGCATCACCGAGTGGCTGGTGAGCAAGGGCCTGGGCGAGGCGAAGGTGAATTACAAGCTGCGCGACTGGTTGTTCAGTCGTCAGCGCTATTGGGGTGAACCCTTCCCGATCATTCATACCGATGAAGGCCATAAGGCCATTCCGGAATCCGACCTGCCGCTGACCCTTCCCGATGTGGCTTCGTACAAACCGGCAGGCACGGGCGAAAGTCCGCTGGCCACGATCCACGACTGGCTGAACACCACCGACCCGGAAACGGGCAAACCCGCGCGCCGGGAAACCAATACCATGCCGCAGTGGGCGGGCTCCTGCTGGTACTACCTGCGCTATATCGATCCGAATAATCCGGGCGCACCGGTGGATCCGGAAAAGGAAAAGTACTGGATGCCGGTCGACCTGTATGTTGGTGGCGCTGAACACGCCGTACTGCATCTGCTCTACGCCCGCTTCTGGCACAAGGTGCTCTACGATTGTGGTGTGGTGCACACGAAGGAACCGTTCCATCGCCTGATCAACCAAGGCATGATCCTGGGGCCGCAGGAGTACAAAGTGTTCAAGCAGGAAGACGGCACGCCGGTTTCGTTTGAGCAGGTCGATTCCCAGGGCGTCCACAAGAAAACCCGGGAAGTTCTGATCCCCCATGCGCTCAGCGAAGCGGACGTGGAGAAAAAAGGTGCTGGCTTCGTCTGGAAGGAAAATCCGGCGATTCGGGTTTCCGCCAAGGCGGAGAAGATGAGCAAGAGCCGCGGCAACGTGGTGAACCCGGATGATGTCGTGAACCAATACGGGGCCGATTCGCTGCGCTTGTATGAGATGTTCATGGGCCCGCTGGAACAGGTGAAACCCTGGAACATGAAGGGCGTGGAGGGTGTTCACCGCTTCCTGCGCAAGGTCTGGCGCTTGTACATGGACGATCGCGAGGAAAACCTGGCGGCACGCATCCAGGCGGTCGATCCGAATGACGAACAGCATCGGGTATTGCATGCGACGATCAAGCGGGTAACCGAAGACACCGAAGGCATGCGCTTCAACACCGCCATTTCGGGCATGATGGAGTTTATCAATGAGGCCCAGAAATGGGAGAACGTGCCCCGGAGCATCGCCGACCGCTTTCTGCTCTTGATGAGTCCCTATGCGCCGCACCTCGCGGAGGAATTATGGGCCCGACTGGGTCACGATGACACCCTCGCCTACGAAACCTGGCCCGAACACGAGGAATCGTGGTTAAAACAGGATCTGATCGACATCATGATCCAGGTAAACGGAAAAATACGGGGTAAGTGTACGGTTGCAGCAGATGCGACACAGGAAGAAGTAGTTGCAACGGCCAAATCTGCCGTTGCGGAGCAGCTCGAAGGGAAAATAATCCGTAAGGAGATTTACGTTCCGGGGAAGCTGGTTAATATTGTGGCAGGGTAAAAGACTTGCGCTAAGGATATCCCCATTATAAGCGCTTCGCGTCGCATTATGGCGTCACAAGCGGGCAACTTGCGCATGACCGGCAAAAAGGTGCGAGTTTGGGAACATACGATAACGCTCTGGAAAACAGGAAAAAGACCTAAGGAATCATGAAAACATTTGGAAGTACACTCATCGCAATCCTCGTCGCACTGCCCATGGCTCAGGCCGCGGACAACGTGGATCAAGCCTTAAAAGGCCGCGACCTGAGCACCATTATGAGCATGTTAAAGAAGGACGGCGAAGCCGATCCTGAACCGGTCGTCAAGGCATCACCGCCTGCGGCGCCTGTGATCAGCACGCACCCGGCCCCACCCGAACCGATCAAAGCACCCGCACAGCTCCAACAGTATTCGGATGATGATCTGCAGGCCATCCGCGCCAAGCTTGCCGCAGAACTGCGTTCGGCCCGGGCAGAAGCCCAAAAGGCCGGCCTCGATCTGGAGACGAAAGCGGCGGCCGCCGGTGTGAGCGTCGATTCGTCCTCCAAGCCTTCGGCGGCGCTGCTCAAGGACCTGGGTAAAGCCGCTCCGGTGGCCATGCCGGCAAGACCGGCCATGCCGGCAAGACAGGTCACACCGGTTGAGACTCCGAGCGCGTCCCCGGTTGCAGCGGCCCCTTCCTACGTCGGCCGCCCCATCGCGGCCCGCCCGGAACCGAAGCCCGAGCCCAAACAGATAGCGACCGCAACCCAACGCAAACGCGCCAGTTTGTTCAGCCGCGTTTTTGGTGGTCGAGATACCATTAAAGCAGCCCCGACTCCGTTCGCGACACCCACCCCGGTCGTCACCAAGGATGTGAAATCGGGGGTCATTAGCTCCACACCCAAAACCGTTGACGCCAAAGCGGCCATTCAATCGTTGAAAGCAGAACCGGTCGCCGCACCGGAGCCGATTCAACTGGCTCAGGCGAACCTCAATCCTATCAAGATCGAAGCCCCTAAAGCGCCAAGCGCCCTGCCAGCCCGCTTAACCACACCGGCCCCCACGGCGGTCCAACCCGCCCCCGCGATTCGTGTAGCTCAGCCGGCCCCCGATGTCCGCGGCATGGCAAACGGCGGACAGAATGTACGCAACAATCGCCAAGCCCTCGACAACCTGGTCAAGCAGTCACGCGCGGACATCGTCAAGATGGCCATGAACCAGGCCAGCGGAAAAGCCAGCGCTCCAGTCGAAGAGGTTGATCCCAACGCCTGGAAAAAAGCGGGTCCGAACGCCTGGAAGTATGATGGCGAATGGAAAGACGGCAGCATGCATGGACAGGGCCGCATGCAATTCGCGGACGGCTGGGAATATGCCGGAGCTTTTGTAAACGGCAACATGCATGGCCAGGGTACGCTCGTGTATCCGGATACCACGGTCTACGAAGGCCAATTCAAAAATGGAAAAATGGATGGCTTCGGAAAACTCACTTACCCGGACGGCTGGTCCTTCGTGGGTACCTGGCGCGACGGCCAGATCAGCGGTTCCGGCACCTTGGTAAATCCCGGCAACTGAACCGGACAAGATGTTTTTCAGCATGGGCGCGACACCAGATGTCGCGCCCATTTTTTGTCGGTGCAGCATCAAGGCATCTGTCTTTTCGGAAACCCATAGGGTATGCATAATACCATGCCCCGCGTTCATAAGATCCTGACAGCCGCCCTACTCCTCAGTATATCGGGGCTGTATGGCGACATACGGATCAATGAATTCATGGCGGCCAACAGTGGCGGTCTGCTGGATGCCGATGGCGGCGCCTCGGACTGGATCGAGCTCTACAACTCATCCACGAACGCCGTGGATCTGATGGGTTGGCACCTGACCGATGACGTAGCCGATTCGCTGAAATGGACCTTCCCGAGTGTGAGCATCCCTGGCGGGGACTACCTGATCGTTTTCGCCTCCAACAAATTCCCCACCAACATAAACAACGGATTGCATACCTCTTTTCGTTTAAACGCAGATGGCGAATACCTGGCCCTCATCCAACCGGATGGCACCACGATTGAAGATGCCTTCGCCCCACAATTCCCCCGACAGGTTCAGAACATCTCCTTCGGCATGCCATCCAACATCCTCTTTCCCACCTACCTGGAATCCCCGACGCCCGGAGCCGCGAATAGCATTTCGACCACCATTCAATCGCGTCAACCCGACTTCAGCCTCAAACGGGGGTTTTACGAGAACCCGTTCACCTTGAGTCTCACCGCCAATGATCCCACAGAGACCCTCCGTTACACGATGGACGGATCCCGCCCTTCGGCCAGCCATGGCACGGTGTATACGACCCCGTTCACGGTCGCCCCTTCCGCGAATGCCGGAGCCATCACCGTCCGCGCGGTCAGCTCGCGTCCCGGCTATGCGGATTCCGATGTGCGGGCACATACCTTTATCTTCATCGCTGATGTCCTTCGCCAACCCGTACAACCACCGGACTTCCCCACCATCTGGGATCCCGGTCATAACAACATTCAGGCCGACTACGCCATGGACCCGGATATCGTGGACGACCCCGCCTATTCAAATGACTGGCAAACCGCGATGCTGAGTTTGCCCACCCTTTCCATCGCCACCGAAATCGGCAACCTCTGGGACATCAACGGTTCGCGCGGCATTTATGATCATGGTACCGATGACGGCATCGGGTCGGAACGCGCGGTGTCCGCTGAATTCATTTTTCCCGAATCCCGGGGGGACGATTTTCAACTCGATTGCGGGTTGCGCATCCAAGGTGGGTCGAGCCGGGTAAACGATGTTAAACATTCGCTCTCGCTTCGCTTTCGCGGCATCTATGGCGAGGGGAAACTGGACTTCCCGCTCTTCCCGGGCTCCCCGGTGAGCAGCTATGACAGCATCGCCCTTCGCGCAGAGTACAATAATTCATGGACCCATTGGGATGCCGGCCAACGGGGCAGAGGTACGCTTATCCGGGACGACTGGGCACGTAAGGCCATGCTGGATATGAGCAATCCTTCTGCTGGGGAAGGCCGTTACGTCCACCTTTACTTGAATGGGCTTTACTGGGGCGTCTATAACCTCTGCGAACGACCCAACCACTCCCATTACGCCGCCTACAACAAACTGGCGGACGACTCCTTGATCGATGCCCGCAACGGAGGCGCGGTGATTAATGGCAGCAACGTCGCCTGGAATGAAATGGTTTCCTTTACCAATAACTGGACGGAGATCCAGAAACGATTGAGGATCGATCAGTACCTCGACTTCACGATCGTCCAGGGCTTCACCGGAAACCGCGATTTAAAAACGACCGGGGGCAACTGGCGA